>JBARXR010000152.1:0-19992 GCA_049647445.1 Jannaschia sp. | reverse complement strand
CCCTTGGACTTCACCCCCCGAGCGTTTTCGCCGCCATCCTGGGGGCTTCGCTTGGCCTGCGACTCGCGGGCCGTACTTTGGGTCTGTCTTGTGGCGACTGCCCTGATGGGCCTTGATCCTGCCTTGCCCGTGCCGCCAAGTTCGGGAGGATCGGCCCCGCGCGTCGCGCCGCAATCCAAAAGGGGACCCTGCCGTATGGAGATCACGCAGCAGACCCTGCCGTTCACGCCATGGGCGGACCCCGCGCTGGCGCGGATGCCCGGGCTTCGACCGGTCGTTGGCGGATGGATCGTCGTCGACGAGGTCTACGGGGCCCAGCTGGCCGCGAAGGCACGCCTTCTTGCGGAGCATCGACATCGGGTCTTGCAGGTCCTGCCCCGGGCAGAGGATGCAGCCGGCGAATTGCTGAAAACCGTCTTGGGCGATCTGCCGTCGTCTTTCCAGCGACACGGCGCACATGTCACCCGACCCGATGGCGTGACGGTGGGGACCGATGGGCCGCCGTTCGAGGTCCTCTCCCGGCTGGTTCAGGAGGATCTTCTGATCCTGGAGAGGGACGGGGCGGAGCATATCCTGACGGCTGGCTTGCTGTGTTTTCCGGCGTCCTGGACCCTGACCGAAAAGATCGGACGTCCGCTTACCCGGATCCACGCACCCGTGCACCGATATGACGCCGACATTGCCCTGCGGGTGCAGCGACTGTTCGACCGTGTCCAGCCGGGACGGCCGATGTGGCGGGCCAATACTCTGGGCTATGCACGGGCCGACCTGTTCCAGCCGATGACGGAGGCCGCCCCGCGCGATCCCGGCGCCGCCCCCGCGCGGTTCCTGCGGTCAGAGCGGCAGACGGTGATGCGCCTGCCGATGACCGGTTCCGTGGTCTTCGCGGTTCACACCTGGGTCGTGCCGTTCGACCGTCTGACACCAGAACAGCAGGCGACCTGTCCGGTGCTCTAGGCCGTGAAATGCTTCGACAGCTTCAGGCCCTGACCCTGGTAGTTCGACGCGATGCCCTGCCCGTAAAGCTGTTTCGGGATCTCGGACATCGCCTCGTAGACCAGCCGTCCGACGACCTGACCATCCTCCAGCACGAAGGGGGCCTCGTGACAGCGCACCTCCAGCACGCCGCGCGCAGGCGTCCCATGCCCGAAACCTGGATCGAAGAACCCGGCGTAGTGGACGCGGAATTCGCCCACCATCGCGAGATAGGGGGCCATTTCTGCGGCATGGGTCGGCGGGATCGTCACCGCCTCGCGGCTGACGAGGATATAGAAGGCGCCGGGGTCGAGAATGATCTGGCGACGGTCCGTGCGGATGGCCTCCCAGAAGTCGCGCGGGGCATAATAGCCAAGCCGGTCGAGGTCGATCACGCCGGTATGCGGTTTGGCCCGCCACCCGACCAGATCACCCGGACCGGGGGCGAGATCTACGGAGAACCCCAGGCCGTCGTCGATCACGGGCGTGCCGTCCACGAGCGGGGCGCTGGCATGGAGCGCACGCAAGGCCGTATCGTCGAGCGCAGCATCGCCGGAGCGGAACCTGATCTGGTTCAGGCGCATTCCGGGGCGGACCAGAACCGAGAAACTGCGCGGACAGATCTCGGCATAGAGCGGGCCGTCATAACCGGGCGCGATGCGGTCGAACTCCATGCCGCCATCGGTCACCGTGCGGGTCAGCAGGTCGAGGCGCCCGGTCGAGGACTTGGCGTTCGCCACCGCCGAAAGGCCCTCCGGAAGGGCCAGCGCTTCCTGCAGGGGGACAAGATAGACGGCGCCCTTTTCCAGCACGGCCCCGGCGGTCAGGTCGATCCGGTGCATCTCGAACTCGGGCAGGCGGTCGAGGAGCGTGCGGCCTGCTCCCGGCAGGAACGACGCCCGCACGCGGTAGGCTACCGCTCCGAGGCGCAGGTCGAGGCTGGCGGGCTGAACCTGCCCTGGGGCCAATTCCGGTGCGCGGATCGCTTGTGCGGCGACCAGGGCCTCTATCTGCTGGCTGGCGAGAACGCCTGTCGGTATCGTCATCGTTCAATCCCCCGCCCAAGACCGCCAGATACAAGAAACGCCCCACCCCGGTCGGGGAGAGGCGTTCGTGATGGTCGGGCTAGCAGGACTCGAACCTGCGACCTTCCGTCCCCCAGACGGACGCGCTACCAGGCTGCGCCATAGCCCGACTGCGGCCTTACATACGGCTTTCGGTTCGAGGCGCAAGCGGGAAAGCGGCGCGTCTTCCATCGGCTGCGGAGATTACCGCAAGGCCTAGCGGCGCGCACCGTCGTTGAGGTCTTCGGCGATCTCTTCGGCAAGTGCGCGGTATCGACGGATCACCCGACGCAGGCGCGTCCGGTTGGTCGGGTCGATGCCTGATGACGCCCGCGCGAGGCGCAGAGCCTCCAGCACCGGGATGTTTTGCGAAGGCGCGTCGCGCTGTGGAATGTCGGTCGCCACGGGACGTGCCTGCGGTGGGGTTTCGGGCGACGCTGGCGCCGCGGGCGCCGGATCGGGGGCCGGTTCCTCCTCGGGGGCGACCACCTCGGGGTCGCCGTCGTGTTCGGCGTCCTGCGCGTCAGGATCGACGGCGGGGCTGTTTGGCGGTGCAAGGACCTCGGGCGCCGGTGACGCCACCTCCGACTGCCCGTCGTCTGACGGGGCTTCCAGAAGGGAGGCGGGTGTATTGACCGGCGCCGACCGGTTCGCCCCGTCGTTGGGCGCCGCTTCGATCGCATCATCGTCGGCCGGCGCGTCGGGTATGGGCCTGCGTGGTGCATCCGGTTGGGATGGCAGCGTCTCTTCGGTCGGGCCCGTGCCGTCCCGCCGGTTCGCGGGCCTTTCGGGCGCGACGGTCGGGGCGGGACCGTCCGGCGGCGGTCGCTTGCCGTCCAACGGGATGACGTGCGCCGTCTCTTCGTCGTCGCCGTGGCGGATCACCCGACGGGTGCGGGGCGGTGGACCTTCGGGCATGTCGAGATCCGGAGAGAGCCTTGCAACCGGCTCGGGTCCCTCGTCTTCGATCTTCTGGCTGACAGCCCGGATCGTCAGGCCCTGATCGTGCAGCATGACCTTTATTCCGCCCAGAAGGCGCATGTCCTCGGGGCGGTAGTAGCGCCGGCCCCCTGCGCCCTTGACAGGCGCGATCTGTTCGAACTTCGACTCCCAAAAGCGCAAGACATGCGTCGGCACACCCAGCCAGTCCGCGACCTCGCGGATTGTCCTGAATGCGCCTTCGGATTTCTCGGGGGTCCAGGACAAGATCAGGCCTTGTTGCCTGCGGCCACCCGGTCCTTCATCAGGTGCGAGGGCCGGAATGTCAGCACGCGGCGTGGCGGGATCGGGGCCTCTTCGCCGGTCTTGGGATTTCGACCGACACGGGCAGTCTTGTCCCGGGTCGAGAAGGTGCCGAAGCTCGACAGCTTGACCTGTTCTCCGGCGACCAGGGCATCCGACACATGCTGTAGAACCGAAGCCACCAGAGTGGCGCTTTCGTTGCGGCTCAACCCGATTTCGCGGAAGACCGCTTCGCTCAGGTCCATTCGGGTCAGTGTCTTGTCGGTCATCTGTCGCTCCCGTTTGCAGGGTGAAGGGTCCGCACCACTCTTGCAGCTTCGCTGTCGCCCAAAGACAAGTCAACACCGGGGCTTAGAATGCGAAGTTAAGGTGCGCGGATTTGGGCCGTCAGTGCCGGGCCCGGTTGAAGAAAGTCCAACGGGGATAACGGCCTTCGCCTACCAGCGCAGCAGGACGGCGCCCCAGGCAAGACCCCCGCCGATGGCCTCGGTCACGGTCAGATCGCCCTCGCGCAGCTGTCCGCGCGCCTTGGCAACCGACATGGCGAGGGGAATCGATGCGGCAGAAGTGTTGCCGTGATCGGCCACGGTGACGACGACCTTGTCCATTGGCAGGCCCAGTTTTGCGGCGGTCCGCGTGATGATGCGGATATTCGCCTGATGCGGCACGACGCGGTCGATCTGATCGGCGGTCACACCGCCTTTTTCCATCACGTCGACGGTGGATTTCGCCAGTTTCTCGACCGCGTGGCGGAACACTTCCTTGCCGGCCATCATCAGGTGACCGGTTGTCTGCGACGAGGAAACCCCGCCCGACACCCGCAGGATATCCCGGAACCGACCGTCAGAATGCAGATCGGTCGCGAGGATGCCCCGGTCGGCGTTGGTGCCGCCCCCTTCGGTGCGTTCGAGCACGAGGGCGCCCGCGCCGTCGCCGAACAGCACGCAGGTGCCCCGGTCTTCCCAGTTCATGATCCGGCTGAAGGTTTCGGCCCCGATGACCAGAACCCGTCGCGCCTGCCCGGACAGGATCAGCGCATCGGCGTTGGTCAGCGCATAGACGAACCCCGCGCAGACGGCTTGCACGTCGAACGCGAAGCCGCGCGTCATGCCCAGCTTTTCCTGTACGATCGTTGCGGTCGCCGGGAAGGTCAGATCGGGTGTGGAGGTCGCGACGATGATGGCGTCGATGTCATCAGCCGCAAGGCCCGCGTCGTCGAGGGCCGCCTGTGCCGCGTGCACGGCAAGGTCGGACGTCGTCTGACCCTCGGCCGCGAAATGCCGCCGCTCGATCCCCGAGCGGGACTTGATCCATTCGTCCGACGTGTCGAGGAAGGTGGTGAACCAGTCGTTCTCGACCACCCGGTCGGGCAGATAGTGACCGACGCCCCTGACGACGGAGCGGATCAACTTTCGGACTCCGGCGGGCGGGTCACGGCCGCGACACGGGCCTTGAGACGCTCCGAGAAGCCGGATTTCGACAGATCCCACGCGAGGGCGACGGCTGCAGCCACCCCGGTCTCGTCGGCGGAGCCATGGGATTTCACGACCGTGCCGTTGAGGCCCAGGAAGACGCCGCCGTTGACGCGACGCGGGTCGATCCGTTTGGACAGACGCTTGAGCGAGGTCATCGACAGGATGGCGGCAAGTTTCGACAGGAACGTCGCGCCGAATGCTTCCGCCAGCATGTCGCGGACGAAACGCGCAGTGCCCTCGCCAGTCTTGAGGGCGACGTTGCCGGTAAACCCGTCCGTCACGATCACGTCGCAGGTGTCGGAGGGGATGTCTCCGCCTTCGACGAAACCCACGAAGTCATAATTGTTCTGCGGCGCGTTCGCCTCGATCAGATCGTGGGCATCCCGGAGCTCCGTGCGGCCCTTGTTTTCTTCTGTGCCGACGTTCAGCAGGCCCACGCGGGGGCGGTCGAGGCCGAGGCCGTTTCGCGCATACGACATGCCCATCAGCGCATATTGCAGCAGATCGTCGGCATCGGCGCGGATGTCTGCGCCAACGTCCAGCATGACGTTGAAGCCCTGCGGATTGCGTGCCGGCCAGAGAATCGCGATGGCGGGGCGGTTGATGCCGGGAAGCTTGCGCAGGCGGATCATCGAGACAGCCATGAGGGCGCCGGTGTTCCCGCAGGAAACGCAGACCTGCGCCTCGCCGGTCCGAACCGATTCCACCGCCGACCACATGGATGTGTCCTTGCCGGAGCGAACGACCTGGCTGGGCTTGTCGTCCATCGCGACGACGGCAGCGGCGTGGCGGACGGTGCAATGGTCCGACAGGCCCCGCCGCCTGGCGATCAGGCCGTCCAGGGCCGCCTTGTCGCCGTGAACGATGAACCGCATCGCAGGCGTCTTGCGGATCGCCTTCGCAAGACCCGCGATGATCGCCTCGGGACCATTGTCGCCACCCATGGCGTCTATCGACAGCACACCACTGGCATCTGCGCTCGAAATGAATTGAGGGTCCATGTCATCGGACATAGACCATCTCCTCCCTCATGTGGATGCGAGAGCCCAAGGCTCAGGCGACGTCGTCGTCCAGCTCGACGGTGTCGGCCGCAATCACTTCGCGGTCGGCATAGTGACCGCAAGCGCCGCAAACATGGTGCGGGCGCTTGAGCTCACCGCAGTTCGGGCATTCGGCCGGGTTGCCGGGACGCAGGCTGTCGTGACTGCGGCGGTTGTTGCGGCGGGAGGGGGTGACCTTGTTCTGCGGAACGGCCATGTCTCAACCTCAAGTCTGTTCGGAAGGGGCGCAAAGCGCGGCCCTTGGTGTGGGTTCAAACTTGCGTCGCTCCCTATTGCCAATCGGCTCAGGGGTCCAGCGGTTTCCGGTCATCGCGACGGGAACGCGCCTCATACAGCGATTCCATCGGGATGCAAGCGCAGGCTGGGCTCCGGGTGCCGCTAGCCGTCGCCTTCGAGCCGGGCCTTTAGCGCCGCGAGGCCGGCGAACGGTTTGACCGCGTCGTCCGTGAGGGGGGCGACACCCGGCGGGGCGGCCGTCAGGTCGATGTCCTCGGCGCCGTCCGACCGCGGAAATTCCGGAATGCTCAGCGCCAGGACCTCTTCCAGCAAATCGCCCATGTCGATCACCTCGGGCAAGGGCTCGACCGCATCGTCCTCGGTCAATTCGACTTCCTCTTCGGTCGGGGTGTCGAAATCGGGCGTGTAGCGGCGCGTCACATCCTCCTCGATCCGGGTCGTCACCGGATCCGTGGTCACGCGGCATGGCTGGATGACCGTTGCACCCAGATGGCCGGTGAACGTCCAATCGCGGCCCGGGCCGGGCGACAGTTCCCCCTCAAAGCGGATCTTGCGGAACTGGTCGACGTCGAGCCGGTCTGCCAGTGCCTCCATCTGGCCCGCGTCGGGCACGAGGCGCACGTGCGTCGCCTTGCGTTGCGGCAGATCGGCCAGGCGGAGCGGGTGGGGTAGAACGGGCTTCATCGACTTTCTCGCGTAGCACCCGGCGGGGTGTGGGCTTGATGGACCGTGCCGGGACGGTTAAGCCATACTTCGAAACGACGGTGTCCTGCAACGGGGACCGCGATACTGGGCAGGGACGACAGGCGCATGACAGCATATTTCGGGCGGGTTCTGAAGATGTCGGCCCTGCTTGCGCTCGTGGTGGGGCTATCGGCCTGTGTAGCCACATTCCGCAATCACGGATACGTGCCCGACGAGGGGGACCTGCAGGCGCTGATCGTGGGTGTCGATACCCGCGACACCGTCGAGGCGTCGGTCGGTCGTCCCGCAGCATCCGGCGTGATCCGGGACGATGCGTGGTATTACGTCAGCAGCCGCGTTCGCAACTTTGCCTGGCGCGCGCCCGAGACGATCGAGCGGGAACTGGTCGCGATCAGCTTTGCGGACGATGGCACGATCTCCAACGTGGAGCGCTTCGGGCTTGAGGATGGGCGCACGGTCGCGCTCTCCCGCAGGGTCACGGAAACGTCCATCCGCGAGTTCGGCCTGATCCAGCAGATCCTGCGCAACTTCGGTCGCGTCGACATCGGCAATGCCCTGGCCGGTGACGGCTGACATCTCATCAGCACGACGGAGACGCCGATGAACGATGACCGCTACGTTTTGAAGGCTGCTGACATCGCGGCGATGCCTGGCTTGCGGAAGACCCATTTCCTGAACCCCCGGGCGATCCGCGTGAACAAGTCGCTGGGCGATGCGACGGGGCTGAGTGGTCTTGGGATTCATCTGATAGAGGTGGCGCCGGGGGATCAGACGACCGAATTCCATGTCCATCACCACGAGGATGAGGCGGTTTACATCCTGTCCGGAACCGCGACAGCCACGATTGGGAAAGATCGGTTGGACGTCGGGCCGGGCGATTTCATCGGATACCGCAAGGGCGGCCTTGCCCATACGATCGAGAACACCGGGACAGAGGTTCTGCGGTGTCTCGTGATCGGAGAGCGGTTGGCGCATGACGTGGGCGACTATCCACGCCTCGCCAAGCGCATTTACCGACAGGCGGGCTTGCCCTGGAACCTTGTCGATCATTCGGACATCCAGACGCCCGTGGCGGGCGCCAAGGCGTAGCCCCGCAAGAAAAGGCGGGACGCGGCGGCGCTATTCGGCGCGACCTGACGTCCCCTTGCGCCGCCATCGAAGTGGGCAACCTCTGTTACTCGTCCTGCGGATCAATCGCTCTCCGGCTCGAACGTGAGGGCCACGCCATTGATGCAATACCGCAGGCCCGTCGGCTTCGGGCCGTCCGGAAAGACGTGACCCAGATGCCCGTCGCAGCGGGCGCAATGAACTTCGGTCCGCTTCATGAACCAACTTGAATCGACGCTCTCGTCGATGCGGTCCGACTGGACGCCATCCACCGGCTGGAAGAAACTCGGCCAGCCCGTGCCGCTTTCGAATTTATGGGCCTGATCGAACAGCGGCGCACCGCAACCCTTGCACAGGTAGGTGCCGGCATCCTTGGGGAAATCTTCGTGGGTGCCCGCGCGTTCCGTGCCGTGCTTGCGCAGGACCTTGTAGGCCTCGGGCCCCAGTTGCTCCTGCCATTCGCTGTCTGACTTGATGACCTTGTCCATCGGGCTTTCCTCTCACGCGGGGTCGTGCGACGACAGATGTAGGGTCTTGGGGTTGCTACGGAAAGGGCCGCAATGGAGATCGAGGCAGGACGCTGGCGCGCGCGCCTGACCGGGATGGACGGGGCCGGGGCCGCTCTGGCCCTGCGCGCGGCGGTGTTTCGTGGCGGGGCGCCCGACGACGACGCCTTCGATGAAAAAGCCCGGCATCTGGTGATCGAGGGGGCGGCGGGGATCGCGGCCTGTGCCCGGGTTTCGATCCAGGTCGGCCCTGCGATCCTTGCCGGGTACGCAGCGCAATTCTATGATCTGAAAGCGTTTTCCAGCGCCTTCCCGACCGCGTTGGAAGTCGGACGCGTCTGCGTCGCCCCCGGCCTGATGGATCCCGAAGTGCCGCGTCTGTTGCTCGCGATCCTGGCACGGATCGTCGATCGCGAACGGCTTGCCGTGCTGCATGGCTGCTCCTCGTTCCCGCAGGCCGCTGCACCGCTGGAACGGCTCGCATCACGGGTCGCCCCCGCGACCTGGGGTCCCGGCGTGAAGTCCCGCGCGGCCATCCCCTTGACGGGCGTCGAGGGAACGCTTCCGCCCCTGCTGCGATCCTACCTTTCCCTCGGCGCGCGGGTCTCCGATCACGCGGTCCTGGACCACGACATGGGCACGGTGCATGTGCATACCGCCCTGCCGGTCGCCGACATCCCGGAGGTGCGCGCCCGGCTTTTGACGGGGATACTTGCGGCTGTCTGACGGCTGCGATTGACGCCGGAGGCCGGGCCGCATAGGTCGCGCCCATGGCACGCGCACCCCTTCTCCAGCTCTCCGATATCTCCCTGACGTTCGGCGGGAATCCTGTCTTCTCCGACCTGTCCCTCGTGGTTCAGCCCGGCGATCGCGTGGCCCTGGTCGGTCGCAACGGATCGGGCAAATCGACCCTGATGAAGGTCATGGCAGGACTGTCCGAGGCGGACGCCGGAACCCGGACGCTCTCGCCCGGTGTGTCGGTCGGGTACATGGAGCAGGATCCGGACATCTCCGGCTTTTCGACGCTGGGCGACTACGCGGCATCGGGACTTGATGCAGCCGAGTCCTGGCGCGTGGAGGCGGCGGCCGAAGGCTTGAAGCTTCCTCTCGGACAGTCGCCCGAAGCGGCCTCTGGCGGTGAGCGGCGGCGTGCGGCTCTGGCGAAACTGCTGGCCGAGGCACCCGAACTGATGCTGCTGGACGAACCGACGAACCATCTCGATATCGAGGCGATCGCCTGGCTGGAGGAGGAATTGCGCACGACGCGGACGGCATATGTGCTGATTTCCCACGACCGCGCCTTTCTGACCGCCCTGACGCGGGCGACGCTTTGGGTGGATCGCGGCGCCGTGCGGCGACAGGAGAAGGGGTTCGATGACTTCGAGGCCTGGCGCGACCGGACGTGGGAAGAAGAGGACATGCAGCGTCACAAGCTGGATCGCAAGATCAAGGCAGAGGCGCGATGGGCGGTCGAGGGGATCAGCGCGCGGCGCAAGCGCAACCAGGGCCGGGTGCGTGCGCTGGGGGAGTTGCGTGCCGAGCGATCCGCCCAGATCCGCCGCGCCGGGACCGCCGCGCTGGAGCTTGACTCCGGGCAAACCAGCGGCAAGAGGGTGATCGAAGCGCGCGGTTTGTCAAAGTCTTACGACGACAAGTTGATCCTGTCGGATTTCGATCTGCGGGTTCTGCGCGGGGACCGCGTGGCCTTTGTCGGGCCCAACGGCGTGGGCAAGACCACGGTGTTGAAGATGCTTTTGGGCGAGGTGGAGCCTGACGCGGGGACAGTGGTGCGGGGGACCAACCTGGAGATTGCGGTGTTCGACCAGACGCGGGCGAAGCTGGACCCGAACGCGACGCTTTGGGACAACCTGACGATGGACCCGTTGCTGGGCGTTTCGGGTGCGTCGGATCAGGTGATGGTGCGGGGAACCGCACGCCACGTGGCCGGATACCTCAAGGATTTCCTGTTCGACGACAAGCAGCTGAAAGCGCCCGTACGGTCGCTGTCGGGGGGGGAGAAAGCCCGGCTCTTGCTGGCGCGGATCATGGCGTTGCCGTCGAACCTTCTGGTGCTGGACGAGCCTACGAACGACCTCGATATCGAGACGCTCGATCTGCTTCAGGACGTGCTGAGCGATTACGATGGAACGGTTTTGCTGGTCAGCCATGACCGTGATTTCCTGGACCGGGTGGCGACGCAGACGGTCGCGATGGAGGGCGAGGGACGGGTAGCGGTCTATCCGGGCGGCTGGACCGACTACAGGGCGCAGCGGCCGGACGCAAGTCACTGGGACGAAAAGACAAAGACGCGGGTCGCTGCGAAAACGGAGGCGGCGAAGCCAGCCCCGCAAAGCTCCGGGCTGAGCTATACCGAGCAGCACCGGCTGGATGCCCTGCCCGCGGAGATGGCGCGTCTGGAGGCGGAGATTTCCAAGCTGGAACAACTGCTCGGCGATCCAGACCTGTTCACCACCCAGCCTGCGAAGTTTCAGAAGGCGACCGATGCCCTGGTCGAGCGGCACGCGAAACTGGCGGATGCCGAGGAAGAGTGGCTGGCGCTGGAAGAGCGGTCCGGCGCGTAGGATTTCAGGGGTGATTTACGGGTGATCTACGGGTGATCTGCGTCACCCGTATCGGATCGCACCCTTCCGCCAATTTTCCGACACTTCTGTGCGGCGCAGTCCAAACCTGCGCGCGTGACGTGCCTGGGTTGAGGGCGACGGACACGAAGGTCCGCTGTCCCGACCGTGACACGCGTCCGGACGGACGGCCCGTGATCACATGCCCGCCGCTAATCGAGGTCCGCCACGATCCTGCGGGTCGGGACAGCCGAGATTTCGAGAATCAGTTTGCGCTTTACCGCGTCGGCAAATACGTCGCGGGTCGCGGCCTCGACCACGAAGGCGCCCTGACCGCCGATGATCCGCTCGGCATAGCGTTCCGCAAGATTGTCGCGACCGTCCATGACCGATCGATCGGACAGGATCGCGAGGGCGTTGATGGTGATCCCGGCGGCCACCACCTCGTCGCGCGATTGCTCGATGGGGGGGCCGTAGGTGTTGCCGGTACTGTCGCCGGAAAAGTCGATCACGCGACGCCAGCCGTCGATGCGGTTCGTCTCGATCATCTCGGCGGCGAACAGCAGCGCCGAGCCGATGGCGTTGCGGCCCGATGCGCGGCGGGGCGGTCCGTCGAGGGCGGCGGCGAAGGCGGCGGCATCGTCTGCATTGGCGATCTGCATCCACGGGACGACGACCGACTGGTTGGTCGCCCACTCCACGTAGGTGACGGCGATATGCCCGTAGGCCGTGTTCTGGATCGCGGCGAGCACGGCGGGGTCCGTCAGCGCCTCCGCGTAGGCGCGGCGCTGGAACAGGAGTTCGGATTGCGTGATCGAGCCGGAGCTGTCGGCCAGCAAGACCAGTTCGAGGTCGGTGTCCTGCGCCAGGGCGGGCGTGGCAAGCAGACTGAGGGAGAGGAGAAATGCGCGCATGACATCACGTTAACCGGTGTCGCGCGTCGGGGAAGAGGGCGGGCGATCACGTGGGCGTGAGCGCCTGAAATTGAGGCACCGTCAGGCACAGATTCCCGGCAGGTCCTCGGTCCAGGGCACCCATGCGGGACGGGTCAGGTCGCGGGGATCGGCGACGGGCATGACCTGGCGCAGCAGGTCTTTCAGGCGATGGGTGCGCGCGCCGCCCGGATCGAGGACCGCGCAGCAGAGGTATTCCTCCACCAGACTGGCCTGTTGCTCGTATCCGTAGCTGAGGAAGGGTTGTTCGGTGCTGTCGTCGAACAGGTAGGGATCGTCGATGGTCACCTGTTCGGTGAAGGCGCGGCGGGGGTGGTAGCCCGTCAGGTCGCGATTCTGCCACTGCCAGACATGGGTGAGTTCGTGGATCAAAAACATGGCCGCGGGCAGGTCTATGACCTGATCGGGGCCGAAGGTGGCGGCGTAGTCATCAAGGTGGCTGTCCGGGGCCAGCAGCAGACGCTCGAACAGGGCGATGCCCCCGGTGGAGGTGGTCTGCCGCCCCTCGCGTGGAGGGCCGATGCGCTCGCGGCAGGTGACGCGGGGCCGTGCGTCGAAGGTGATCGGGAAGAGGCCGACAAGCGGAGATTTCGTGAGGCGGATCGGGGCGGTGTCGAGGGTCGGGCCGTGGAGTTGCCCGGTGAGCGCGGTCTCCGCCGGGGTGAGCGGGCGGGTGCAGGCGAGGAGCGCCAGGAGTAAGGTCCAGTGGACCTTGCTCAGCGACGAGCGGGCCGCACGCGCGGCCCGTGTGCGGACGGGTTGGGGGAGGAGAGGGCGCATGGGGGAGGTGTAGCAGGGATTTTGCGCCGGGGTAGGGTGGGCAATACCTTGCCCACGGTTTTGTGCGCGGGGTCGTGGATTTCACCCACCCTACGCTTGCTTGCCATTCGGGGTGCAAGCTAGGGCGTGGTGGGAATATAATGAACTAGTTTTTTAAAGCCCCAACTCCCTTTGAATTTGCTCCTCAGTTACTTTCTTAAACACTTTCCATCTCGCCATTTCGATAAGCTTTACTATGGTCGGAAATGGGATTACGTTGAATACTGATTTTGAGGCATTTGTTATTAAACCGCAGGCGAAAAGCTCCCAATGCGGGCCACAATTATTTATGCCGAACGCTGCGCCCCCGCTCATGCCGGCCGGGTCCCATTCAAGTTGCGGTTCAACTAAAAAAGATATTCTGTCCCGCATTTGGGGTTTGATCGGTTTGCCTACCGCTGCATTGCAAACCGGAAAATAGATGTTCGATTCAAAATCTATTGTATTACGATAGCCCGGGCATCCAATTCCGAATACGAAGGTCGGAAAAGGAATTGTCGAAGATTTGGCTTCCGCAGTGGCGTCGTAGAACTTTTTTTCATTGATTAGGTGTCTTTGAGCTACGTCGGAGAAATCAAATATAAACAGATCATCATATTCTGTTTGCAGGTTTTCGTCCCGCAATGATATGAACCTTGTCGGATGAATTCTTAAATATGGATCGGTTGATGCCAAAAAAAATGTCGAGGATTATATCCCTTAAGTTGATGCCGTGTTACTGCGGCAAATAACCGATTTCCAATGCGAAAACGAAAAGAGCTTCCCGATTTTGTCTGTCCATATTCAGGAAACTCCGGATTGAAAAACCGGCAGGGCGTTATTGTTTCAGAAAGCTGCATCAGAGCTGACACGGCTGGAAATGTCGTATTTCCAATCTGGATAATGTTGACAGTAGAGTTGCCGAAAGCTGGATCAATTGGCGTCAAACATCCAACTCCCCCGCAAACTTCGCGTTCTCGGAGATATACTGAAACCGCATCTCCGGCTTTTTCCCCATGAGGCGCTCGACCAGATCGCCGGTGTCGCCGGGTTCGTCTTCGTCGATGGTGACGCGGATGAGTTTGCGGGATTTGGGGTCCATGGTGGTTTCCTTCAAATCCTTGGCGTCCATTTCGCCCAGGCCCTTGAACCGCGAGACGTCGATCTTGCCCTTGCCGCCCAAGCCCTTTGCCAGCCAGACGTCACGTTCGGCTTCGTCGATGCAGTATACGCGTTTGGCGCCTTGGGTCAGGCGGAAGAGCGGCGGGCAGGCGAGATAGAGGTGGCCCGCGTCGATCATCGGGCGCATCTGGGTGAAGAAGAACGTCATCAGCAGGGCCGCGATGTGGGCGCCGTCGACGTCGGCGTCGGTCATGATGATGACCTTGTCGTAGCGCAGGTCGTCGATGTTGAACTTCGTGCCGATGGCGACGCCGAGGGCTTGGCTCAGGTCGCTGATTTCGGTGTTGGAGGTCAGCTTGCCGGAGGCGGCCCCCAGCACGTTCAGGATCTTGCCGCGCAGGGGTAGCAGGGCCTGTGTCTTGCGGTCGCGGGCCATCTTGGCGGAGCCGCCGGCGCTGTCGCCCTCGACGATGAACAACTCCGTGCCGTCGCGGGCGGTGGCGGAGCAATCGACCAGCTTGCCGGGCAGGCGAAGTTTCTTGGTGGCGGACTTGCGGGCGGTTTCCTTTTCCTGCCTGCGGCGCAGGCGTTCCTCGGCGCGCAGCACGAGGAAATCGAGGATCGCGCCCGCCGCCTTGGTGTCCTGCGTCAGCCAGTTGTCGAAGCGGTCGCGGACGGCACCCTCGGTCATCTTGGCGGCGATTTCCGACGACAGCCGGTCCTTGGTCTGGCCGACGAAGGCGGGCTCGGCGATGAAGCAACTGACCAGCGCGCAGCCGCCCGACATCAGGTCCTCGCGGGTGATCTGCGCGGCCTTTCGGTTGTTGGCCAGCTCGCCATAGGCCTTGATGCCCTTCAGGATCGCGGCCCAGAAGCCCGCGACATGGGTGCCGCCCTCGGGCGTGGGAACCGTGTTGCAATAGGATTGCAGGAAGCCGTCCCGCGCGGGTGTCCAGTTGATCGCCCATTCGACCTTGCCGGGCTGGCCGAACTTTTCCTGAAAATCGACGGTGCCCGCGAAAGCGGTGTCGGCATAGGTCGAGGCGGTGCCGAGGGATTCCGACAGGTAGTCCGACAGGCCACCGGGAAAGTGGAAGGTGGCGCTTGTGGGGGTCTCGCCGTCGTCGACCTCGGATTTCCAGCGGATCTCCACCCCGGAGAAGAGGTAGGCCTTGGAGCGGATGGACTTGAACAGGCGGGCGGGTTTGAGGAGTTGAGCGCCGAAGATTTCGGGGTCGGCGTGGAAGGTCACGGTGGTGCCGCGCCGGTTCGGGGCCGCGCCGACTTTCGCCACGGGGCCGAGCGGCAGGCCACGGGAAAAGCGCTGCTCCCAGAGTTCGCGGTCGCGGGCGACCTGGACGACCATGCTGTCCGACAGGGCGTTGACGACGGAGGCGCCCACGCCGTGCAGGCCGCCGGAGGTCTGGTAGGCCTTGCCGGAGAATTTGCCGCCCGCATGGAGGGTGCAGAGGATCACTTCGAGCGCTGATTTGTCGGGGAATTTCGGATGCGGGTCGACCGGAATGCCGCGCCCGTTGTCGCGCACGGTGACGGAATTGTCGGCGTGGAGTTCGACCTCGATCCGGTTGGCGTGTCCAGCGACCGCCTCGTCCATGGAATTGTCGAGGACCTCGGCGACGAGGTGGTGCAGCGCCCGCTCGTCGGTGCCGCCGATGTACATGCCGGGCCGCTTGCGAACGGGTTCGAGGCCTTCGAGAACCTCGATGGAGGAGGCATCGTAGGTCTCGCGTTCGGCGCCGTTCAGAAGGTCGTCGGGCATGTTGCTGCTCTATCTTGTGTGCTCGGGGGCTAGGATAGGCGATATGCGGGGATGGGGGAAGGGACAGGCTGCGCAACATCGCCGTCCCGCGGCGACCGGCGGATCAGAAGATGTGAAGAAACCGACGGTTGGTCAGCGATTGCCCGATCTGATGAAACCACGCATCGACCGCACGGTGCGTCGCCTCCTCGTAGAAGGCGTAGTCGATGATTTTCTGCACCTGGTAGAGATTGGTCACAGCGTCCAGCAGATGGGTTGCGCGATCATGAAAGGGCGCGTGGATCAGGCATAGGATTTCCTCGGCGTCTTCGCGCGGACGGATGACGCGGACATCTTCCCGGGCGAGCGGCTCGGGGTCCATGCGGTAGGCATGGCGCCCGTAGTGCATGAGCACCATCGGTGCGGGAATGCGCCCCGTCCAGTCCTGCAGATAGACCTCCGGGTCGCAGTAGTGGTCCGGGTCCGCGATCACCGCATCGACCATCCGGCCGAGGTCCTGGTGCCACCGACGGGCAACGATCACGAGTGCGTCCTCGGCGATGGCAGGTGTGGTCTGCTGCGTGCCGAAGGTCTGTTCGATCAGGGCGGCCCGCTCGGCCATCCGTTCCTTTGCGTCGAGCAGGTTCAGCCGCCAAGACCGCAGGCCCGTCGCCTCGTCAAGCGTGTCCCAGACCGTTGCCGTCGAGGTCGCGGGCAAGTCCAGAAGCGTCGTCGCCGCGCCCGCGGCGGCGAGCATGAGCACGACTGCGAAGCGCTGCGCCGGATGCCCCTCTTCGTCCGGGTGCCCGACCGGTCCGAGCAGCATCCAAGTGAACAGTTCGGTGATGCGTTTGGCGGGCACGATGTTCCCGCCCTCCATCAAGGCCCTCATCAGGATCTGGAACGGGACCAGATGCGCTTGTGTCGATGTCGTCAGCTGTTTCATGAACGCGTGGTAGGGGGCGAGGCCCTGGCCCGAATGGATGGCAACACCTTGCACGATATGTGCGGTCGCCTCGAAGATCCCGGTGGCGGATACGTGGATGCCGAGACCGGTGTCGAGCGGCGCCCGGGCAATTTCCAACGATCGGTAGCTGCGGGCGCAGGCCTCGGCCAACAAGGCAAACTGGTCCTGCAAGGCGGCGTCGGACAAAAGCTGGGCCCGGCGACCCATGGGGATGTCGAAATCGATCCGTGGCAGGGAGACGAGGTCCGCTTCGGACGCAAGGCCCGCGCGGGCGCCGTCGAACCGCAGCCACCTTTCCCGGTCCGCGTCGGACCATGTCATCCAGCGCGTGATCGGCGTCGGAACCGCCCCGCCCGTCGTCGCCATCAGCGCCTTGATCGCCGACTGGCCGTTCGCCGTCGCCTGAAGCCGATAGAACATCGTCTGCATGGCCCAGGGCGACAGGAGAGAATCGTGGAAGTGGCGAACCTCGTGATCCGTGGCGCTGATCGCACCGAGGCGTGCGAGGTCGAAATCGGCCTGGGCTGCATGCCACTGCGAGATGTCGTCCTGTTGCGCGTAGCCGCGCAGGACGGACATCGTCTCGGGCCCGTCGAGCGACTGGCTGATCCCATAGAAGTTCGGGTTGAACGAGCCGAAGGGGTGCCGCGACATCGGACCGCCCTCCGCTAGGGCATATCTGTCAGTTCGCCGATCAACTGCTGCACGTTGCGCGCCTTGGCCCCCTTGACCGTCACCGTGCTTTGCGCGGTCTTGACTGTCACCTCGATCGCGTCGTCGTTCAGGTCGCGGTAGACCTTGACCAGCAGTTCCGCGAGCTTGGCCACGGACGTCGCAAAGGCCACGACGGCTGCCGCCTCGACCAGACCGAAGTTCTGGTCGCTTTCGGGCAGGGCGTGATCGGAGAGTTCCACGTCCGGCGTCGTTTCAGCGGCTTTCAATGCGGCGATCAGGGCCGCGTCGGCGATAATCTGGACGCGAATGTCATCGCTCATCTGCAAGATCCATCTGCTCGGGGTCAAATGTCCCCGCACCGCGCGCGCGGGGGATCACGACATGATCCCCCATAGCACGGAATTGCCGGTTTCGGCAGGTACGGGATGACGTAGCAACACCGTTGGTGCAGATATCAGCCGAAGCGGCGCGGCCCGCGGAGAATGCGCATTCAGCGCATTCGTCGTACGGCGCGGGTGACGGCGGTCGAGGAGCGCCGCCCGGATGGCGCGCGCCTCTCAGTCCTTCTTGTTCGCGCCCTTCACCTTGACGTTGTCGATGCCGAAGAATTCGTCCTGCGCGTTCTGGTTCAGGGTCGTGCTGGCGGCGAGGGTCATGTCGGAGCCGTCGTTGGCGGCGATCACGCGGACGGAATAGGTGTAATCCTCCTGACCGGGCCGCCAAGTGCCGCCGGTGCCGGTCGAGGTGCGGGTGAGGGTGACCGAGGTGTTGTTCTCGCCCTCGAAGGTCTGGATGTTGGGTGCGTCGTTCTTCCAGTGGTGCGACCCGATCAGGACTTCCTGCCCGTTGATCGAGATCGCGCCCTGCTCGTTGTCCCAGCTGTCGGCGATGATCATGTCGAATTCCACTACCGCATAGGCATGCTCATCGCCGATGTTGATCGGGAGCTGCGCCATCGACGCCCGGCCCGACAGGGCGAGGATTTCACCGAAGCCATTGACGGTCAGCAGTTCGCCACCGATCCACGCGCCGCGCCCGTTGCTGAAATCGTCTTCGGAAAACACCCGTCCGAAGGCGGTGACGATATGCATATCGGTCAGGAAGGCGTTGATATCGTTGCTTGTATCTTCGACGCCGCCGCTGACGAGCGTCATCGTCGCAAGACCCAGACCCACGAGTGCGGCGGTGAGGACGGTCCAATCGACCGTTACGGCTCCGGACTCGTTAAAAACAAAAGACGTCATCGTGGGTTCCTTCGATAAATTGGCAGATTTCACTCAAATACTCCGCGATCGCGTCGATACTTGGACGGACTGCGGACGCGGTCGGTATGTTTTTGCGGCGCCCGGCGATTTGGGATCGGCTTGTCGTCGCGCATGGGGCGGCCCGGCACGGCTCTGCCTTTTTGTCGTCAAGAAAGGGGCTTAACGGTCGGTCGAAACTGCAGGGGCTTTTGGAATGGCGCGCATTCTTCTGACTGGGGGGGCCGGATACATCGGCTCCCATACGTATGTGGCGCTGCGTGCCGCCGGTTACGAGGTGACGATCCTCGACAACTTCTCGAACAGCGATCCCGGCGTCATCGACCGGCTTGGCCGCCTCACGGGCGATCCGGTGGAGGTCGTGCGCGGGTCGGTGCTGGACCGCACCGTCCTGGCCGAGGTGTTCGCCGCGACCGCGTTCGACGGCGTGGTGCATTTCGCCGCGCGCAAGGCCGTCGGCGAGAGCGTCGCGCGCCCGGTCGATTACTTCGAGACCAACATCGGCGGTCTGATCGGCCTGATGCAGGAGATGAAGGCGGCCGGTGTCTGGCGGATCGTGTTCTCGTCCACGGCGACGGTTTATGGCGAGCCGGAGGTGTTCCCGCTGACCGAAGACCTGCCGTTGTCGCATACTTCGCCCTATGCCTTCACCAAGCTGACCTGCGAGCGCATCCTGGAACAGGCTGCGGCGGCCGATCCCTGGCAGGTCGGCGTGTTGCGATATTTCAACCCGGTCGGCGCGCATCCGTCGGGCCTGATCGGGGAAGATCCGCGCGGCATCCCCGACAACCTGATGCCGTATATCGCGAAGGTCGCCCTGGGTGAGCTGGACCGGTTGCAGGTGCACGGGAACGACTACGACACGCCGGACGGGACCTGCTGGCGCGACTATATCCATGTGATGGATCTGGCGCAGGCCCACCTTCTGTCGCTGAACGCGCTGATGGAGGGGCGGGGCCATGTCCTCAATATCGGAACCGGTCGTCCGGTGTCGGTGCTGGAGATGCACGCGGCCTACGAGGCGGCCGTCGGCCGGGAGTTGCCGCACGTGATCGGCCCGCGCCGCGCCGGGGACGTGCCGCGGCTTTATGCCGATCCGTCGCGCGCGCGCGCGGAACTGGGGTTCGAGGCGGAGTTCGGGCTCGAGGACATGTGCCGGTCGAGTTGGGACTGGGTGCAGGCGCAGGCGGCGGGCTGGCGGTTCAATTCCTGAAACAACGGGGGCCGTTCAACGACCGGAGGGGGCGCCGCCCCCGCGCGTCCCGCGCCCCCGGGATATTTCGGCCAAGAGGAAGGCCGGGAAGATCCGGATCGACGGGTCGTCAGTTACAAGAGGTCAAGATACTCGGCACGGTCCCATGTGTCCACGGTCGCAAGATAGCGGTGCCAGCTGCTTTCGGCCACACGGCCGAGGACGGTGCAGGTCTCGGCGCCAAGCGCCGCCTGCCACATCGGGTCGGCCCGGAAGGCCGCGATGGCCTCGCCGAGGGATCGGGGCAGTGCCG
>JBARXR010000151.1:0-1746 GCA_049647445.1 Jannaschia sp. | reverse complement strand
CAGCAGGACCGCCCAGTGAAACTCCGCCGACCAGGGGTTCACGACGATCAGCACGCCCACGAACCCGACCGCGATCGCGGACCACCGCCAGACCCCGACCCTTTCGCCCAGCATCGGCACCGACAGGGCACAGACCATCAGCGGCGAGGCGAACATGATCGCCGCGACCACCGTCAGGTCAAGGTAGCTCAGGGCGATGAAATTCGTCACCGTCGAGACCGCCAGCAGCCCGCCCCGCGCCAGCATCGTCAGGGCCAGCGCCCGCGGCGCGGTAAAGCCCGAATGGTCGCGCCCCAGCATCGGGCCCGTCGACAGCGCCAGGTGCACGCCGAAGCGCATGAAGGCCAGTTGCAGCGCGGGCAGACCCGCAAGGCTCAGCCATTTGACGCTCGTGTCCGTGAACGAGAACAGCAGGTACGCCAGCAACATCAGCAGGATGCCGCGTCCTGCATTGTCCTCGCGCGGGCGCGCCAGATGGCTTACGGGGACGGGCGCCGCCATCTAGACGCGGCCCCGGCGGACACGGACAGGGCCGGGTATCGACGGCGGACGAACGGTCATTCCCGGGCCGACTCGAAGGCCCGTGCGGTCAGGCCCTTCTGGATCTCGTAGATCGTCTTGCCGATGGGCGGCGCGGGCAGGGGGACGCGCACCGGCACCTCGGTCAGTCTCGGCTGCCGTGAGGTGCCGCAAAGCATACGGCTGTCGTAATCCTCCAGCGTCGAGAATTTCGTCATCGACCCCATGACCGGCCAGGCGTCCGCCGCCATCATCTCGTAGAACAGGATGCGCCGCGCGCGGGCGGAGGTATTGAGCGCCGAGCCATGCACGATGCGCCCGTGGTGGATGCTGATCGATCCCGCCGGTCCCATCAGGGGCACCGCGTCCGCCATGTCGTATCCGTCCCGGCGCAGATCCATCGCGCCGACAAAGAACCCGTCGCAATGGTGGTCATGGATCGGCCCCCTGTGCGATCCGGGAAAGACCATCAGCGGGCCGTTCTCGGGGCCCATGTCGTCAAGGATCACGCCGACGGCCAGCACGGCGTCGTTGGTGTGCGGATAGAAGGCGAAATCCTGATGCCATTCGACCGCCGCCCCGTGCCCCGCCTCCTTCATGTTGAGCTTGGTGGTGTGCAGCCGCAGGTCCGGCCCGATCAGGTCGCGCACGGGCGCCAGGATCGTGTCGGAATACATCAGGTCGCGAAACACCTGCGAATGGGTATGCGGCAGCTTGATCCGGCGCACCCGCGGCGCGTCCGGGCGGTGCGTATCCTCGAGGTCCAGTTCGTCGGTGCCCTCGGTCAACCCGTGCGCCTTGGCGGTATAGCGGTCGATCTCCACATGCAGCGCGGCCAGTTGGTCCGTCGACAGCCGCCGCTCCAGCACGAGATAGCCGTCACGTTCGAACGCGCTCTTCTGGTCGGGGGTCAGGACGTCCATGGCACTCACTCCGGTCTCAGGGTATCCAGTTTCGGCAGGGTGGCCGCGGCGTCGGGCGTGATCCCGGTATAGGCCGCGAACGACGCCATGACCATGAAGCGGAACAGGTCGAACCCCGTCAATACCTCAAGCCGCGCGGCCCGTGCCGCCTGCAGGAACGGCGTCTCTGTCGGGGTATAGACGGCGTCGAACGCCCAGACCTGCCCGCCGACAAGGCCCGGCGCGAACGCCGTGCCGCCATGGGGCGCCATTCCCATCGGCGTGCAGTTCACAAGGCCCGCAGCCGCCCGGATCGTCTCGGGTG
>JBARXR010000150.1:0-8140 GCA_049647445.1 Jannaschia sp. | reverse complement strand
GGACATGGACGGGCTCCTCGATACGGTCCCCGGGGCCTAGCAGCCTGTCATTCATCCAGAAAATACATTGTCTGACACGTTTCGTTCTATTTTGCAGAACGAATTAGATCAGGCCATATTGCGCCGCCTTGTTGCGCAGGAACGGCAGGCCTTGGTCCAGCACCACATCGCGGCTTTCCGCGACGGGCCGCCAGACGGCGAGGCCATGGGCGATCTCGGGTGGCATGTCGATGAAACTTTCCATCGCCAACCCGCCGTCGAACCCGATGGCCGCCAGTGCGCCGTAAACCTCGTCCCAGCGCACGTTGCCGGCACCCGGCGTGCCCCGGTCCGACTCCGACAGGTGGATGTAGGCCAGATGCTCCCGCCCCTCCAGCACGCCCATCGCCATGCCGCGCTCCTCAACATTCATGTGATACGTATCGAGGTGCAGGAACATGTTTTCCGCGCCCACACGCTCGATCATCTCGACGCCCTGGCGCGCGGTGTTGATCAGGTGGGTCTCATAGCGGTTCACCGGCTCGATGCCGAAGCGCATCCCCAGCCGCGCAGCATGCGCCGCCGCCCGCCCCAGCGTCGCAGCGACATTGTCGAGTTCCCGCGGGGTCGGCGGAAGGCCCGTGGTCTCGCCGATGCCGCCATAAGTCACGCCCGAAAGCGCCTCCGCACCCATCGCATGGGCCACGTCCAATGCGCGCGTCAGGAACGCGACCGCGTCGTCCGGACCATGCCGCGATGGCCAGACCGCTTTGGGCAGACCCAGCGAGCAGACTGCAGACAGTTCGGATTTCGCCAGCAGCGCCCGCGACGCCGCCACGTCGACCGTATCGGGCGACAGCAGGGCGATCTCGATAAAGTCGAACCCATGGTGCGTCGCCGCCGCGACCGCCCGTTCCGAGCCCGCCTTGTCCCATGCCATCGTCCACATGCTTGTGTGGACACCAAAACCTTTCATCCTTCGTCCTCCATAAGGATCTGCGCCAAACCGGCATCCGCAACGATCCGGTCGACGAAGCCGGCACGCAGAACCGCCCGCGTTGCCGCCGCCTTGGCGCGGCCCGCCGCAAGCAAAGTCACCTCCGCCCGCTTCATGTCCGCAAGCCCGATCGCGGGCGTCCGGTCGTTCAGGTCGACGGCTGCAAGCGTCCCGTCCGCCAGGATGAACTTGCCCGTGGTGTCGGCGACGACACCGGCCGCATCGAGCGCGTGCAGATCGGCCGCATCCAGCACCCCCGAGGTCGTGAGCAATGCATCGCGCCCGCCTTCCCCCACCGACACGACCATGTGGCTTGCCCCCCGCGCCGCCTGCAAGGCCTCCTGCACCAGACGTTGCCGCATCAGAACGGCCGCATCCGCAACGGTGTCCGCCAGAAAGGGCGCTGGCAGAAACAGCGCCTGACCCCCGGCAACGGCAGCGATGCGGGCACAGACATCGATCGGCCCTTCGGGACCCGTTCGCACCATTGCGCCCATCAGGGACACGATGCGCAGGTCTGGGTTGTTCAACCGTGGCAGCGCATCCGCCATCGCGGACAGCGTCCGCCCCCAGCCCACACCAACCGTCACCGCACCGATCGCCATCACATGCGACAGCCATCGCGCGGCCACCATCCCGACCCCGCGCCGTGCCGCCGCGGCATCCGACCCGACGTCCGGCGCGACATGCGCATCGCGCAATCCAAACCGCACACGCAGCGCCTCGGCCAGCGCCAGGGTGCGGGCGCTCCGATGATCGAGGGACACGATAACCTCGCCCGCCGCCCGCGCGTCCGACAGCAGGCGCAGCACTTTGAACCGCGACAGGCCAAGGCGTTGACCGACCTCGTCCTGACTGAGGCCGCCCACATGATACAGCCAGGCCGCCCTGATGCGAATGTCGTCGTCCATCGTCCCTCCCCGTCCGCACCAAGGCTATCGCTTGACCCGGCACTGCCCACAATCTACACATATGTTCTGAAGATGCACAATTGTGCAGATGCGGCTTGGGGGAGGACGCACATGGGGCAATACGTTCTCGGGATCGATGGCGGCACCGAGGGGTTGCGGGCCCGGGTCTTCGATCTTGCGGGGCACTCCCTCGGGGATCTTGCGGCGGCCTATGCGACGGATTTTCCCGCCCCAGGCCATTCCGAACAGGATCCGGAGGCCTGGTGGGCCGCGGCCGGAATCGCCACTCGCGGCGCCATAGCTGCGTCGGGGGTCGATCCGTCCGAGATCGCCGCGCTGGCATGCGATACGACGAGTTGCACCGTCGTGGCCCTCGACGAGGCCGGTGCCCCGGTGCGCCCCTGCCTCATGTGGATGGACGTGCGCGCCCACCGGGAAGCGGCGGATGTGCTGGCCACCGGAGACCCCGCACTGCGGATCAACGGCGGCGGGGCCGGACCGGTCAGCCCGGAGTGGATGTTGCCCAAGGCCCTGTGGATCAAGCGACACCAGCCCGACGTCTGGGCACGGGCCGCACGGATCGGTGAGTATCAGGATTTCATGACGCTGCGCCTGACCGGCAGATGGGCGGCGTCCCTCAACAACGTCACTATGCGCTGGCACTACCAGACGCGGCACGGTCTCTGGCCCGATGCCCTGCTGGCGCGACTCGACATGTCGGACCTGCGCGACAAGTGGCCCGCCGATATCGTCACGCCGGGCGAGGTGATCGGACCGCTGACGGCCGACGCCGCCGACCACCTCGGCCTGCCACAGAGCTGTCGGGTCGTGCAGGGCGGCGCGGATGCCTTCATCGGGATGATCGGCCTCGGGGTGGCGCAACCGGGCGACCTGGCGCTGATTACCGGATCATCGCACCTGCACCTCGGCATCGCGGCGCGCGAGGTGCACATGGGCGGCGTCTGGGGCACCTATGCCGACTGCGTCTATCCGGGCCGCGACGTGATCGAGGGCGGGCAGACGTCCACCGGGTCCGTCATTGCCTGGTACAAGCGAAACTTTGCGCCCGATACGAGTTATGACGATCTGAACGCCGACGCTGCCGCGTTGCCACCGGGGGCCGAGGGCCTTCTTGCCATCGACCATTTTCAGGGCAACCGCACCCCGCACACCGATGCGCTTGCACGGGGTGCGATCACCGGTCTGACCCTCAAGCACACGCGGGCCCACGTCTACCGAGCGCTGATCGAGAGCATCTGCCTCGGCACCCGCGCCATCGTCGATGCCTTCGGGACCGCGTTCGAGGCGAGGCGCATCGTCGTCGCGGGCGGCGCGGTGAATGCCCCCTTCTGGCTTCAGATCCACGCCGACACACTCGGCCTGCCGCTGGAAGTGACCGAACAGCCGGAGGCGCCCTGCCTCGGCTCCGCGATCCTCGCTGCAGTGGGCGCGGGTGCCTACCGCGACATCGACACCGCCTGCGCCGCCATGGTGCGCACGGCGCGCGTGATCACGCCCGAGATGGACGCACATGCCGCCTATGGCCCGATCTTCCGACGCTACCAAGCCGCCTTCGGCGCATTGAAGCAGATCCGCGAATGACCTTGCCCAACGACGCCCGCCTAGGCCGGTATCGAACCATGCGCCGCATCCGCACCTTCGAGGAGCGGGTGGGCGAAATGTTCCTGAAGGGCGAGTCCGCAGGCTCTATGCTCCACCTCTCGATCGGGGAGGAGGCCGTCGTCGGCGTGACGGATCACATGGTGGCGGGGGACACCTTCACGACGCATCACAGGGGCCATGGCATCTTCATCGCCCGCGGTGCCGACCCGATGCGGATGCTGGCCGAAATCGGCGGGCGCGCGACCGGATATTGCCGCGGCAAGGGTGGCTCCATGCATATCGCCGACCGCGGCCTCGGGCATCTGGGCGCGAACGCCATCGTCGGCGGGGGCATCCCGCACGTCGTTGGGGCGGGAATAACCGCGCGCAACACCGGCAGCGGAGCGATTTCCGTGGCCTTTTTCGGTGACGGCGGCATGGGTCAGGGGATCCTGTACGAGGCGATGAACATGGCCGCCCTCTGGAAGCTGCCGGTGGTGTTCTGCTGTATCAACAATCAATACGGCATGGGCACCCGCGTCGACCGCTCTGCCGGGCGGCAGGATTTCCCGGCGCGCGCGGAGGCCTTCGGGTTGCAAGCCGCGCGTGCGGATGGATCGGATGTGGAGGCGGTGCACGCCGCCGCACAAGGTATCATCGAGGGCGCGCGGGACGGCAAACCGGGCTTCGTGGAAATCGATGCCTACCGTTTCCATGGACACGCGCGCATGGACAAATCCCCCTATCGCACCCCGGAGGAGGAAGAGGAGGGCCGGGCGCGCGATCCCCTCTCCCACGCCCGCAGGTTTCTGGCCGATGACATCCTTCTCGACACGATAGACGCGGAAGCAGAGGCCGAGATGGACAGCGCGATGAAGGAGGCGATCGCATCCAGATCACCCTTGTCAGAGACCATGTTCGAAGATGTCTACCATCCTTCCACACCCGCGCCGCGCCCCCAGCGCGCCCGTCTGGCGGACATTCTGGAGGAGCGGGAATGACCCAAACGACCTATCGCGATGCCCTGCGCCTTGCGTTGTCCGACGCGATGGACGCCGACGAAGCGGTGATCCTGATGGGAGAGGAAGTCGGCCTCTACGGGGGGGCTTACGGCGTGACCAAGGGCCTGCTCGACCGGTTCGGCGCGCACCGGGTGATCGACACGCCGATTTCTGAACCTGCGATCGTCGGGGCCGCGATCGGGGCCGCGATGACCGGCCTGCGTCCCGTGGCCGAGCTGATGTACGTCGATTTCGCGGCAATGGTCATGGATCAACTCGGGAACCAGGCCGCCAAGTCGCGCTACATGTTCGGCGGACAGATCGGGGTGCCGATGGTCCTGCGCACGCAAGGGGGCACGGGCCGCTCCGCCGCCGCCCAGCATTCGCAATCGCTGGAGGCCTGGATCATGCACACCCCGGGCCTGCGCCTCTGCATGCCGGGTACCGTATCGGACGCCTATCACCTGTTGCGCGACGCCATGCGTCAGCCGGACCCGGTCGTTTTCATCGAGCACAAGGGTCTTTACACCATGAAGGGCGAGATCGGCGATGCGCCCGATGCACCGTGGGGCCAGCCGGCCATCCGGCGGCAGGGCGGCGACCTGACGATCGCCTCCTATTCGCGCATGCTGCAGGAAAGCCTTGTCGCAGCAGAGGCGCTTTCGCCTGCGATAGAGACTGATGTGATCGACCTGCGGTGTCTCAATCCCCTTGATGACGGTCCGTTGATGGACAGCGTGCGCCGCACCGGCCGCTGCCTCATCGTGACGGAAGCCGTCACCACCTGCTCCGTCGCCTCCGAAATCGCCGCACGCGTCACCGAGCAGTGTTTCGACTGGCTGGAGGAGCCACCTCTGCGCCTCGGGGGCGAAGACATCCCCATCCCGGTCTCGCCCGCGCTGGAACGGGCATCCATCCCGGACGCGCGCCTGATCGAGGAGGTGGCGCGTTGGCTCGTCGCGCGGGAGGCTCCCTCATGGGCCGCGTGACCCTGACCCTGCCGCGTCTGGGCGAAACCATGGAGGAGGCCAAGGTCACCGAATGGCTTGTCGCGCCCGGCGCCGACTTTGCTCGCGGCGATGTCCTGCTGGAGGTCGAAACCGACAAGACGGTCGTCGAGGTCCCGGCCCTCGAGGCAGGAAAGATGCTGACGCACCTCGTGGCCCCCGGCGACAGCGTCGATCTGGATGCCCCGATTGCCGAGGTGGAGCAAGAGGGACAGGCAGAGGCCACAGAGACCGCGGAGGCCAGGACGGGTGCGCCAGACCCTCTCGAAAGGCCTGTCCGTGCTGCCCCAAGGACCGCCGCCCGGACGGATCGGACCGCCGCCTCCCCCGCAGCACGGGCCGAGGCGCGGCGACGTGGCATGTCCGTGGTCGGCATCACCGGAACCGGGCGTCGGGGCCGCGTCACGGCGGCGGACATCGCGGGCGGCGCCACACCCACGGTCGTCCTCATTCATGGCCTGTTCGACGACAGTTCCGGATGGCGGGGCCTTCCCCGGCGGCTCAGGACGCGCGGACTGACGGTCGTCGCCCTCGACCTGCCCGGACATGGCGAGAACGAGCAGTCCGCCGACAGCTTCGAGGGCGCCGCCGATCACCTTGCTGCCCGCCTGCCCCCCGGTCCGCTTCTCCTCGTGGGGCACAGTCTCGGTGCGGCTCTCGCGGCGCGCCTTGCCACCATGATCGGGGCGCGCGCGCAGTCCCTCACGCTGTTCGCGCCCGCGGGCCTTGGCGTCGGGATCAACGGCGCCTTCATCGACGGGATGGCCGGGGCGCGCGATCTCGAGACCCTCAGACAGGCTCTCTCCCTGCTGGACGGAGGCCCGATGTCGGATGCGGCGATCTCGCAGCAGCTTCCGAAACACCTCGGCAATCTTGATCTGCGCCTTGCCCTTGCCCGTGTCATCGTGCGCGGAAACACGCAGCAAATCGACGCGACCGCCGACATCGCCACCGCACCCTGCCCCGTCACGGTGATCTTCGGGACAGCCGACCGCATCCTCGATTGGCGAGACGTGGCCCATCTGCCGGCGGAAACCCGGATCCATCTCATTCCGAACGCGGGGCATCTGCCGCACCTGGTTCGGCCCGACCTTGCCGCCGCGCTCATCGCGTCTCGGCATGATCTGGCGGAAAGCGCTTGATCGAGTCGCACCGCCATTTAACATCGCGACCATGACCCCGGTGGAGGCCGGGGCAACCTTCTGGGAGGAAGACATGAGAAAATTGACCCTTACCGCCGCCGCGCTGGCGACGACGATGCTGGCTGGACCCGGTTTCGCGGACGGCCACACCAAGCAACTGGCCACTGTCGTCAAGATCGACGGCATCGCCTGGTTCAACCGGATGCGCGAAGGCGTGGACGAATACGCCGCCGAGACGGGCAACAACGCCTATCTTGTCGGACCGGCGCAGGCCGACCCGCAACAGCAGGTCGCCCTGATCGAGGACATGATCGCCCAGGGTGTCGACGCCCTCTTGGTCGTTCCGATGTCGCCCGAAGCGCTTGAGCCGGTGCTGGGCCGCGCCATGGAGGCGGGCATCACCGTCATCACCCATGAGGCCGCCAGCCAGCAGAACACCATGTTCGACATCGAAGCCTTCAAGAACGAAGACTTCGGCGCCAACCTGATGGACCGTATGGCCGCCTGCATGGGTGAGGAGGGCGAGTACGCCGTTTTCGTCGGATCGCTCGGCTCCCAGACGCACAACCAGTGGGTCGATGGCGCAATCGCACGCCAGCAAGAGGCCTATCCGAACATGACGCTGGTCGGCGACAAGAACGAGACCGCCGACGACCAGCAGCAGGCTTATGCCAAGGCTCAGGAAGTTCTGCGCGCCTATCCGAACATCAAGGGAATGCAGGGCTCCGCCTCGACCGACGTGGCGGGCATCGGCCTCGCCATCGAGGAGCGCGGGTTGGAGGACGCCACCTGCGTCTTCGGCACGTCGCTGCCGTCCATCGCGGGTCAGTACATGGAGACGGGAGCGGTCGATGGCATCGGCTTCTGGGATCCGAAGATCGCCGGGATTGCAATGAACGCGGTCGCGATGATGGTCATGAACGGCGAGGAGATCACCGACGGCATGGACCTCGGTCTCGAAGGCTACGAGGCGGTGACGCTGGACGGCAAGGTCATCACCGGCCGCGCCTTCGTCGACGTCGATGCGTCCAACATGGCGAACTACGACTTCTGATCGTCCCTGATCCGATGCCTTGGCGCGCTCCCGATTTCGGGGGCGCGTCCCGAACCGGGATAAATGATGCCGAACGATATTTCCGCCGCCCCGATGGTAACGCTGGAGGCGGTGACCAAACGCTACGCCGCCATCACCGCTCTGGACGGCGTGAACCTGACCATCCGGGCCGGCGAGGCGGTCTGTCTCGCCGGGGAAAACGGGTCGGGCAAATCGACCCTGATCAAGGTTCTTGTGGGGGTGGAACGCCCTTCCGAGGGTCGAGTGCTGTTCGATGGCGTTCCGCAGACCCGGCTGACCCCGACCGAGGCCACGGTTGCGGGCATGCAGGTGATCTTTCAGGATTTCAGCCTGTTTCCCAATCTCACCGTGACAGAGAATATCGCCATGACGGCGGAACGGGCCACCGGCACGCGACTGGTCCATGCCGCCCGCGCCCGTGCCCGC
>JBARXR010000149.1:0-1619 GCA_049647445.1 Jannaschia sp. | reverse complement strand
GCACTGACAAACAAATTAATCGAAGCGATGGCTATCGCTAATAAGGACAACCTTTCGGCTTTATGCGACAGCAATGTACTATTTCTAGCCAAGATTTCTCTCGCGCTGTATCGAAGAATCCTATCGGCATCAACTTTCTTCGCCGAAGGTCGGATGGCGTTCGACGACTAAACCACCACCTCCATCCCCACCTGCTCGCCCACCCCGAACACCCGCTTGTAGCGCTCGACTTCCGCCTCCGGTCCCATGGCCTTCCTCGGGTTGTCCGACAGCTTGACCGTCGCCCGTCCGTCCGCGGACACAGCCTTGCAGACCAGCGAGAACGGGGCGAGGGCGTCGTTTTCAACCAGACCCCGGAAATCGTTCGTCAGCAAGGTGCCCCAGCCGAAGGACACGCGGACGCGGCCGGCGAATTGTTTGTGGAGGGTCTCGATCACGTCGACGTCGAGGCCGTCCGAGAAGATGACGAGTTTGGTCGTCGGGTCCTCGCCGCGTTCTTTCCACCAGCGGATGGCGGTTTCGGCCCCGGTCGCGGGGTTGCCCGAATCGACGCGGATGCCCGTCCAGCCGGCCAGCCAGTCGGGTGCGTTGGCGAGGAAGCCGGGCGTGCCGTAGGTGTCGGGCAGGATGATGCGCAGGTTGCCGTCATGCTCCTCCTGCCAATCGGCCAGCACGTCGTAGGGGGCGGTGGCCAGCCGTGCGTCATCGGGGGCGAGGGCGGCGTAGACCATGGGGAGTTCGTGGGCGTTGGTGCCGATGGCCTCCACGTCGCGGGTCTTGGCGATGAGGCAGTTGGAGGTGCCGGTGAAGTTCCGGCCGAGGCCTTCGGTCAGGGCCTGCACGCACCAGTCCTGCCAGAGGTAGGAATGGCGGCGGCGGGTGCCGAAGTCGGCGAGGCGGAGGTTTTCGAGGGGCCGCAGGCGTTCGACCTTTTCCCAGACGCGGGTCATGGCGCGGGCGTAGAGGACCTGTAGCTCAAAACGGCCCATCGTGGTGAGGACGGCGCGGGAGCGGAGTTCCATCAGGATCGCGAGGGCGGGGATTTCCCAGAGCATGACCTCGGGCCACGTCCCTTCGAAGGTGAGTTCGTATTGGTCGCCCTTGCGTTGCAGATCGTAGGGCGGCAGGCGGAGTTTCTCGAACCATTCCATGAAGGCGGGCGTGAACATCTGGCGCTTGCCGTAGAAGGTGTTGCCGCGCAGCCAGGTGGATTCGCCGCGGGTGAGCGAGAGGGTGCGGACGTGGTCGAGTCGTTCGCGCAGTTCGCCCTCGTCGATGAGGTCGGCGAGGGGGATGTGGGTGGAGCGGTTGATGAGGGAGAAGGTGACCTGCGTGGTCGGGTGGTTGCGGAACACCGACTGGCACATCAGCAGCTTGTAGAAATCCGTGTCGATGAGGGAGCGGACGATCGGGTCGATCTTCCACTTGTGGTTCCAGACGCGGGTGGCGATGTCGATCATGGGCGGCTCCTCCGGGGGTCGTTAGAGCAAAGGCGGGGCCGGAGGGAAAGTGGTGTCAGGTCTGGGCGAAGTAGTCTTCGTCGATGGAGCGGATCACGTAGGTGTGGCGGGCGCGGGTGCCGACTTCGTGTTTGATCATGAGGCGGGCGAGGCGGTCGC
>JBARXR010000148.1:0-3294 GCA_049647445.1 Jannaschia sp. | reverse complement strand
GACAACCTGGAAATCTTCAGCCACGTCGCCAACCTCGGGGACGCGCGCAGTCTCGTGATCCACTCCGCCTCGACGACCCACCGGCAATTGTCGCCGGAACAGCAGGCGGCGGCGGGTGCCGGGCCTGACGTGGTGCGCATTTCGATCGGCATCGAGGACCCGGACGATCTGATTGCCGACCTCGACCAGGCTCTGCTGAAAGCCGCACCGAAGATGGCTGCAGAGTAAGCGAACGCCAAGGCTACCAACGGGAAAGCCGTCTCAGACGGCTTTCCCAAGCCCGGTTCAGTCCGAGACCATTTCGACGGTCAGTGTCACCGTGATGTCCTGTGTGATCTCGCCCGCCGCGATCGCCATGGACCGCGCCGCTGCCATCTCCATCATGATCGGCCCTTGGGACCCGGATTGTCCCTCGATCAGACTGACGATGCTGCCCAGCGTCAGTCCCGCCGCCGCGGCGAGCGTTTCAGCCTTGGTCATCGCGTCCAGAACGGCCGCCTGACGCGCGGCCCGCTCGCCCGGTTCCGGGTCCGACAGACCGAATTGCACGCCGTCCAGACCATTTGCGCCATCCGCGACGGCCGCGTCCAACAATGCACCCAATCGGTCAAGGTCGCGCACCCGCACGATCAGCGCCGTCTCGGCGACATATCCCGTCACGTTGGGTGAACGGCCATTGTCGGTTTGATCCCACCTCGGCTGGACGGAGAGTTGTCCGGTCTGAACGTCGCGCGCTTCGATCCCCTCGCCTGCCACGCGCTGCAGCACCGTGCCGGTCGCCTCGGACACCGCCGCCAGCGCAGCCGCCGCCGTCTCCGCCTCCCGCAACACACGCAGGGTGATCGTCGCCATATCGGGGACCGCCGCGATTTGACCCCGGCCCTGCACGATCACTTGTGCGGTTTCCTGTGCCATGGCCGCGGGGGCAAGCAAAAGCATCAGACCAAACACCAGACTACGCATGTAACTCTCCATTCATGACGTCCCGGCGTATCCTACCGAGGCAATCGCCCTCGTCATCCGGCAAATCTTTTCATAGGCGGGCTCTTGCCTTAAGCTGGCCACCAACGGACGCGGCCCTTCGCAAGGTCGGTCACCCCATGCTAGGCGCCCCGCGCATGATACCTCAGATCGCACTGGACCTCTCGCTCGACGGCATCACCGTGCTGAGCCGTGCACCGGATGGCGGCTGGTGGCGCGAGGGCACGGTACGTCTTGACCTCGCGGACATGCCCAGTCGCCTGACCGCACTGCGCACCCGCGCCGAAGAGCGGGTCGGCCCCGACTTCATCTCGATCCTGATCCTTCCGGACAGCCAGCTTCTCTATACCTCTCTGGAGCGGGATGACCGGCGGCCAGAGCAGACGATCCGCGCGCTTCTCAAGGGGCGTACGCCCTATCCCGTCGAGGATCTGACGTTCGATTTCATCAAGCGCGGCGACCGCCTCCAGGTGGCCGTCGTCGCCATCGAGACCCTGCTCGAGGCCGAGACCTTCGCGGCCGACTATGGCTTCCGCCCGGTCGCTCTGGTCGCAAACCCCAAGGATCCGGCTTATCCGGGCATTCCATCATTCGGCCTTACCGGGGTCGCGGCCGAAATTCTGCAAGGCGCCACGCTCGACCTTGATCTCGCCGACGGTTTCACGATCACTGCCGCTCCGCCGATGCCGAAACCGCAGGCGCCGGAACCGGAACCGGTGCCCGACACCCCGCAGCAGGCGTCCGACATCGACGTGTCACCGCCACAGGTCATGAAGAGCCCCGTTCGAACGTCTGCACCCGTCGCGGACCTTCCACCGTCCCCCACGGTCGTCTCCGAACCGACGCCCGTGTTCGCCAGCCCGCGACGGGCACGGGAGGACGGTGCGCAATCCGGTCCCGTCCTCGAGAAACCGACTGCTCCGCCCGTTCCTGCGACCAAGACGGCGCCTTATGCTTCCACAACCGGCTTTGCGACCAGTCGCGTCTCTGCACCCGAAGTGCCCACGCTGAGCGGCGAGCGGCTGTCGCGCGTCACCCCGCGACTGACGGCGACGCCGGTTGCGCCGCCGCGCGCCAGCAAGTCGGCGCCGCTGCCGTCCGCATCCGCCCCGCCGCCTGCCCCCGATGTCGCACCTGATCCGCCAAAGGCTGCCAAGCCGGAGGCGCCGGCTCGAAAAGACGCAGCCGCCACCGAGGCGCCACCGCGACCAGCGGCGGCGAACGGTCCGGTTCCTGAAAAACAGGATGCCACATCCGGGACGGCACCGTCCCCGATACCGGGCGAGCGACGGACCGCGACGGCGGGGGCCGCCGCGCGACGCGCCGCCGGTGGTCTCGGCAGCGTGGCAGCGAAGCTGCGCCGCAAGGTCGCCGAGGTTCGCCCCGACGTCACGCCCAGTCCAGAGGTGGCCGCGCGCCAGGCCGAAGCCCAAGCGCTCGCGTTGCCGGGCATCGCGCGCGAGAAGGCCGCGGCGCCGCCAAGGTCTTCCGCCCGACTTGGGCTGGTTCTTACGCTTGGCCTGCTGGTCGTTCTGGCCCTTGTGGGGCTGGTCTCTGTCGTGATCGGACCATCCGAGACCGCTGGCCCGGACCGGAGCGTCGAAGCGATCCCCGAGGTTGCCGCGCTGCCGCCGGTGACGGGCCCGGAACCTGCCGATGATGCCGACACCGATCTGGCCGCCCTTTTGCCGCGCAGCGACTCCGCACCGGCTTCGGTCCTTCCGGACCTGAGTGCCCCAACGCTGCAGGACGCAGACCAAACCGCCTTGGGGCTTGCCGATGAAGGCGGCCCCGAGATCCTGTCAGAGGACCAGTTGTTGCCGGACGTCGCCCCCGATCTGGCCTTGGCCCCGACCATTGAAACCACTCCCACGCTCGATACGACGTCGGCCACGTTCACGGAACGGTTCGTTGCCGAAGGGATATTCGACGCGCCACCGACACCCGAGTCGCCAGCGCCCCAGGACGTGGACGATATCTATATCGCATCGATCGATCCTGTCATTTCCGCGACGGATGCCGTTGCGCTCCCCGCGGCCCAGCCCCCCACGGACGGTATCGCGATCCAGACCAATCCGGCTCCTGCGGGGACGGTATTCGCCACCGACGCCGGCACGGGACTTGTCGAACCGACGCCGGAAGGGACGCTCGCGCCCGGTGGATATCGTGTTGTCACGGGTCGGCCGGACGTCCTTCCGGTCCAGCGTCCCACGGATACACCGTCCACTGCCACGCAGGATGCCGTCGATACCGAGGCCGAGAATGTCTTGCGGCGCACGCGCCCGGTGCCCCGCCCGGACGATGCCGCCGAAC
>JBARXR010000147.1:0-11715 GCA_049647445.1 Jannaschia sp. | reverse complement strand
CACCCGAGGTGGGTGCAGACGCCCATCATCACCAGCCACTCGCCGTCTTCCGACAGCGCGCGATTTTCGTCCGTCGCAGCGGCGCTGCCGTCGATGTTGGCATTCTCTGCCAGAGGATCGGGCAGGCTGTCGACGTCAACGGCGCGGGCGGCCTCGATCTCCTCGGGGGTGCGGCGGCGGATGAACACCGGCTTGCCAAGCCAGAGCGCGGTGATCTGCGTTCCCGGATCGATCCCGGACACGTCCACGTCGATCGAGGCAAGCGCCTGAACATCGGCCGAGGGGTTCATCTGGTTGATCAGGGGCCAGACCGCGGCACCCGTCACGACAAGCCCCGCACCGCCCGTGGCGTAGTAGAGAAAGTCGCGGCGCGTGCCCGATTGATCGTCTGCATGTGACACTGAAGGCATCTCCCGTATCGATGGGGCACGAACGCCCCGTCCTTTAAGTCATGAGGTTCAGCCCATTGGCCTAACCCGTATCAGGGGCCTCATAGCGCAGAGATAGTGCAGAGTTCCAGCAGACAATGCACCGCAAGAGGCGCCATTCGTCGCAGTTCGGCGCCTCAGAGGTCCAGAATCATGTCCCGGTGCGGAATACCGGCATCGTCGTATTCCGGCCCATGGGCAACGAACCCGAGTTTTTCATAGAACCGAATCGCATCCCTCTGCGCGCCGAGAACGGCCCGAGCGACCTTTCGGTCGGCCAGGTCTTCAAGGACATGGCGCATCAGCTGTGCCCCTATGCCGGTCCCGCGCGCCCGCCTGAGAACCGCGACGCGCTGGATCTTCGCGGTTGCCCCGAGCGGCTGCACGCGCAACGTGGCCACCGGTCCGAGAGCGTCGGTCGCAAGCCAATGAAGGCAATCGGCGTCCAGGCCGTCGATCTCGTCGGCACGGCTGATGCCCTGCTCATCGATGAAGACCCGGGCTCGGATTTCGATCGGGGCAGCGAGGTCGGTGACCCGTTCGATCTTCATCCCGGCTTCGTCGCAAGCATCGCGGGCCTGTCGGCAAATGCCGCTTCCCAAGCGGTCAGGGCGGGGCGGGCCGGACGCCAGTCGCGGTCGCCGTGCCGGAAATCGAGATAGCCCAACGCACAACCGATGGCGATCTGGGCGGCGTTCAACGGGCCGTGCAGCAGCGGCATCGATCGGGCCTCGATGACGTCGAGCGAACGGGTCACCTTGACCCACTGCGCGTCCATCCAGGGCTGGTAGTGCAATTCCTCGGGGCGCAGGCGACGCTCGTAGACGATGCCAACCGCAGCCTCCATGATCGCATTGGCGTTGGCCTCCAGCGCCATGACATCCCACTTGGCGGACGCCGGATACATCGAGCCGCCGCCATGGTCATTCAGGAAGGCATTGATGACCCGGCTGTCATAGAGCGCCGGACCATCGTCGCGCACCAGCGCGGGGATCTTGCCCGAGGGATTGGCGGCGTTGATGGTGTCGTCACCCCCCATCGGATTGGCGGTCACGTCCCGCACCGCGATGTCGGACAGGCCAAGCTCCAGCAGAAAGACGCGGCAGGATCGCGCAAAGGGCGAGGCGGGGGAGCTAAGAAGCTGCATTGCGGTCTCCGGGGGATGATTGCCGCGCGACCTTGGCGCTGGTCCGTGCGAAATGCAATCGCCGCCCCGTGCGGGGGCACGGCGCGGCGACAGCTGCAGTCGGAAAGCCGATACTGGGACAGCTTACCGGGGCAGCAGCACTCCATCGACGACGTGGATGACGCCGTTGGATTGCATGACGTCAGCGGTGGTCACCTCCCAGGCGTTGCCGCTCTCGTCGTAGACGAAGACGCGACCGGACGGGGTTGTCTGGATCGACAAGGCATCGCCGGAGACCGTCTGGAGATGGTTGAACTGACCGGACCGCAGACCACGCGTCAGGTCCTCGGCCCGCAGGCGACCGGGGACGACATGCGCCGTGAGCACCTTTTGCAGCGTGCCAAGGTTCTCCGGCATGAGAAGGGTCTCGACCGTTCCGGCGGGCAGGGCGGCAAAGGCTTCGTCCGTGGGCGCGAAGACCGTGAACGGGCCCGGGCCCTGCAACGTCTCGACCAGCCCGGCGGCCTGCACGGCCGCGACAAGCGTCGTGTGGATCGGCGAGTTCACCGCATTCGAGACGATGTCGCGGTCCATGTACATGACCGCCCCGCCGACCGTGGGGTTCGTGGTCTCGGGCGCCGCCGCAGCCTCGTCCGAGGCCGGCAGCAACACCGCGTCGATGACATGGATCACACCATTGGACTGAACCACGTCGGCCACGGTCACAGTGGCGATGCCGCCGGTCTCATCCTCCAGCTTGATCATGTCGCCTTCGAGATAGGCCTGAAGCGTGCAGCCGCCGACAGTAGGCACCGGGTGACGCCCGCCGTCCGCGGCAATCATTCCCTGCAGAGCGTCGGACATGACGTTCGCGGCGACGACATGGCAGGTCAGCACCTTTTGCAGTTGCGCCTTGTTCTCGGGCAGAAGCAAGGTCTCGACGGTTCCCGCGGGCAGAGCCGCGAAGGCGTCGTCAACCGGGGCGAAAACGGTGAACGGTCCGTCGCCCTGCAACGTCTCGACGAGGCCCGCCGCCTGCACGGCCGCGACCAGTGTCGTGTGGATGGGCGAGTTGACCGCGTTCTCGATGATGTCACGCTCCACCAGCATGGGCGCGCCGCCGACATCAGGGTTCTGCGAGACGTGGCCGTCGGCCTTAGAGAGCGTGCCCGCAACCAGAGCGGCGGTCATGGCAGTTGTCAGTAACAATATACGCAGGGGGGTCATTTGCTTCTCCGAGTGTCAGGTCCGACGTCGTCTCGCGCCGGTCTCTCACAGCCACGGAGCGGGTTTCAGAAAGTTTCGCGCCCCCGGATCACAGCTTCGTGAGGTCCGGGTCCCGCATCAGCTCTGCGAGAAACCCAAGCTCCGTGCCCAGCCCGGTTTCCATCTTCTCGGCAGCGCGCAGACGGACGGCGTCGGGCTTGTTCTGGCTCAGCTTCCACGTCGCATCGATCCCCATGACGTCCAGTCGACAGGGCACGATCGCGCGCATCATCCGCTCCAGGACCTCCGGCGTCATCTTTGCGGCGGTCCAGGGCGCCTTTGGGGCCAGACGCGCCTCGTAGGCCGCGCTTTGCCGGTCCAGCATGTCGCGCATGGCCTCGTCGGGCAGCCGGCTCAGGCGTCCTCGAATATGGACGGAGACATAGTTCCAAGTCGGCACCTGGTCGGACACCTCGTACCAATCCGGCGAGACGTATCCGTCCGGGCCGGTCACGGCGATCACCGCATCGCGGTCCAGAAGGCGCACGATCGGGTTGGACCGCACAAGGTGAATATCCGCCCTGTCCGCATCCGGCGACAGCAGGAAGGGAACATGCGCCAGAAGCGGCCCGCGCTCTGCGTTCACAGCCAGGGTTCCGAATGCCCGGTCGCGCGCGAAGGCCAGTGTTCGGGCGTCGGGCGTGTTGCGAAACGCGGGATTGGGGTGCATGGCTGTTTTCCAGAAAGACGAGCCTTCCCGTCTTGCCGCGCGCACCATGGGCGCGCAAGGTCGCCGCATGGTTCCGCTGCCCGCCGACATCCGACCCGACCGCCTGCGTTCTGCCATCGTCCTGCGGCTTTTCGCGGCAGGGTTCGCCACCGGCCTCGGGATCTGCGTCCACGGCGCGGCCAAGACGGCCGACACCGGACAGATCGTGTTTATGCGCGCGGCGCTTTCGTTGCCGGCCCTGTTCCTTTGGGCCGCCCTGACGTCCAGACCCGGCGACTGGCTGCCGCGCCATCCCCGCGCCCACCTGGCGCGCGGGCTGCTTGGCGGATCGACGATGGTTCTGAATTTCTATGCCCTGGGGCAACTGCCGGTCGCCCATGCACAGACGTTGGGATACCTTGCCCCCGTTCTGTCGGTGCCCGCCGCGGTCATCCTGCTGGGAGAGAAACTGTCGCTGCGCGCCGTCATCTCCATCGCACTCGGCTTCTGCGGGATGCTGGCGATGCTGTACACCTCTGTCGCGCGGCCCGACTGGGGCTGGGCGGAAATTTCCGGGATGTTGGCCGGCATCACCTCGGCCGCCATCATGGCCCTCGTGCGCATCCAGATCCGGGCCATGACCGCCACGGAGTCGACGATCTCTATCGCGATCAGCTTTGCGGTGATCTCGACGTGCATCGGATTTGCGACGATGGTCGTGACCGGATGGACGCCGATGACCCTTGAACTCTGGGCATGGCTCGGCGGCGCGGGACTTTTGGGTGCGGCCACACATATCACCGCGACCGAAGCATCGGCCCGCGCACCGGTGACCGTGCTCGCCCCGTTCGACTATGCCGGGCTGGTCTTCGCCGTGTTCCTTGATTTCACGCTCTTTTCGCAACTTCCGGGGCTCTGGGGCTGGATCGGGATCATCCTGATCACGACGGCGGGCCTGATAACAATCCGACGCCCCCGGCCGGAGGGGGCCTTCTTTCGGTTGAAATGACCCCGTGGGCGCTGGCCCCACGACGGGGCCAGCACCCTCTGGTCAGGGCAAAAGCACGCTACCGATGACGTGGATCGTGCCGTTCGATGCAAAGACGACGGGCGTCTGGACCGGCACGCCCTCCACGAGGACACCACCATTGCGGCCGTCGATGTGAAGCGGCTTTCCGTTGACGGTCGGAATACGCCCGTTCGTGCCGATCAGGCTGGACGCCGGGTAATTGTTCGGGGCCACGTGGTAGGTGAGGATCGACACGAGCTGGTCGCGGTTTTCCGGCAGCAGAAGGGATTCGACCGTTCCGGCGGGCAGTGCTGCGAAGGCGGCATCCGTTGGTGCGAAGACGGTGAAGGGGCCGGGACCTTTCAGCGTCTCGACCAGACCGGCGGCCTGCACGGCTGCAACGAGAGTCGTGAAGGAACCCGCGGCAACGGCGGTGTCGACGATGTCCGGCGTGCTCGTGGTGGCCGTCACACAGCCGGACAGGGCGGCGGTGCCGACAAGCCCAGCGCCTATGGTCAGGAAACGACGGCGGTGAAGGTGGTTGGTCATATCATTCTCCCATACGTTGCCGCAGCGTCACCCTGCGGATAGGGCGGGACATGACCCTGGGGCACACCGCTTCAAGGTGTCGCAGGTCACGAGCGTTCACCCTTCCGTGAACTTGGCGTCAAACCGCCAAGGCATCCAGATGTGTCGCATTCGTCCCGGTGATCCGCGCGGTGACGATGCTGCCTTCAGCCTGGTCGGTGTCGAAAAGCACTTCGGCAAATTGCTCGGTGCGACCCATGCGGGGGCTTTCCATCAGCACGCGATGCGTGCGGCCGATTTGTGCGGTCAGGTGCCGGGTCACTGCCTCCGCGCCCGCGTGCCGCAGACGCGCCGCCCGGTCCCGCACAAGACGACCGTCCACCGCCGGCATCCGCGCGGCGGGCGTCCCCTCGCGCGGGGAATAGGGGAACACGTGCAGCCAGGTCAGGTCACAGGCCTCGACCAGGTCAAGGCTGTCGGCGAAATGTGCTTCCGTCTCGGTCGGAAAACCCGCGATGATGTCCGCCCCGAACGTCATCTCGGGGCGCAGGTGCCGCGCGGCCTCGACGAAACGGATCGCATCGCCGCGCAGGTGCCGCCGCTTCATGCGCTTCAGGATCAGGTCCGACCCGTGCTGCAGGCTCAGGTGCAGGTGTGGCATAAGCCGTTCTTCCCCGGCGATACAACGCATCAAGGTCTCGTCCACCTCGATGCTGTCGATGCTGCTGATCCGAAGGCGCGGCACGGCCGTCAACTTCAGGATCCGCGCCACCAGATCGCCCAGCCGGGGCGCGCCCGGCAAATCCGCGCCCCAACTCGTCAGATCGACACCCGTCAGCACGATCTCGTGGAACCCGCGCTCTACCAGCCGCGCCACCTGATCCACGACAACACCCGCCGGAACCGACCGGGAATTGCCGCGACCGAACGGGATGATGCAGAAGGTGCAGCGATGGTCGCAGCCGTTCTGGACCTGCACATAGGCGCGGCTGCGCGTACCGAACCCGTCGATCAGATGCCCGGCGGTTTCGGTGACCGACATGATGTCATCGACCTGCACCGGCTCGGTCGTGCCGGTCGCGAGGCCCGCCCAGGTGCCGGCCTGCATCTTTTCCGCGTTGCCGATGACGGCATCGACCTCCGCCATTGCGGCGAAGCTGTCGGGGTCGGTCTGGGCCGCGCATCCCGTCACGATGATCCGCGCGTCCGGGTGCGCGCGCCGCAGCTTGCGGATGTCCTGTCGTCCCTTGCGCACGGCTTCCGCCGTCACGGCGCAGGTGTTCACGATCACCGCGTTCTCGAGACCCGCCCGCGTCGCAAGATCGCGCATCGCCTCGGCCTCGTAGGCGTTCAGCCGACAGCCATGGTTGGACAGGATCGGGGCGGAGCGGGCCCGGACAGTCATCGCAGCACTCCGTCGAACACATGCGCCGTCGGTCCGGTCATCCAGACGCCGTCGTCGCGCCAGTCCACATGGATCGTGCCGCCGTCAAGGTCGATGCGCACGCTGCGCGCGGTGATCCCGCGACGCGCAGCGGCGACCGCGGCGGCACAGGAACTCGACCCGCTGGCAAGCGTCAGGCCGACACCCCGCTCCCAGACCCGCATCCGCAGGTGATCGGATGCGATCTTGTGCACGACCTGCACGTTGGTGCGCGCCGGGAACAGGGGATGGCGCTCATGCGCCGCGCCGAATGTGCCGAGGTCCACAGCCTCCGCGTCGGGCACGAAAAAGGTGCAATGCGGGTTGCCCATGCCGGTGGCCACCGGATCGCCTTCGATCGGCAGGTGCAGCGTGCAAACATCCTCCGCCAGCGGGATCGCCCGCCAATCGAGGATCGGCGTGCCCATGTTCACCGCCGTCAGGCCATCGCCCCGGTCCTGCGCCTGCAGGATCCCGCGTTCCGTCCGCAGGGTCAGCGTGGCGACGCCGCGCCGCGCCATTTCCCATGCGGCGATGCAGCGGGTCGCGTTTCCGCACGCACCCGCGGTCGAGCCGTCCGCATTCCAGAACAGCAACTCCAGATCGGTATCGGCACCGTCCCGGATGACCGCCAGCTGGTCGAAGCCGACGCCGCGATGCCGATCCCCGACGGCGCGCGCGACGTCAGCCGTGACAAGGGCCGTCCGCGCACCACGTTCGTCCACGACCACGAAGTCGTTCCCCAACCCGTGCATCTTCATGAACGGCAGGCCGTTTGATCCAAATTCCACCATGACCGCGCAGATACGCCCGCCGCCGGAATTTTGAAAGACCCCCCGCTTGACGGGGGCAATTGCCGGGGATAGGTCCGCCTCCGGAGAGCCTGTAGCTCAGTTGGTAGAGCAACTGACTTTTAATCAGTAGGTCCAGGGTTCGAACCCCTGCGGGCTCACCACTCCACCCCTCAGCAGCCGCTGCCCGCCACGACACGGATCAGACCGGTGTTCGGCTCGCAGGCTGGCTCCGCCGGCAGGACGTTCCCACGCGCGTCGAGGCGGGGCATCGCGGTCTCGCCCCTGTCATAGCGCTGCCAGAGGTCGCCGCGCAGGCCGGTTTCCTCGAGCAGGCCAAGGCGCTTGGCCTCATAGTAATAGCCCTTGGCATACCACATCATCGCCTCGATCTCATCTCCACCCGAGACGATCCAGGCGCCGCGCAGGTACCGGGCCGAATACTTCAGGCCCGTGTCCGCCTTCAGCAACTGGGCCGGATCGCCTCGCATGCCGACGCCCCGCGCCGTCGCGGGCAGGATCTGCATGATACCCCAGTAGGGACCGTTCCGTGCGCCCGCGCGATAATCGCTTTCGCGCTGGATCACCCGGTGCAGCAGGCTGGGCGGCAGGTCGTAATAGGCGGCCCACTTGTTCACGAGAGACCGCATCTCCGGCGTCTCGCCGGGATTGAGCGCGGGCTGCGATTGCGCCTGCAAAAAGGATTGCGCGGTGTCCGGAACCGGGGTCGAGGTGCAGGCAGCAAGCGCGAGGCAGGCGGGAATCACGAAACGAAGCATGGGGGCATTACGTCCAGGTTAACGATGCCCCCGCGTAAACGATTGCCCCCCGGCGCGCCAAGCGCCGCGACTCCTCATAGGCGAATGCCCGCCAACAGCGATCCTGGCGCACGACGGCCTTCGGTCGGGCGATCGCGACACCGGGCGCGCGGCGGGTCGGGGTCCGGGGATCATCCGTCGCAATGGCACTGGCCCTTCGCGCGATGGAACGACTACGGTCGGGGTGCGGGGGCACGGGGCTCCGCACTGGACCGGTGAGGCGCGCATGTTCCTGAGCATCTTCGACATCTTCAAACCGGGCATCGGGCCGTCGTCGTCGCACACCATGGGACCGATGGTGGCCGCCGCGCGGTTTCTCGATGCCGTGCGCGGCGGGGCCGAGCGGGAACCGGGTGCGGGCGCGCCCGCCCGGCTTCAGGCGACGCTGCACGGCTCTTTGGCCTTCACGGGCAAGGGACACGCGACCGATCGCGCCGTGCGTCTGGGCCTGCTCGGGTTTCATCCTGCGACGATCGACATCGACGCGGGCGAAGCGGCGTTGTCGGATCTTGCCGAAACCCATGTCGTGCGCCCGGAGGCCCTGCCCGAAATGGCCTTCGATCCCGTCGCCGATGTCGTCTTCGACTACGACACCACGCTGCCCGGTCACGCCAACGGCATGGTGTTCCGCGCCTTCGACGCCACCGGAAATCTGCACATGCAGGAGACATACTACTCCGTTGGCGGCGGCTTTGTCGTCACCGCGCGCGAGTTGACCGCACCGCCGGACCTGCATTCCGCCAAGAAGGCGGAGGGTTTCCCCTATCCGTTCGGTTCGGCGGCCGAGATGCTCGAGATGGGCGCGGCGCATGGCCTGACCATCGCGGAAATGAAATGGCGCAACGAATGCCGGTTGACGCCCGAGTCGGCGCTTGGTGGGCGCATCGACGACATTTGGGTCGCCATGGACGGCTGCATCGACCGGGGGCTGGCGATGGACGGCATCCTGCCGGGCGGCCTGTCGGTCAGGCGGCGCGCCAGGGCGATCCACGCGCAATTGACGGCAGAGGCGGGCCTGAACCTGGCCCAGCCCCATGTGGTGAACGATTGGCTGTCTGTCTATGCGATGGCCGTCAACGAAGAGAACGCGGCGGGCGGCAAGGTCGTGACCTCGCCCACGAACGGCGCAGCGGGCGTCGTGCCCTCGGTCATCCGCTATTACCGGGATCATTGCGTCGGGGCGACGCCGGACGGCGTCCGGACTTTCCTTTTGACGGCGGCTGCCATCGGAGGCCTCATCAAGCACAACGCGTCGATCTCCGGGGCGGAGGTCGGCTGTCAGGGCGAGGTCGGGTCCGCGTCGGCCATGGCGGCCGCCGGCCTTTGCGCGGCCCTCGGAGGCAGCAACGCGCAGGTCGAGAACGCCGCCGAAATCGCGCTGGAGCATCATCTCGGAATGACCTGCGATCCCGCCGGCGGCCTGGTTCAGGTCCCGTGCATCGAGCGCAACGGGCTGGGCGCGGTCAAGGCGGTCTCCGCCGCCTCCCTGTCACTGAGAGGCGATGGCACGCATTTCATGCCGCTCGACAATTGCATCGAGGCGATGCGCCAGACCGGCCGCGACATGTCCGAAAAGTACAAGGAAACGTCGCAAGGCGGCCTTGCGGTCAATCTGCCGGAATGCTGATGGGCCTCACGCCGGGCTTTTGAACACGAAGACCCCGACCGCGAGCGCGATGATCGCCAGAATCGCGATTCCGGCATGCGTTGCGCCGTATTCCGCGCCGTGCAGGCTCGACAAGGCACTTCCGAGGCAGACTTGGCCTGATTTCAGGCCATCAAAACAGATATTCATTACAACACCCCCATGGTGAACACAGGGAACAAGATGCGGTCCATTTTGGGCCTTAATATGGCCACATTAGGCATCTGTCGGTTGACGGTTCCTCGTCCGCCGGGCGGATTACCATCAAATTCGTCTACATTTGGCCGGATTTGTGGCGGGCCTGATCAGGCAACCAGCCGAATGATGTACTGCTGGCCCATCACTTCCAGCGAGGCCGATTCGCCAAGCCTGCCCATAAGCCTGGACACGGCGTCCTTGACGGGCGTGCCCTCGCCGTCGCTCCAGTGATAGTCATCGCCCGCGATCACGCCGCCGGGTTTCACCTTCTTGGACGACAACGCAAGGTCCATGCCGATGAACGGCTCGTTGTGGTTGCCATCGATGTAGACCCAGTCGAGCGCACCATCCGCAAATTCCGGCAGCGCCTCGCCCGACGTCATCCGGTGCAGTTTGACCCGGGCGTCGGAGGCGAACTTCTCCGCGACCATCTCGTGCATCTGCGGCATCCGCTCGGCGTTCTTCTTGCGTCCGAAGCCCGTGTTGTTGAACCGTGGATCGTATTCCCAAGGGTCGATCAGGTGCAGCTCCGTGGGGCTGCAGACCTCGAGGATCGTTTCGGAAAACCGTCCTTCCCAGACGCCGACCTCGGCGCCCACCCCATTCTTGGGCAGCGCATCAAGCATGTTGCGCCGCGTCTCGTCCCGTTTGCCTGCCATGGTCCTCGTCCCTTCAGGCGGCGTCGTCGCCGCGCTCCTGTTCGTGCGCGGCGGGGGCCGCGGTTTCCCGGTTCCTGAGCTCATCCCAGAGCAGGCGATAGCGGTCCTGCTGCATCAGGGTCTGGAATTGTTCGCGGTGCCACGCGACGCCCTGCTTGTGAAGCTGCCGGATCCTGCGGTCGGACCGCAGCGCGGCCAGCGCTTCGGCAAAACCCGGCGCGCCACCTTTCAGCGACCGGTCCGACCCGCCGCCCATGTTCCATTTATCCCAGTACTCCAGCCCCAGGTCTTCGCCGATATGATTGGCGCGGCCCCTGTTTTTCTTGAGGATATAGGCCTCGAGGGAGCGCAGGGGGTAGTGGTGCATATAGGCCGTTTCCTGACAGCCGTCCCACTTCATCATCCACGCCTGTCCCTTGTTCATCCGGGCGCTGATGTCTTCGCCCGACGGCGATTTCCATACAAAACGACCCTTCCACTCATCGCGCACGCGGGGTCTGTGCAGGCCGAAATGCCACATGGCTTCGGGCTTGCGGAACAGGGTCTTGACGTCGCGATAGACCCGCCCGCCCCGGCGCGGCACCGGCTCGCAGGAGGTGAATTGCGCCGTCAGGGGTTTGTCGCGAAAGGCCTCCACGCCGCCGTTGCCGAATATCTTCCACGGGAAACTGACGGCATCCGTGTCCGGCCCCAACTCCTTGAGAAGACCCTGAATCGTGCCATCGGCAGAGCGGACGTTGATGAATTCATCCACGTCGGAAATCAGCATGTAGCTGGCCTTGTGGCGCAGCACGTGATCGCGCGCCCACTTGAGCGCGGACTTGTGCGGACCGCGCTTGAGGACGGTGTTGACCTGATGCGTCAGCACGCCCAGCTCCTCGAGACGGTCCAGCAAGGGATCTGTGGTGTCGTCGCAATCGTTGGTGAAGACCAGAAAATCGGTGACCCCGATGGCGCGGTGATGGGCGATCCATTCGAGGATATACGGCGCTTCGTTCTTCATCGTCGAGATGATGAGGAGACGCTCGTCCGTCGGGCGACCGGCGAAGTGTACAATCCGGGGTAAGGTCAGGGACCAGAATTGCCCCTTTTGTACAAGATCCGATCCGGGCAGCCGGGCGGCCACGTCCGTCACGGCCTCCCGCACGGGGCGGCCCATCTCGACACCCCAGTGC
>JBARXR010000146.1:0-2711 GCA_049647445.1 Jannaschia sp. | reverse complement strand
CAGAACATGATTAACCGCGACCCGGAGCTCTACGCCGACATCGCTGACGGTATGGAACCCGGACCTGAGAACGCGCTCGGGTCACGGGCGCTTTATCTCTATGTCGGGGACCGAGACACCTATCTGCGCATCCACGGTACACCACAGCCGCGAAGCATCGGCGGACGAGCAAGTTCCGGTTGCGTCCGGATGGTCATGGCGCACATAAACGATCTGTACCCAAACGTGGAGATTGGCTCGACGGCGTTCCTATATTCGGCCGAGGACAGCGTGACTCCGCAGAGTTGACCCAAGGCGCGTCGTCAGTCCGAAGCTCGAACGTGCCAATCAGGATTGGCGCGCGACGCAGATGGGATTGCCGCCCGGCGATCGCAACGGGACCAAGGTCGTTTCAACCGGCCCATTATGCTCATACCAATAGCAATTATCTTCGGGACGTAGCCGTGCCGCGTTAAGATCTTGGTCGGGTGCAGCGAGGGCTGCGACAGACTCTGGAATATTCCCGATCCTGAATGGATCGTTGTCTTCCTTCGGAGGCACCGCACAGCCAGCCAGGGCCAATGTTGCAACCATGATCACCGCATATTTTTGAAGCATATCTATCTCACTCTTTGGCAGGTCAGCCGCGTCTTCAGACTTAGCGGCGCGTTTGAAGGTTCCGCAGGTCGGTGTCCTTATTTGACCAAGTTTTGGTTTTAGCTCTTGAAGCTCTAGTTACTGTAGGGGCTATCTCAATGTGGAATGAACGAATCCCGAGGTCAATCCCATGTCTTCCAATGGCCAACGCCACGACCACAAGCACAGCTCTGACTGCAGTCACGATCATGGTGATGATCACAAACATGCGAGCGGAGTTTCCCACTCTAATGGAGAAGGTGCTGCGTGCTGCGGTGCTGGAGCCAACACGGGACCGGCACAACCCATCCCGTCGAATGGACGAAGTTTTCAAGTCTCCGGTCTGGATTGTGCCGAAGAGGTGGCGATTCTGAACAGGGTTGTCGGTCCAAAAGTTGGCGGAACCGAGCATCTTGCGTTCGACGTCATCAACGGACGGATGACCATCCTCGACAGCGCCGAGAGGATACCAGACGACGAAGTCACGCAGTTGGTCGCGACGACCGGCATGAGCGCGAAGCCGTGGGATGCCGACAACGCAGCAGAGGACCAGGCGGCGCATCTGGCACGTCAGAAGCGCTTTACCTCGTTGAGCGGCGGCTTCTGGGCAGCGGGATTCCTTTTCCACATTGTCGAGACCGGCATGGGCGGCGCGCTCGGGCTCTTTGCGGGGCATGGCGAGGTGCCGATGCCTATGGCGGAAGCAGGGCTCTTCGCCGTCGCAATTCTTTTTGGCGTCTGGCTTGTCGCGCCCAAGGCCTGGTCTTCGGCGCGAAGGCTTAGCCCCGACATGAACTTGCTCATGGTGGTGGCCGTAGCGGGCGCCATCGGCCTCGGCGAGTTCTTCGAGGCCGCGACGGTCGCCTTCTTCTTCTCGCTCTCGCTTTTTCTGGAGAGCTGGAGCGTGGGGCGGGCGCGTAATGCGGTTTCCGCGCTCCTCGATCTGGCGCCGCCAACGGCGCGGGTTCTTTACGACGACGGATCGGAAGCCGACGTTCCGGCCGCTGCCGTGGCAGTCAATGCAAGGTTTATCGTGCGCGGCGGCGACCGGATCCCCCTCGACGGTGAGGTCGTGGACGGGGCAGGGGCCGTCGATCAGGCCCCGATTACTGGGGAAAGCGCACTGGTACCAAAGGAACCCGGCGACGAGGTCTATGCCGGCACGATCAACGGCGAGGGCACACTGACGGTGCGGGCGACGAAGGCCGCCTCGGACACGGTGCTCGCAAAGATCATCCGAATGGTGGGCGATGCTCATGCCCGCCGAGCGCCGGTCGAGCAGTGGGTCGCGAAGTTCGCACGCATTTACACACCGATCGTGATGGCGATGGCGATCGCCATCGCGTTGGTTCCACCTCTCCTGTTGGGCGGTGCCTGGAACTACTGGTTCTACAATGCGCTGGTTCTGCTGGTCATCGCCTGCCCCTGTGCCCTTGTCATCTCGACACCGGTCTCCATCGTCGCGGCGCTCACCGCTTCGGCGCGTGCTGGCGTGCTCATCAAGGGAGGCGCCTATGTCGAAGCGCCAGGGCGCACCACGGCACTAGCGATGGACAAGACCGGAACGATCACCATGGGCGAGCCCGAGGTGGCGGCAGTTCACCCACTGGGCGGCACCTCCGCACGCGATCTCATGATGCTGGCAGCAAGTCTAGAGGCGCGGTCCTCGCACCCGCTTGCGCGCGCCATCCTCGCCTGCGCCGAAGCCGATGGTGTTTCTGTGTCTGCCGCAGAGGACACACGCACCGTGCCCGGGCGCGGGCTGGAAGGGCGCGCCGATGGGTGCGCTATCTGGCTCGGTTCGGATCGGTTCGCCGAGGAGAAAGGTTTCGGCAATTCCATTCCGTCGGATCTGCGGGAGCGGATCGAAGGGGCAGGGAACACCCTCGTTGCCGTGGGTGACGAGACCGGCGTGACCGGCGTACTAGAGCTTCGCGACCGCATCCGCCCCGATGCCAAGGGAATCGTGGCGCGGCTGCACGCGCAGGGAGTGAAAACGATTGTGATGCTGACAGGCGACAACGAACGCACCGCGCGTGCCGTGGCGGCCGAGGTCGGCATTGACGAGGTGCGCGCCGAGCTCTTGCCAGAAGACA
>JBARXR010000145.1:0-1960 GCA_049647445.1 Jannaschia sp. | reverse complement strand
GTCCGACCCATGCCAGAGCGATGGTCGGATGGACCGACCTGCCCGCCGATCTGTCGGATGTCGCGGCGCTGGCCCGTCTGTCCGACCGCTTACCGGACGCCCCCGTCATCAGCAGCGACCTGATCCGCGCGACCGCGACGGCGGACGCCGTTCAGGGCGCGCGCCCGCGCCTGCCGCACGACCCGGCCCTGCGGGAGTTTCATTACGGCAGGTGGGAGAACCGGGCCTTCGACGAGATCGACAGCCCCGAGCTGCGCAGCTATTTCGATACGCCGGGGGCGCAGCGCGCGCCGGGCGGGGAATCGTGGAACGACGTTTCGGCCCGCGTCTCGAGCGCGATCGCCCGCGTGGCGACCGGTTCCGACCTGATCGTCGTCGCACACATGGGCGTGATCCTGACCCTGTGGGCGCGGGCGTGCGGCGTGACGCCCTACAAGGCGCTCGGACAGAAGATCGACCCGCTCAGCCTGACCCGGATCGACTGGGACGACGGGCGCCTGACCGCCGTGAGCGCCAATCACACTCCGTGATGCACTCCGCAGGATTCCTGATTTCCAAAGGCCGTCGCGGCACGCTAGGCAGCAGACATGATACATGATCTTCTCATCGGCGATCGCAGCTATTCCAGCTGGTCCCTGCGCGGCTGGCTTCTGTTCGAAGCCTTCGACATTCCGTTCCGCGAGCATCGCACCCGGATGTATTCGGACGATTTCGCCCGCGACCTCGCGGCCTGGGCCCCGGCCCGCACGGTTCCGACGGTGCGCACACCGGACGGCGGGCTGTGGTTCGACAGCCTGGCCATCGCCGAAGGGCTGGCAGAGGCATTTCCACAAGCCGGGCACTGGCCGTCGGAGCCGCGCGCCCGGGCGATGGCGCGGTCCGTCGTGGCCGAGATGCACTCCGGGTTCCGGGCGCTGCGCTCGGCGTGTCCGATGAACCTGCGCGTCAAGTCCGGCGGATTCGAGAGCACGGATGCCGTACTGGACGATCTGGCGCGGCTCGACGTCCTCTGGGCCGCCTGTCGCGCGCTGGCGACGGAGGGGCCCTGGCTCTTCGGGCCGTATTCCGCCGCCGATGCCTATTATGCACCTGTCGCCATGCGGATCGCGGGTTACGGCCTGCCGGTGTCGGAGGCCGCGCAGAGCTATGTCTCGGCGCATCTGTCGCACGGGCCGCTGCGCCGGTGGCGCGCCATGGGCGAGGCCCAGAACCGCACGCTCGACGTCTACGAGGTCATCGAACCGGCGCGACCCTTCCCGATGCCAGCGCGGGTCCCCGCCCGCGCGGTGGCCGAGGGGCCGTCGGTCAATGACCGTTGCCCGTACTCGGGCGATCCGGTCACGCACTTCCTGGAGGCCGGAGACCGGATCTGGGGCTTCTGCAATGCGTTCTGCCGGGACAAGACCGTGGCCGACCCCGAGGCCTGGCCGGCTTTCATGGCGATCTACGCGGCGCGTTAACACCTCCGAAAGGAAGCGGCGTTAACCCTTTTTGCAAAGGGGATGAGTCGCGATGCTGGCACGCACCACCACGGTGGCTTTCGAGGGGTTGGACGCACGTCCCGTCGATGTCCAATGCGCCGTCTCGCCGGGCCTGCCGGGGTTCTCGATCGTCGGACTGCCCGACAAGGCCGTGTCCGAGGCGCGGGACCGCATCCGCACGGCGCTGTCGGAACTCTCCATCGCCCTGCCCTCCAAGAAGGTGACGGTGAACCTGTCGCCCGCCGACCTGCCCAAGGAAGGCGCGCATTTCGACCTGCCCATCGCCCTGGCCCTGCTCGCGGCGCTCGAGATCGTTCCGGCAGCGGCCGTCGCGCGCTCCCTCAGCATCGGCGAGATGTCGCTCGACGGGGGCCTTGTCGCCGTGGTCGGCGCCCTGCCCGCCGCCGTCACGGCGGGTGCGATGGACGCCACGTTGTTCTGCCCCCTCGCCTGCGGGCCCGAAGCGGCCTGGGTCGGGG
>JBARXR010000144.1:0-2046 GCA_049647445.1 Jannaschia sp. | reverse complement strand
GGTGAATCCGGTCTCGTGTCCGCGCCACCAGCAGTCGCAATCGTTCAGGATATGCTCGTGCATCAGCGTGACGCCCAGCCGGTCGAGGGGCACCGGGCCCAGCACCGTCATCACGGTGTTCTCAAAGGCTGCGGTCATTTGGCAATTCCTCCGGGTGGGATGTCGTAGGCAGCCCCGTGAAAGGCGATTTCAAGGCACATGACACGGTCGAAAATGGCGCAGAGGCGGTCGACGTCGCGAGGGTCGCCGTGGGTGTCGATGGCCTGTTTCAGCCAGAGGGCCTGATCGGCGAAGGCGGGGTCCGCGTGCAGATCGACCCACGCGCGCAGGTCCGGGTCACCGATCTGCCCCGCGGCCGCGTCGCGGCACCACGTCCAGTACATCCATTCGGCGGCGAACATCGCCGTGACGATCTCGGAAAAGGATCCCGTGCGGGCGATGTCGAGCATCCCGGTGTCGAAGGCCGTCACCGCCACCGGCGGTTGTGCGACGGGCGCGATGTCGAGACGCGCGAAGACGTCCTCGAAATAGCGGACCTGCGTGTTGGCCAAGGCGTCCAGAACGCCGATCAGCCAGCGCTGCGCAGTGATGTCCGGGGCGACGGCAACCGCATGGGCGAAGATCGATATTGCGGTTTCGACGAATTGCCCCTCATAGGCGAGGTATCGGCGAAAGACGTCCGGGCGCAGGCGGTCCGCCCGGATATCCGCGACGAAGCGATGGCCCAGCATCCGGTCAAGGACCGCCGCATTCGTCGTCAGGATATGATCGGACAACAGCATGTCAGCCGCCGAGGGCAGGGGTCGCGGCCGCCACGAAAGCGCGCACACGGTCAGGTTCGACGGGGTTCCACCACACACCGCCCTCCTTGAGCGAGGAGGCCACGATCACGGCGCTTGCGATGGTCAGGATCTCGGCGATGTTGTCGGCCGTCACGCCGGAGCCGACCAGAACCGGCAGGTTGGTCGCGTTGCCGACTTCGGCGATCTCTTCCATGGTGGCGCTGTTGCCGGTGCGCTGGCCGGTGGCTATGACCGCGTCGGCGTCGAAGAATGCGAGGTCGCGGGTCAGTTCCGCGACGCTGCGGTCGGCGGTGATCGAATGGCTGCCATGCTTCACGTGGCTGTCGGCGAAGACCTTGATGCCCTCGCCGCGCAGGGCCGACCGATAGCGCATCGCCTCGGCCGCGCGCCCCTCCATGAAGCCCTCGTTGGCGACGTATGCGTTGGCCCACTGGTTCACCCGGATGAAGGCCGCACCTGTCGCACGGGCGATGGCGAAGGCCGGAATGGGCGCATTGGCCAGCACGTTGATGCCGACCGGCACGTCGAACTCCCGCTTGATGCGATCGACCACGACGGACATGAAAGCCGCCGTTTCCGGCCCGATGTCATCGGGCTTTGAGAACGGCACGTCGCCGTGGTTCTCGACGATCAGGCCGTGCAGGCCGTTGCCGATCAGGCCCTCTGCGTCCCTGAGGCAGGCATCGTAGATCCGATCCAGTGTGTCGCCGCGATAGCGCGGCGCGCCGGGGAACGGCGGGCAGTGGATCATTCCGATGAGGGCCTTCGGGCGGCCGAAGATCTGGTCGATCGCGTTCCCTGATGTGTCCGAGATGGTCTGCATGGTCTGTGGTCCTGTCTCGCCGTGGCCCGCCCCTGAGGGGCTGGCGACGGTCCTATCCGGTGGGCTATGGCTTGCGGGCAAACGTGAAGTTGGCGGTGAAGATCCGTGTGTTCAGCCAGATCGCGACGAGGATGATCGCGCCCGTCACGATCTGCGTGAAGAACGGTGAGATGTGCATCAGGATCAGCCCGTTGCCGATGACCGCGATGGTCAGCGTCCCGAGCAGCGTGCCGAGGATCGAGCCCCGCCCCCCGAAGAGGGACGTGCCCCCCAGAACGACGGCGGCGATGACCTGAAGTTCGAACCCGACGGCGGCGTTGGACGACCCTGACCCGAGCCGGGCCGCGATCAGGAGACCGGCCACCGCGCAGGCGATGCCGGACAGCATGTAGACCGAGGCGATGATCCATTTCGATGGCA
>JBARXR010000143.1:0-11458 GCA_049647445.1 Jannaschia sp. | reverse complement strand
GCAGCGGCGTCTCGCCATCCTGATCGAGATACTCAAACGGGTAGAGTCCGTTCCTACCCATTTCTAGCCCGCGCAGGATCTCGGCGACCGGCTGGGTGCCTCCATAAAGACCACCCGCATTGAAGATTGGCTTCGGCTTCGCTTTGTATTGGTCCGAGACGACACTCGACGGATAGTCTCCGCCGGGATCGCTTCGCCATCCTTTGATCGTCTCACAAATTCGGCTGCCGCCTTGAGTCCTTTAGGCCATTTTAAACCCAAGATAATGCCGGACGTCGCCCTCACATTCGCGACCCAGACGACTTCGTTACCGCTCTCGGACATCACGCCAACCGCGTCATCCCCCTCATGCCCGATGCTTCGAGATGATGACGGTGCCGTTGGTGCCGCCAAACCCAAAGGAGTTGGACAGGATGCTGTCGATCTCGACACCTTCCTTCAATTCCGTGTTGATTTCGGACGGTGCCAGCGCCGGGTCGAGGTCGGTCACGTTGATTGACGGCGCGATGAAGCCTTTGTTCATCATGATCATCGAATAGATCGCCTCCTGCACCCCAGTCGCACCCAAGGAATGCCCTGTCATCGACTTGGTGGAGCCGATGGGCGGTGTGTTCCCCTCGCCCCAGATGTTGCGGCACGCGACGACTTCCTTGATGTCGCCAACCGGCGTGGACGTGCCATGGGCGTTCACGTAACCGATGCTGCGATCCTCGGGCAGTGTGGACAGCGCCAGACGCATGGCACGCTCGCCACCCTCGCCCGACGGGGCCACCATGTCGGCCCCGTCGCTCGTCGCGCCGTACCCCGTGACTTCGCCATAGATCTTGGCGCCCCGGGCAATCGCCCTGTCCCGCTCTTCCAGCACCACGACCCCGGCACCGCCGGCGATGACGAACCCGTCGCGCGTCACGTCATAGGGCCGCGACGCCTTTTCCGGGGTGTCGTTATACTTGGACGACATCGCGCCCATCGCGTCGAAGAGGCACGAGAGCGTCCAGTCGACTTCCTCACCGCCGCCGGCGAAGACGATGTCCTGCTTGCCGAACTGGATCTGCTCCACCCCGTTGCCCATGCAGTGCAGCGACGTCGTGCAGGCGGAGGTGATCGAGTAATTCACGCCCTTGATCCCGAACGGCGTCGCAAGGCACGCCGAATTGGTCGAGGACATGCAGCGCGTCACCATGAACGGCCCCATGCGCTTAGGGCTGCCCTTGGAAATCACCGTATCGAAGGCGGTGAAGAAGTTCGATGTGGACGGCCCGCCAGACCCCATGACAAGGCCGGTGCGCTCGTTGGAAACCTCGTTCTGCTCCAGCCCGCTGTCGGCGATCGCCCGCTCCATGGCGATGAAATTGTAGGCGGCCCCCGGCCCCATGAACCGCAGGTTGCGCTTGTCGATGTGATCCTCGACCACGATGTCGGGCATGCCGTGCACCTGGCTCCGGAACCCGTGCTCGGCATATTTCTCGGCAAAGGTGATGCCGGACTTGCCCGCGCGCAGGGATGCCTCGACCTCATCGGGCGTGTTTCCGATGGGCGAGACGATCCCGATTCCGGTGACGACGACGCGACGCATGCGCTTCTCCTTGGGTGGCGGTCCGGGGCCTGTCTAGGGTGCGCAACAGGATGGGGCAAGGCGGATGGCGCGGGCAAAGGGGGCGTGGCCCGCCGCGAGAATGCGGCGCATTGGCCAGCCGCGATCGGTTCCGGCGATGAAACCGCCGACCGTATCCGGTACGGTCCGGGTCAACTTTCCGACAACGCGACCTTCATGTCATTCACGAGGTAAATGACCTCGCCATCCGCCTCGACGATCCCATCGGCCACGCCCATCGTCAGGCGCCGGGTTTGCAGTGCTTTGGTGAAGTCGATCTTGTAGGTCAGTTTCTTGCGGTCGGGCCGCACCATGCCCGTCAGCTTTACTTCGCCCACCCCAAGGGCATAGCCCCGCCCCTGCCAGCCGCGCCAGCCGAGGTTGAAGCCGGTCAGCTGCCACAGCCCGTCGAGGCCGAGGCATCCGGGCATGATCGGGTTGCCGGGAAAGTGGCAGTCGAAAAACCACAGGTCCGGCGTGATGTCGAATTCGGCCAGGACGTGACCTTTTCCGTGCGCGCCGCCATCGTCGGAAATCTCGGTGATGCGATCCATCATCAGCATCGGCGGTTCGGGGAGTTGCGCGTTGCCGGGGCCGAAAAGCTCACCCCGCGCGCACTTCAGCAGGTCGTCTCGGTCGAAGCTGGTCGGAAACTGGCCCATTGGTCCCCCGGTCAAATGGTTTTGAGCGGTCTACTGCCGCTGTTCCAGCCTCGCAACCCTGCCTCGCCGCTGCGGTGCGGCAGGGCACGATCGTGCATCCCGCGCGAAACCAATTGAAACCGGACCGGTCGCACTACTATATTATGCGCAATGGAGACGAACCTGCATACCGCCCGGTCTCGGGGTGAGGCTTGGCTTGCCCGCGCGGCCGTGCGTCCGACGCGGCAACGTGTGGCGCTCGCCGCGCTGCTGGTGGGCGATGGCCACGACCGGCATGTGACGGCGGAATGGCTGCATGACGCGGCCCGGCGGACCGGCGACAAGGTGTCGCTCGCCACGGTCTACAACACGCTCCGCGCCTTTTCCGAAGCCGGTCTCGTGCAGGAGATCACGGTCGACGGAACCGGGTCCTACTTCGACACGCGGCTGGACGACCATCCGCATTTCTATTGGGAAAACGATGCGCGCCTGACCGATGCCGGCAGCGAGGCGCTGAAAATCCTGAACCTTCCGGATGCGCCCGAGGGGATGGAAATCGCCAAGGTCGATGTCGTGATACGGTTGCGCCCGAAGGCCTGATCCCTAGGGTGCAGGCCAAACACGCATCACCGTCGGAGAGCCGCAATGTCCCAGTTCGCAACCTATCCAAGCCTGCGGGACAAGACTGTCTACATGACGGGCGGTGCCTCCGGGATCGGCGCGGAAATCGTCGCGGGTTTTGCCGAGCAGGGCGCCAGGGTCGGTTTTCTCGACATCGACGCGGCGGGCGGTGCGGCCATGGCGGCACGATTCGAGACGGTGACGCATGAAGCCTGCGATCTGCGCGATATCGCCGCGCTGCGGGATGGCTTCGACGCGCTGCGCGGCCGGATCGGTCCGGCGGACGTTCTGATCAACAATGCCGCCCGCGACGACCGTCATGACTGGCGGAAGGTCACACCGGACTATTGGGACGAGCGTCAGGCGACGAATTTGCGTCACATGTTCTTTGCCATTCAGGCAGCCGCTCCGGACATGATCGAACGCGGCGGCGGATCGATCGTCAACATGGGCTCCAACAGCTGGTGGGAAGCCGGCGGCGGCTTTCCCGCCTACGCGACCGCCAAGGCGGCGGTCCACGGGCTGACGCGGACGATGGCACGGGACCTTGGACAGCACCGCATCCGGGTAAACACCGTCGTGCCCGGGTGGATCATGACCGACCGGCAACGCGATCTCTGGGCCACCCCCGAAGCGCTGGAGAAGCATCGCGCGCGGCAATGTCTTCCGGACCTGATCGACCCGGTGCATGTTGCGCGGATGGTGCTGTTCCTCGCATCGGACGACGCGATGATGTGCACGGCAAACAATTACATGGTCGAGGCAGGCTCGATCTGACGACAACCCTTGGGAGGGGCACGATATGGAAAAAGTCGGATTTGTGGGCGTCGGCCTGATGGGCCATGGAATGGCCGCGAATATCCTCAAGGCGGGCCATCCCCTGACGGTGATCGCGCACCGCAACCGCGCCCCGATCGAGGATCTGGTCGGCAAGGGCGCGACCGAGGCGGCAAATCTCGGTGACCTGGCCCGCGCCTCCGACATCGTCCACATCTGCGCCCCCGGCTCTCCGCAGGTGGAGGCGATCGTGGATGTTCTGGCCGCGGAGATGGCCCCGGGCGGTGTCGTCGTCGATTGTTCCACGTCCAACCCCGTCTCGACCGAAGCGCTTGCGGCAAAGCTGTCGGACCGGGGGATCGCCTGGGTCGACGCGCCGTTGGGCGGCACCCCGGTTCAGGCTGAATCGGGCGAATTGTCGGCCATGGTCGGCGCGGCCCCGGACGTGTTTGCCCGGATCGAGCCTGTCCTGCGCACCTGGGCCGCCACGGTCACCCATGTCGGCGGCCCTGCGGCGGGTCACAAGATGAAGCTGCTGAACAATTTTCTGTCGCTCGGGTATGGCGCGATCTATGCCGAGGCGCTGGCCATGGCGGAAAAGGCCGGGCTTGGCACCATGACTTTCGACAAGGTGATCCGGGGCAGCCGCATGGACTGCGGTTTCTACCAGACGTTCATGGGTTATGCCGTCGAAGGCAACCGCGAGGCGCACAAGTTCAGCCTGACCAATGCGCACAAGGACATGGCTTATCTGGGGGCGATGGCAGTCGGCGCGGGGGTGGTGAACCCGATCGGGGCCGCCGTGCGCAATTCCTATGCCATGGCGCTCAACACCGGCGGAGACGGCGGAGAGGACTATGTGCCCCACCTCGTGGATTTCGTCGCACGGGCGAACGGGATCAAGCGCTGAACCGCAGGGCGCTGTTCTAGCCGAGACCCAGGTCGGTGAACGACAGGAAAGCCACGGGATCCCCGGGGGAGATGTCCAGTTCGCCATCGGGCAGAATGACAAAGCCCTCGGCCCAGCTCAGGCCCGAGACCCTGCCGGACCCCTCGGAGGCGAAGACTTCCGCCCTGCCGTCCCGGATGCGGGCCCTCAGGATTTCGCGGCGTCCGGCTTTCTTGCGCTTTGCGAAGGCGGCGGGGACCGTGATCGGCTGCGGCTCCCGCCAGTCCGCGCCTGCCATCCGCAAAAGGGCCGGGCGGGCGAAAAGGGCGGCGCAGGTGAAGGCCGCGACCGGATTGCCGGGAAGACCAAAAAGCGGACAGCCCTTCCAGCGCCCGATCATCAGCGGTCGGCCCGGCTTGATCGCAACCCGCCAATGGAGGATTTCGCCTTCGGTCGACAAAAGCCGCGACAGGTGATCCGCGTCCCCCGCGCTGGCGCCGCCCGAGGTCAGGATCGCATCGACGCGCGCGGCATCAAGTGCCGCTCGCAGGACGGCGGCGTCATCGGGCACATGGCCGAGGTCCAGGGCCTCCATTCCCCATCCGGCCAGCATCGCAAGCAGCATCGGGCGGTTCGCGTCGAAGATGCCGCCCCCCGGCGCGCCCGGCGGGATGATTTCATCCCCCGTCGACAGGACCCCGACGCGCAGGCGGCGGCGCACGGGAACGTGGGAGTGTCCCGCAGCCACGGCGAGCGCGAGATCGGTCGGGCGCAACCGGCTGCCTTCACGCAGAAGCATCGCACCCGCCGTTACGTCCTCGCCCGCGGGACGGGTGTTTGCCCCCGCTTTCGGCAACGCACGAAGATGCAGCAGGCCGTCCGTCGCGTGCGCGTCCTCCTGCAGGACCACCGTGTCGACACCGGCCGGCAAGGCCGCCCCTGTGAAGATCCGCACCGCGTGCCCCGGAGGTACCGAACCAGCCGCATGGATCGCCGCGGCGGCACGACCGGCGACAACGGGTATAGGGCCGGGCCGGAGCGTGGCGTGGGCAAACCCCCAGCCATCAACGGCGGCGTTGGCCGCGGGCGGATTGGCGCGCAGGGCCCAGAGCGCTTCGGCAAGGATGCGGCCGGATGCCCGACTCACCGGAAGCGTCTCGGCGTCGCAAACGCACGCCGACCCGGCCCGTAGTGTCGCCATGACATCATCGACGGGGGTCCAGAGCACCCCCGCCGGCGGTGCGTAACAGTCGCCCTCGGAGCGCACACCGAATATCCACCCCTCCTCGTGCGCGATGCGCGCCGCGTCGCCGTGCGCGGCCGGTTCGGTGAACCATCCGGGGGTCGCGCCGCGCAACGAACGGGCGGTCGCGATGACCTGTCCCTCGTCCTTTATCGCGGTTGGCGCAGGCGGCCAGAGGCTTGGATAGATTTCCACCAGCGCAATTCGGGCTGTCGGGACTGTCCAGCCGGTCTCCAGCGGCCAGACCTGCAGCGCATCGCCCCACTTGTCGCGAAGACGCCAAAGCCCTGCGACGCCGACCAGAGACTGCGATCCGACGGCCCCCGCATAGGCCAGTTGCCAAAGCGTCTTCGCGCCAGGCACGACCGTCTCGACCACGCGTTTCGGCGGCAGTCCGTGATCCAGGCGCGCGGCATCGGTCGGGGGCAGGTCCGGCAGGTTCAGCGAAGCGGGACGCCCCCAGAAAGGCCCGATGCCGGGAAACAGACGATTGATGTCCTGCGCCACGTCGAAACGGTTGTTGGCATTGTCGGACTGATCGGTCACCCGGTCCGCAAGCCAGTCCCAGACCGCCAGCGCCTCTGCCCGTCCGGTCAAAGCTTCGGCAAATCCCTTCGGGTAGCCGAACGCGAAGTCGAACCCCAGAAGTGTCCGGTACCCCTGCGCCAGCCAACCGTCGATCCAGTCGAGGGCGGCGGCGCGGGTCGGGAAATACTCGGTCACCTGCGCACCATGCAGATCGGCACAGACCCAGATGGCGTCCTTTTTCGGGCGCGGCCCCGTCGGTCTGGCGGCGGCGGACCAATCCGCGACGAGGATCAGATCGAACATGCGAACTCCGCGATGCCGACGATGTCGTCGAGATCGAAGCGGGGTTGCGCCGCCCCGTGGGGTGCATCCGCGGCGACGGCCGCGATGGACGGGTCGGACACGGCCAGCGGCGGGGCGGCACAGGCGGAACGCCAGGCTTCGATCCGCAGGTGCGTGCCCCGCTTCCAGCCCTCCGCAAGCACGATGTCGCAAGGAGCGAGACGGGCGACGATCGCCTCGAGGGGCTCTGGCGCCGGCAATTCCTCGAAGGTGGTCAGCCGCGTGTCAGAGGCAAGGATCACCTGCCGCGCGCCCGCCATGCGGTGCCGGTGGCTGTCGGTTCCCGGTCGGTCCGGATCGATCAGATGGTGCGAGTGTTTCAAGGTCGAGACGGTCAGGCCCTGCGCCGTCAGATGGGCCACGAGACGCTCGGTCAGCGTGGTCTTGCCCGCGTTCTTGAGACCGACGATCCCGATGAGCTTCATGCCATCGCCTCGGCCCTGGCAAGGTCATCGGGCGTGTTGACGTTGAAGAAGGGGTCCCAGGGCTCGGTCGCGAAAACCGCGAGACCCGCATCATGGCGATCGGTCCAATGCAGGACTTTCCGGGTGCCTTCGGCCAAAGCGTTGCGCAGGTCTTCACGCAGGGCAACGGGCCAGAGACCAAAGGTCGGCTGAGGCCAGACCCGCCCGCCGTCCCGCGTGGCCGCGAGCGCAAGCCCCGATGGACCGACGGACAGCAGCAGGCGGGGCACAAGGTCAGGCGGCAGAAACGGCGTGTCGGCAGCGGCCGTCACGATGTGCGGGCATCCGACCGACGCGGCCCAGTCCAGACCGGCCAGAACACCGGCCAGCGGACCGGGGTGATCGCCCGCCGTGTCCGGCAACACCGGCAGGCCGAGGTCGGACCAGCGACCGGGATCGCCATTGGCGTTGAGGGCGAGGCGGTCAACCTGCGGGGCAAGCACGTCGATGACGCGGGCGATCAGCGTGCGGCCCTTGAGGGCCAGCCGCCCCTTGTCGCCGCCGCCCATGCGGGTCGCACGCCCCCCCGCAAGTATGACGCCATGGGGCTGGATCATGGCCGAACCCGCCGTGCGACGCAGCGCAGGGACATCACTTTCACGGCATGTCCCAAATCACCCGCTCCTCACCGCTGAGACAGATGAAGCGGCTGCCCTTCATCCGACCGATTACGGTCAGACCGACCTGCCGCGCGATATCGACACCCCACGCCGTGAAGCCGGAGCGGGACACGAGCGATGGAATCCCCATGAGGGCGCACTTTATGACCATCTCGGAGGTCAGCCGCCCGGTCGTGTAGAGCGTCTTGTCCGCCGGATCGGTCTCGGTGACGCGCATCCAGCCCGCCAGCTTGTCGACCGCGTTGTGGCGTCCGACATCCTCGAAATAGGCAATCGGGTCGGGTCCGTGACACAGGCAGGTTCCATGGATCGCCCCCGCTTCAAGGTAAAGGGACGGCGTGCGGCTGATCGCGGCAGACAACGACGAAAGATCCGAAACGCGCACCGGCGTCGACGGCAACGTCAGCCCGGCCAGGCCCTCCATCATGTCACCGAACACCGTGCCGACCGCACAGCCGGATGTGCGTGTGGCCCGCGCCAGTTTCGCTTCGTGGTTGGTCTCCCCCGCGGTGCGGACCACCACGACACCCAGTTCCGGGTCGTGATCTATCCCGGTCACCGTGTCGGAACGGCGGATCATGCCCTGGTTGACCAGAAACCCGAGCCCAAGCCATTTCGGATGGTCGCCAAGGGTCATCGCCGTCACGATCTCTCGGGAGTTCAGATAGATCGTCAAGGGGCGCTCCTCCACGACGCGCAGATCGACAGGCGCACCGCTCTGGTCCCGACCCGTGACCGGACGGGTCAGGCCGGGGGCGCCGGGGTCGGGGGCGACACGAAGGGTGGCGGGCGTCTGGGTTGACACTTGAGACCTGCGAACAAGGCGGATACCTGCAACCTGTCTGCGACGGCGAGGGGATGCAAGCGATGGTCAGGCCTTCGTTTCTCAAGGGCATAGCTCAGGGTTTGCCGTTCATCGTGATCATGGTGCCGTTCGGGGCCCTGTTCGGCGTTCTGGCGGCCGAAGCGGGCCTGTCACTGGCGCAGATCATGGCATTTTCGTCCATCGTGATCGCGGGTGCCTCGCAGTTCACGGCCCTCCAGTTGATGGGCGACGGCGTTCCCTTCCTCGTGGTCGTGTTGTCGGCCTTGGCGGTCAACCTGCGGATGGTGATGTATTCGGCCTCGATCGCGCCGCATCTCGGGGCAGCCCCGCTCTGGCAACGCGCGTTGATATCCTATCTGCTGGTGGACCAGACCTTTGCCCTGTCGCAGGCCGCATACGACACGCATTCCGCATGGACCATCGCCGACAAGGTCGCGTATTTCGCCGGTGTCGCGTTGCCGGTCTTTCCGGCATGGGTCGGAGCGACCTTGGCCGGAGCGCTTCTGGGCCAGCAAATTCCCGCGGATTGGTCGCTGGACTTCGCCATGCCGCTGGCCTTCCTGGCCCTTGCGGGACCGATGCTGAAATCGAGGGCCCATGTGGCCGCGGCCTTCGTTTCCGTCGTGGCTGCCCTGCTTCTGGCGTGGTTGCCGTGGAACCTCGGCCTGATCGCCGCAGCGACCCTCGCACTCGCGACCGGAGCGGAAGTGGAGCGGCGGGCATGAGCGACGTCGAAGTCTGGGGCGTCATCGCCTGCCTCGGGGTGCTGACCTATGTGACGCGCTTCGTGTTCCTGGGCCTGATCGGCGACCGGCCCCTGCCTCCTTGGGTCCTGCGTCATCTGCGCTACACCGCCGTCGCCGTCCTGCCCGGCCTGGTGGCCCCCCTCGTGGTCTGGCCGGAAGCGACGGGCGGGTCGACCGATCCGGTCCGACTGATCGCAGCGATGGCGGCGCTTGGCGTCGGGGCCTGGCGCAAGGATACGATCCAGGGTGTGGGTGCCGGTGCACTTGTGATGGGCGTCGCGGCCTTGTGGGGCTAGGGCGTCAGACCGGCAGGGCGGTCGTCTTGCAGACGGTCTTGAGGGCAAAGGACGACTGAAGCTTTGCAACCCCCGGCAGGCGCGCAAGGTGGCGCCGATGGATGGTGGCGAAATCTTCGGAATCGCGCGCGACGACCTTGAGAAGGTAGTCATAAGGCCCTGTCATCAGATGACATTCCAGAACGTCCGGAATGCGTGCGACCGCCGCCTCGAAGGCATCGAGCACGTCGTCGGCCTGGGTCGAAAGGCTGATCTCGACAAAAACGGTGGTCGGCCTGCCGACGCGACGCTGATCCAGCAGGGCGACATGTGCGGTGATGACACCCGCCGTCTGAAGGCGCTGCAACCGGCGATGGCAGGCGGACGGCGAGAGATTGACCTGTTCAGACAGTCGCGTCGCGGATTGGCTCGCATCCTGTTGGACGAGTCGCAAGAGACGGGCATCGATGTCGTCATAATCGCTCGTCATGCAAGATTTTCCCGTGTTTGAGGCTGGTCTCGCTTAATTTGCGCGACAATGACCCATGCAATGGCGGAAATGAAGACGTGTTTGCAAGGTCGACCGGCTAGGTTCCGGAGGACTGCCAAACCCGGAGAACGTACCATGCTCATCGGCTGCCCGAAGGAGATCAAGCCACAGGAATTCCGTGTGGGCATGACCCCGTCCGCCGCACTGGAAGCCATCGCTCATGGGCATCAGGTAATGATCGAACGGGGGGCCGGAGCCGGTTCCGGCTTCGAGGATCCGGAGTATGCGGCCGTCGGCGCCCGTCTCATCGACAGCGCACCCGAGGTCTTTGCGACCGCCGACATGATCGTCAAGGTCAAGGAGCCGCAAGCCGTTGAGCGGGCCATGTTACGCGAAGAGCAGATCCTGTTCACGTATCTTCACCTCGCGCCGGACCCCGACCAGACGCGCGACCTGATCGCCTCCGGCGCGACATGCATCGCCTATGAGACGGTAACCGACCAAACGGGCGGCTTGCCGCTGCTGGCCCCCATGTCCGAGGTCGCGGGTCGCCTTGCCCCGCAGGTCGGGGCCTGGACCCTGCAGAAGGCCAATGGCGGTCGCGGTGTCCTGCTGGGCGGCGTGCCCGGTGTCGGCCCGGCGGACGTGGTGGTGATCGGCGGCGGCGTCGTGGGAACCCACGCCGCGCGCATCGCGGCCGGTATGGGTGCGACTGTCACGGTTCTCGACCGCTCGTTGCCGCGCCTGCGCTATCTGGACGATGCTTTCGGGTCGGTATTTCGCACGCGGTACGCCAGCGCCGGCAACACCGCCGAGATGGTCGCGCAAGCGGACATGGTGATCGGTGCCGTCCTGATCCCGGGCGCGGCGGCCCCCAAACTCGTCTCGCGCGCGCAATTGCGCGACATGAAATCCGGCGCCGTCATTGTCGATGTCGCGATAGACCAGGGCGGGTGTTTCGAGACGTCACGGGCGACGACACATCAGGACCCCATCTACGAGGTCGACGGCATCATGCACTATTGCGTCGCCAACATGCCCGGTGCCGTGGCACGGACGTCGACCATCGCGCTCGGAAATGCGACGCTGCCGTTCCTGCTGGCGCTCGCAGACAAGGGATGGAAGGCGGCGTGCCTCGCGGATCCGCACCTGCGTGCCGGTCTGAACGTACATGCCGGAAAGCTGACCTACGCCGCCGTCGGCGACGCACTCGGGCTGGAGGCGGTCGACCCCCTCGTGGTCCTGAACGCGGCGTGAGCCGGGCTCAGGACCGCGCGAAACCGCACGAGCCGCGCGAAGGTGTCGCGGATCAGCGTCCGGCCCGGAGGCTGTCCCGGATTTCGAGCAGCACGTCCAGCTCGGACGGACCGGTCTCGACCTGCGGCGCGACGTCGTCGGGTTT
>JBARXR010000142.1:0-3324 GCA_049647445.1 Jannaschia sp. | reverse complement strand
CTTGAATGCAGGTCAGGATGTTTTCTAAATCGAAGCTGAACCAGCCCGGCGGCGACGCCGACAAACCCAAAGTCCCCGGAGCCATGTCTCCGGGCGCGCCGTCGCAGCCGCCGTCCAAGCCTGCCGGGCTTGAACTCGGCGCCGGTGCGTCGGCCATGAAGCCCAAGGTCGCGCCGTCGATCCTGTCGTCGGACCTGATGGTCAAAGGCGACCTCAAGACATCGGGCGATATCCAGATCGAGGGTGAGGTGGAGGGCAATATACAGGCCCATCTGCTGACGGTCGGCGAAGGCGCCATCGTGCGTGGCGAAGTCATCGCGGACGATATCGTCGTCAATGGCCGCGTCATCGGTCGCGTGCGGGGCCTCAAGGTCCGCCTGACCTCGACCGCGCGGGTCGAGGGCGACATCATCCACAAGACCATCGCCATCGAATCGGGTGCGCATTTCGAGGGGGCGGTGCAGCGGCAGGACGATCCGCTCGGCAGCAAGTCCGGGGCGAACAACCCGGTTCCGACGCCGAAGCCGTCGAGCGACGCTCCGAAGACCTGAGCCAGACCACCACGTGACAACCCGAAAAGATCGGACCCCGCCCCCGCAATGGAGCGGGGTTTCGCGTCTGCCGGGGCTCGAAGGTCGCATTCCCCCGTCACGGCGGGGCGCGGTGGTCCTGACGACACTGGGCTCGCTTGGCGATCTTTATCCGGTCCTGTCATTGGCCCGTGCGCTTGAAAATCGAGGGATCGAGGCGCGCCTTGCGCTGTCGCCCGACGATTGCGAGGTGGCGCGCAAGTGGGGATTGCTCGCGACACCCGTCACGCCGTCCGAAGCCGAAGTCAGTGCGGCCCTCGGGATGACGCGCGACGAAATTGCCGCCTCGATCCTGCGCGACCCGTCGCCGCTGCTGTCCCGCATGGCGATCCCGATGCTGCCCGACCTCGTCCCTCGCCTGCTGGACCTGTGCGACGGGGCAGCCTGCGTGACGGGCACGACGTTCGCGCTTGGCGCGCCGATCGCGGCGGAACGGGCGGGCCTGCCGTTTGTCCCGCTGGTGCTTCAACCGATGTTGACCTTCGCCCCCGAAGACCCACCGCAGGCGCGCGGCTTCGGGCTGGCCGTCCAGCGCCCGGGGACTCGCTTCGGTCTGGCATGGAACGGGATGATGCTCGCCGTCATGCGCATGGTGCTGCGTGGCAGGCACGGGCGGGAGTTGACAAAGATCCGCGCGTCCCTCGGCCTGCCTGCGCAACCCGGCACGCCGCTGATCGATTTCGGCGGCGAGGTGCCGATGCGACTGGCGCTCTGGTCCGAGCATTTCTCGCCTGTGCCGTCTTCGGCGCACGCTTTCCGGACGGTGGGCTTTCCCCCTGCCCCGGAAGGCGCTCTGCCGGACCAGGTCCGGACCTGGTTGCGCGCCGGTCCACCGCCGCTGGTCGTAACGCTGGGGTCGATCGCGCAGGGCCTTGGCGGCGCGCGCTTCTGGTCAGAAGCGGTCACGATGGCGCGCAACATGGGTCTGCGCGTGGTTCTCCTTCATGGCACGGCGGCGGTTCCGGACGGGCCGGACGTTCTTGCCCTGCCTTATGCCGCCCATGCACCGCTCTTTCCGGAAGCGGCGGCGATCGTCCATCACGGTGGCATCGGGACCACGGCGGAGGCCCTGAGGTCCGGGCGCCCGCAACTTGTCGTGCCCGTGGGTGGTGACCAACCAGACAACGCCGCAAGGCTGGAGCGGCTGGGGGTGGCGGTCACGCTGCCGATCAAGCAATTCAGGGGGCACAAGGCCACGCGCAGCCTGACAGGCTTGCTGGACCGCTTCGATTATGCGCGCGCGGCCGATCTGGGTGAAACCCTTTGGCAGGAGGACGGCGCGGCCCTGGCAGCGCGCCTGCTCGAGGAGGTCGTCGTTGCCCGGAACGCGTCCCGTCCGAGGTGAGCCGTGCGACGACGCGTCAGGCCGGAGTGTCACCCGGCAAGCGCGGTTATAAGTGGCTGGTGCCCGTGGCCGGAGGACCTTCGATCCCCACCCCGCGCGCCCGGACAGGTATCAATCCGCGCCGGCGTCGGCCCGGCTCTTGCCCGAGGCGTCGGAGGCAAGCACGCTGGCCATGACCCCGTCGAGCGCGCCGTCCAGAACCCCGCCGGTGTCGGATGTCTCGTAGCCGGTGCGCAGGTCCTTCACCATCTGGTAGGGCTGCAGGACATAGGAGCGGATCTGGTTGCCCCATCCCGCGTCCCCCTTGGCCTCATGCGCCGCGTTGATGTCAGCGTTTCTGCGGTCCAACTCCATCTGGTAAAGCCGCGATTTCAGGGCCTTCATCGCGATGTCGCGGTTCTGGTGCTGGGACTTTTCCGAGGACGTGACGACGATATTCGTCGGCAGGTGCGTGATGCGCACGGCGGAGTCGGTCGTGTTCACGTGCTGGCCGCCCGCGCCGGAGGAGCGATAGGTATCGATACGGATGTCGTTCGGCTTGACCTCGATCTCGATGTTGTCATCCACGACCGGGTACACCCAGACCGAGCAGAACGAGGTGTGCCGCCGGGCCGAGGAATCGTAGGGCGAAATCCTGACGAGGCGATGCACCCCGCTCTCCGACTTGAGCCAGCCATAGGCATTCTTGCCGCTGATCTTGTAGACGGCGGACTTGATACCCGCCTCTTCGCCCGGCGTCGTCGATTGCAAATCGACGTCATAACCGCGCTTTTCCGCCCAGCGGACGTACATGCGCGCCAGCATCGAGGCCCAATCGCAGGATTCGGTGCCACCGGCGCCTGAATTGATCTCGAGGAACGAGTCGTTGCCGTCCGCCTCGCCATCCAGCAGCGCCTCAAGCTCTTTCTCGGCGGCGACCTCGACCAGCCTCGCGATCGCTCCCTCGGCCTCCGCGACGATGTCCTTGTCCCCTTCGAGGTCACCAAGTTCGATCATCTCCACGTTGTCGGAGGTGTCGCGCTCCAGCGCCTCGATGCCCTCGATGGAATCCATGAGCATCTGGCGGTCGCGCATCAGGGTCTGCGCCCGCTCGGGATCGTCCCAAAGCGTCGGATCCTCGATCATCGCGTTGAACTCTTCCAGCCGATGCGGCGCGGTCTCCCAGTCCAGTCGCCGCTTCAACAAAGCGACGGACTTGGCGATGGCTTCGACGTTGTTCTGCACTTCTGAACGCATGGGCACTCCGGGACGGGCGTTTGCCGCTTCCCCTAAACGCAGGGCGCGGGCGCGGCAAGGTGGGCGGCCGGGGGCAAGCGGGCCGGACAGTCGCCCGCTAGTAAAGCCCGCCCGACGACAGAGCCCCGAATGTCGCCCGTTGCGGCACGACCA
>JBARXR010000141.1:0-1720 GCA_049647445.1 Jannaschia sp. | reverse complement strand
AAGCCACTCGTTGAAAACATTGACTGGCGGGATTCCCTCGAAAGGTCGCAAGTCGGCATTACAGCCGAAGAAATCGCCGCTTTTGGTCTTCGCAAATTCTCCTTCGACCTCGCGGAACCACTCTGCCAAAAGATAGGCGTTAGCATGGCGCTGGGCGATACGATCAGAGTCCAGCGACACCTTCGGTGAAGCGAGCTTGCGGCGGAGATAACCTGCCGGATCGGCAAAGGTCTCAAGATCAAGCGGTGTGTTACGAGCGATAGTGAGGCTCGTCGAAAAACCCTGGTTGCGCCGTCCGGCACGACCTGCTCGCTGATTGTAGTTCGCGATCGACGGAGGGACATTGGTCATCAGAACCGCTTCGATCGAGCCGATGTCGACGCCCATTTCCATTGTCGTTGAACAGGCCAGCAAATTGATTTCGCCCTCTTTGAACTGCTCCTCGAAGTCACGAAGCCGGTGCGGTGGTTGTTGGGCGCTATGTTCCTCTGCGCGTAAATAGGGCGTGGCAGCTGCGGCTCTATCGTGAAGGTTTGTCCAAACCCCCTTCTGCCGTAGCTCAACCACCGTGGAATCAGAATGGAGCCAATTTTCGATTTTGATCTTCATGTCTTGGCTAAGCGGTCGCTGGGCCGGTAACACTGGCAAAGTCACTGCCTCTGGCTTGTTGTTCTCAAGACTACTCGATTTGCCCGCAAGATTGGGGGATCGGCCAAACACCAGCCTCGGCAAAATCCGCCGCGTCAGCGGGCACTGCCAAGCGCTTTTAACGGCCTCGATTTGCGCCTTCTTCTCAAGCTGCAATCGGAACGTGCCCCCTACTACCGAAAGCAGCGGCGACAGCTGCTCCCACGCCGTACGCAGAAGCAGGCTAACTTCGTGGCGCCCACGCTTGTCTGCCAGGTCCAGATTGAGCGCTGAAGTCAGGAGCAGGACAGCACCGGGCTGTATGCCTTTTGGGTTGATGGAAGGCCAATTCAGATCCCGTTTGGAACACGGTGGCTGGTCAGGCCCGATAACGTTGCGGGGGCTTGCCCGGCCCGGCATCCAGCGGGCGTCACCATCATCCACATCGACAGCGAAATAGCTTCGCAAGTAGTCGACCATGAAATACAAAAAGTCCCGCCAATCCGTGATCCCGAAGCCCCGTTCGGCAATGATTTCTGGAAGACGTTCTTGTCCAAGCATCTCGATATCGGGGAAGTTCAGACGTGCGAGACCAAGCGTTTCCATCGCATTCGCGTTTCGAGGGCGGCGCGCCATCTCTCTTAGCAGCATAAAACGGGCGAGCGCTTGCCGGTCCCCGTGATAGCGTTCGCTCCGCTCGGCGTCCCACACCTTTGCCATCATGCTGATCGCTGGTTCACCGGCCAGCGCCTTGGTCATCTCTTGCCAAGAAACTCCGGCAGCTTTTCCACCGCCGAGCTGCGCTTCGATGTCGGCTAATTCATCTTTGAAGGAGGGAATCTCAGCGACCAGTTGAGAAAGCTTATCACGCTTCTTTTCGAGATCGTCTCGCTTCTCAGACGTAAGCTCAGCTCCCTGAGCCGCTTTTTGAACCGCATGATAGATGAAGCCGCGAACGAAACCGCGTTCGCCGCTGGTTTCCATATTGGCAGCGAACCTCGCCGTGCCCTGACGGCTGTCCGAAAAACTGATGAGCTGGCGCCCATCAAAAGGCAGTGCATGGGTTGCCTTACTGTTTGCCGAGACTCCTTCT
>JBARXR010000140.1:0-7309 GCA_049647445.1 Jannaschia sp. | reverse complement strand
GACATGGCCTGCACGGCTCGCGCGCGCGGATACCGTGATCTGGCTCGACGTCGGCGTCGGCCTGCGGCTCTGGCGGATCGCGCGGCGGACGCTTCGCTGGTGGGGCCGCACGAGGCCCGATCTGCCGGACAATTGCCCCGAACAACTCAGCCTCGATTTCTGGCGCTACATCTGGCGGACACGTCAGTCCGGTCGCGCCGCCTGCGCTCGGCTGATCGCGCGTGCGGATCGGGGCCAGACGATCCATCATCTGCGCAGCCCCGCCGAGGCCCGGCGCTATCTCGACGCGCTCCGAAGGGCCGCTGCCGTCGGCACCCTTGGCATCCCGCACCGTTAGGTTCGGTCGCGTCCAGTCTACTCCGCGAACGTCGCGCCCAGCGCGCCCATCAGGTCGCGGAAGATCGGAAAGGACGTCGCAATGGGCGTCGCATCGTCCACCGTGATCGCCTCCGCCGACGCCATGCCCGCACACAGGAATGACATCGCGATCCGGTGGTCCAGGTGCACGGCGACGATCGCGCCCCCCCTCATGCCACCCGGACCGCGTCCATCCACCTCCCACCAGTCCGGCCCGTCGCGCACCTCGATCCCGCAGGCCCGAAGGCCCTTGGCCATCGCGTCGATGCGGTCACACTCCTTGACCCGAAGTTCCGCCACGCCGCGCATGACCGTCGTGCCCTGCGCGTTCGCGGCGACGATCGACAGGATCGGGTATTCGTCGATCATCGAGGCCGCGCGGTCCGGCGGAACCTCGATGCCCCGCATGTCGGGTGAAAAGCGGGCGCGCAGGTCGGCGACGGGTTCTCCGCCCTCCTCCCGGAGGTTCTCGTACGTCAGGTCCGCACCCATGTCGCGCAAGGTCTCGAAAAGACCGGCGCGGGTCGGGTTCAGGCCGATGTTCGGCACAAGCACGTCCGATCCGGGCACGATCAACGCGGCGCAGACCGGAAAGGCGGCAGACGACGGATCGCGTGGCACGACGATGGATTGCGGTCTCAGGTCGGGCTGGCCCTGCAGGGTGATGACGCGGCCCTCATCGGTGTCCTCGATATCAAGCGTGGCCCCGAAGCCACGCAGCATCCGTTCGCTGTGGTCGCGGGTCGCCTCGCGCTCGATCACGACCGTTTCGCCGGGCGTGTTCAGACCCGCCAGAAGCACGGCCGACTTGACCTGAGCCGAGGGAACGGGCGTGGCATAGCGCACCGGCACCGGATCGCGCGCGCCGACGACCGTCATGGGCAACCGACCGCCGGAGCGGCCATGTGCCACCGCCCCGAACAGGGCCAGCGGGTCGGTCACCCGCGCCATGGGCCGTTTGCGCAGGCTCGCGTCGCCCGTGTATGTCACCGAAAACCCGTGCGTCGCGGCAGCGCCCATCAGCAGGCGCACGCCCGTGCCGGAATTGCCGCAGTCGATCACGTCCTCGGGCTCCAGCAGACCGCCGACGCCCACGCCGTGCACGATCCACGTGCCGCCCTCGCGTTCGACCGTCGCACCGAAAGCGCGCATCGCGGTCCCGGTGTCCAGGACATCCTGTCCTTCGAGCAGCCCCGTCACCCGCGTCTCACCGACGGCCATCGCCCCGAGGATCAGCGATCGATGACTGATCGACTTGTCGCCCGGCACATGGGCTTCGCCGGTCAGGGGACCTTCGGCCCGAGCGGTCAGGGGGTGGCTGGGGCCGTGGCTCATGGGTCTCTCCGTGCGTCGGTCGCAGCCGGGATACCCGCCGACCTCTCGCCCGTCCATTCCCGTTCTTCGGTCAAGATTTTTGTCGGCTGCCCTGTCCGCCCTGCCCCGCCGACCCTATCTCTCTCGCAATGAAGCGCCGCACCTTTCTTTCCGTCGCCGGTATCACCGGCTTTCTCGGCGCCGCCGCTTGCGCGGTGCAGCGCACCGGCAGCGCCAATCCCTATTACGCAGGCCCGGTCAGCGACCATTTCGACGGCACGCGGTTTTTCAATCCGGAAGGGCAGGATCCCAAGGGTTTCGGCGACCTTGTGAGGTGGCAGTTGGGCGGCGGCAAGGCCGATTGGCCGGATACCGTGGGCATCACGCAGGACAAACCGGCCGAGCGGATAGACGATTTGCGCGTGACGATGATCGGACATGCCACGGTGCTGATCCAGGTGGCGGGCCTGAACCTGCTGACCGATCCCGTCTGGTCGCGCCGGGCAAGCCCGCTGTCGTTTGCGGGTCCGGCGCGCGTGACGGCGCCCGGCGTGGCCTTTGCCGACCTGCCGCGGATCGACGCGGTGCTGCTGAGCCACAACCATTACGACCACCTCGATCTCGCCACGCTGCGGCGCCTGCACGAGCGGTTCGCCATGCCGGTCCTGACGCCCCTCGGGAATGACACCATCCTGCGGGACGCGATCGACGGGATCGACGCACGGGCCGCCGATTGGGGAGAAACGCTGGAACTTCCGGGGCTTGTGGTGCGTCTTTTGCCGTGCCACCACTGGTCCGCGCGGGGCACGCGGGACCGGTCGATGGCGCTTTGGGCCAGCTTCGTCCTGGAAACCGCGGCGGGAAAAATCCTGCACATCGGCGACACCGGGTTCGACGGGGGTCGGCCTTATCGCGCGGCGGCGGAACATGGGCCCTTTCGGCTGGCGATCCTGCCGATCGGGGCTTACGCGCCGCGCTGGTTCATGCGCGATCAGCATCAGGACCCGGAGGAAGCCGTTGCGGGACTGCTGGCCTGCGGCGCCAGACAGGCGATGGCGCATCATTGGGGCACGTTCCAGCTGACCAATGAGGCGCGGGATGAGCCGCCTGCCAAACTTCTGGAATCGTTGACGAAACGGAACCTTTCCCCGGACATGTTCCGGGTGGTTCCGCCCGGTGCGCGGTGGGACGTTCCGGTCTGACGGCGCGGTCCTTGGTGACGCCGGGGGCCGCCGTCAGATCTTGTGGAACGTCAGATAGTGCGGCGTTCGATCTTCGCGGATCGCCTTCGCCTCGTATCTCGTGCGGGTCCAGTCGGCCCAAGGCGTTGAAAAGTCATCGCTTTGCAGGGTGAACCCAGCTGGCGGAACCTCTTCCAGGGCCTGGCGGACATAGTCGGGAATATCCGTTGCCACACGAAATTCCGCGCCCTTTTTCAGGACCTTGTGCAGCGGTCCGAGATGGTCCGGCGTCACGAACCGACGGCGGTGGTGACGGGCTTTGGGCCAGGGATCGGGATAGAGAAGAAAGGCCTTCGAGATCGAGCCGTCGGGCAGGACGTCGAAGACATCGCGCACGTCGCCGGGATGGATCGCGACATTCGTCACGCCGGATTTCCTGATCTTTCCCAACAGCATAGCGACGCCATTTATATACGGCTCCGCGCCGATGATGCCCACGTCGGGGTTCAGGCCCGCCTGATGGATCATGTGCTCGCCGCCGCCGAAGCCGATTTCCAGCCAGATGTCGCGGCCCCCGAACACCCCTTCCAGATCGAGCGGGTGACGCGCCGGGTTGCTGTCCCAGTCGACGGCACCGGGGGACAGGGCGGTCAGGTCCTGTTCGAGATAGCCCTCCTGAGAGGGCTTCAGGTGCTTGCCCTTGCGGCGGCCATAAAAGTTGCGGTGGGGGCGGTCTGACATGGGTTCTTCACAGTCTGGGGTAACTTCGGGGTGCGGGTTTCACAGTTTGTACAAAACCGCAAATCAGCGGATGATGCGATTGACGTGCCCCATCTTGCGCCCCGCCCGAACCTCCGCCTTGCCGTAGAGGTGGACCTGCGTGTCGGGGGCGGACAGGAGGTCCGGCAGGCGGTCCACGTCGTCGCCGATCAGGTTCTCCATCCCCACGTCCGCGTGGCGCTGGCCGTTTCCGAGGGGCAGACCGGTGACGGCGCGGATGTGCTGCTCGAACTGGTCGACGGCGCATCCGGCCTGGGTCCAGTGGCCGGAGTTGTGGACGCGGGGCGCGATCTCGTTGACCACGAGACCGGAGGGCGTGACGAAAAGTTCGACGCCCAGAACGCCGACGTAATCAAGGGCGTTCAGGATGCGGCCCGCGAGAAGGGCGGCGTCGGTGCGCTGCGCGGCGGTCAGTCCGGCCGGCACGGTGGTGGTGCGCAGGATGCCGCCCTTGTGGACGTTCTCGCCGGGATCGAAGCAGGTGACTTCGCCGTTGATCCCGCGCGCGGCGATGACGCTGACCTCCCGCTGAAACGCGACGACGCCTTCGAGGATGGCGTCGGCGCCGGCCATCGCTGCAAACGCCTCGCCCGCGGTGGCGGCGTCGTCGATGCGGACCTGTCCCTTGCCATCGTAGCCCATGCGGCGGGTCTTGAGGATGGCGGGCGTTCCGATGTCGGTGAGGGCCGCGACGAGGGCGCCTGCGTCGGGGATATCGCGATAGGGCGCGACCGTCAGGCCGAGGGTTTCGAGGAAGGCCTTTTCGGTCAGGCGATCCTGAGAGATGCGCAGCGCTTCGCGGCCCGGACGGATCGGGCGGGTGGCTTCGAGCAGGTCGAGGGTCGTGGCGGGAATGTTCTCGAACTCATAGGTGATGACATCGACGGCCCCGGCGAAGGCCGCCAGCGCGCGGCCGTCGCCGTAGCTGGCCTGCGTCCAGTCGGATGCGACCTGCGCGGCGGGGGCATCGCCCGGTTCGTAGATGTGGGTGCGGTAGCCGAGGCGGGAGGCGGCGACGGCGAGCATCCGGCCAAGTTGGCCACCGCCGAGAATGCCGATGGTGGAGCCTGTGGGGAGGGCGTCGGTCATGATCCGGCCTTTGCGCTTGGGGCGTGGGCGGAGCGAGGGGCCTGCCCCTCGCGCTCCCCGGAGTATTTGAGGACCCGTGATGGGGGCGAGGGCCCGCCTAGTCCGGTGTTTCGGGGATGGAGGCCGAGAGGTCCGCGCGCCATTGGTCCAGGCGGGTGGCGAGGGCGGGGTCCGAAAGGGCGAGGATACCGGCGGCCATCAGGCCGGCGTTGGCGGCCCCAGCGGCCCCGATGGCCATGGTCGCGACCGGATAGCCGCGCGGCATCTGGACGATGGAATAGAGGCTGTCGACGCCCGACAGGGCCTTGGTCTGGACCGGCACGCCGACGACGGGCACGCGGGTCTTGGAGGCCATCATGCCCGGCAGATGGGCCGCGCCCCCGGCCCCGGCGATGATCACCCGAAGGCCCCGCGAAACGGCGGTCTTGCCATAGTCCCACAGGCGGTCCGGGGTGCGGTGGGCGGAGACGATGCGCGTCTCGTAGGGCACCCCGAGCGTGTCGAGGATCTCGGCGGCCTCCTTGAGGGTGGGCCAGTCGGACGTGGAGCCCATGATGATCCCCACGGTCGGTGTCTCGGTCATGGCGGGCCTTTCAGGCGATGATGTCGGGCGTCAACTCATCCTCGATCCGCGCGATGCGGTCCTTGAGGGCGAGTTTCTGCTTCTTGAGGCGCTTGACGGCCAGCATGTCGGGCACGACGCGCTCCTCGATGGCACGGATCGCGGTGTCCAGGTCGCGGTGATCCTGCCGCAGCACCTCGAGGCGCACGCGCAGCACATCCTCGTGGGTCATCTCTTGCGGCGAAGTGCTCATGTTGGGCGGGGTCTCCGGACGGCGATCTGGCGTCTTTATACTGGGCGCCTGCGGTTTTCAAAGGGCATCGACGGCCCCTTGCAGTCGTCGCGCGGCGTCCCCACCTTTCCATAAGAAGCTTCGGTGCCGCGACAGGGCCGGAGTGTTTCGGATCGCTTGGCTTTGAGGACCCGACCATGAGCAAACTCGGCTTCGGCACGCACCCCTACCTGCTCGGCTTCGACGAGCTGGAGCGTCTGGTGGAGCGCACCGCCCGCACGGGCAACGAGGGGTATCCCCCCTACAACATCGAGCAGACCGGCGCGTCCGGGTTCCGGATCACGCTGGCCGTGGCCGGTTTCGCCGAGGATGACCTGTCGATCACGCTGGAGGATCGCCAGCTTGTGGTCCGGGGCCGATCGATGGACGATGCCGAGCGGGTCTATCTGCACCGGGGCATCGCCGCGCGGCAGTTTCAACGTGCCTTCGTTTTGGCCGAAGGCGTCGATGTTGCGGGCGCTTCGATGGAAAACGGCCTTCTGCACGTCGATTTGAACCGATCCGCCCCCGAAAACGTTGTGCAGACAATTAAGATAAATCCGGGGACCGGCGCGATCGCGCGCGGCCTTGGCACCAGCGTCACGAAAGGAAAGAGATCATGACGATACAGTCCGACATCGAACGCCTAGACGGAACGCTGGTCTATGTGCGCAAGGTCGCGCTTGAGGATTTGCCGCGCGCGGTGCAGGCCGAGGCCGAGGAAGGTGGGCTGGAAGAGCTCTATTCCGTGCACAGGGCCAACGGCGAACAGGTCGCCCTCGTCGGCGACCGGCACCTGGCTTTTACGCTGGCGCGGCAGAACGATCTGGAACCGGTCAGCGTTCATTGATCGCTTGAGCCTCGGGGCAGAACAGAAAAAGGCGTCCCCGAGGGGGGCGCCTTTTTTCGTGTCCACGGCCGTGGGCAGGATCGCGTCAGTTCATCGCGGCGCGGCGGCGGGCCGCGATCTCTGCGATGGCGGCAACCAGCGCCTCGTCGCCTGCGGGTTTGCTCAGGACCGGCACGTCGCCATAGCGCTGGCGCAGGGTCTCGGTGTCGTAGCGCCCGGTGTGGAAGATGAACGGGACGCCGATCTCCCGCAGGCGGTCGGCGGCGGGGAACACGGGCTTTCCATGCAGGTCGACGTCGAGGACCGCGACGTCTATTCCGTCTACCACGGCGCGCACGGCCTCCTCGACGGTTCCGCAGGGTCCGGCGACGCGCGCGCCGCGCTCCTCTAGGATCATCGACATGTCGAGCGCGACCAGACCTTCATCCTCGACAATCAAGATATTCAAATCGTTCAACATTATTTTTCTTTCTGATGCGCTCCGCACCCTTGTGTCGCGCCCAGCGATCGGTACCGCCAGAGGCCCTGATACGTTTGCACCGGACTGAGGGTGCGCTTTTGTTCGAGAAGGTAACGCGATCCGGGCGGTGCGGTTCCACGAAAGACTCGGGCCCGCCCGACTGTGGCGCCCGGGCAACAACGGAAAAGGGGCGGCCCCGCTGTCGGAGCCGCCCCTCGGGGTTCTGGTTTGGCAGCGGTCTGGTCAGCCGCTGATGAGACCCATCGACTCCAGCTTGAGGAGGACCTGCTGGGCACAATTGTCGACCTCGGAGCCTTCGGTGTCGACGATCAGTTCGGCGTTGGTCGGGGCCTCGTAGGGGTCGGAGATACCGGTGAATTCGGGGATCTTGCCCTCGCGCGCCAGCTTGTAGAGGCCCTTGCGGTCGCGGCGCTCACATTCTTCC
>JBARXR010000139.1:0-5068 GCA_049647445.1 Jannaschia sp. | reverse complement strand
ATGCTCCATGACATACTCAAGGAAAAGCGACTCCGACGACAGGTCCTGCTGCTCAATTACGACACGATGTACGATGACCTAGACACCACGGAGCGCGGGCTTCTCCAGCATCTCGGCATTCCCCCTGACCCGCAGTTCCGAGCGGTCCTGCATGCCCATGCCGACTTCGCCTCCAATCGTGGCGCGAAGAAAGTCCCCGGCAAGTTCGTGGAACCATTTTCGGCGATCGACATGGGACCGGTCCGCGGCCTGCGCAAGGTCGCGCGCGAGCAGATCCAAACGCTGGCCGCGGCGTACGACGCACGAGAAACATCTACGAAATGAACGGCCTGCGGGGACTCGCGCGGCGCATCGTCCGGCGATTGCGCAAAGGCAGCCTTACGGGCCATGTCGACAGGATGGACGGGCGCGTGATCCGCGGCTGGGCCGTCGACCCTGCGGACCGCCAAACACCGACGGTGGTGACAGTCCTGCTGGATGGCGTGTTCCTGACAGAAGTCACGGCGGACAGTCCGCGCCGGGACGTGATGCAGGCGGGTCTCGGGCCGATCACCTGCGGCTTCGAGATCCCCGTGCCGCTTGCCGTCAACGACGGTCGCGCGCACCGCCTTGAGGTGCGTCGGGGCATCGACGGACCGATCCTTCGCGGGGGGACATTCGACATCAAGGAAGGCAGGCGACCCGCACAGCCAACCGGCCCGGTCGAGGGGCTGGCGATGTTTGACGCGCGCCTCGTCGCCATCCGGGGCTGGGCGGCGAACGCCCTTGACGTCCTTCTGTCTTTCGATGCCGGCGAGACGATCACCGTCCCGCTGACGGATGTGATCCCCGGTTTCGGACCGGACGGCGCACGGGGCTTCGTCTATCGCATCCCGCCCGAGCTGCGTGACGGGCAACAGCACCTCGCGCACGTCGTTGCAGGCGGGCAGACGCTCGACGGCGCGCCGGTCGGATTTTCGGTCACGGCGGGAAGACCGATCCTCGACGTCATCGGCGTGGAGCCGACGGCCCTTGATTTTCACGTCCGCCGCGAAGGCCGCAAGCTTGCCTCCGCAGACGTGTTCGGCGACATTGATGGCGTGCCGATACAACCGACCGACAAGGCCGGACACCTGCGCCTCGAGATTCCGCCCGGCGCGCGTTCGCTGGCCATTAACGATGCAGACGGGAGCCCGTTCGCCCGCTTCGAGATGACGACGGCCGGACTGCGGGAACGGGATGACATACCGGATCTTGCCGCACTCGACGCCGCCGTTCTGGCCGCGTCCCGCGATGCCTTCGAAACTTTCGTCTCCGACCCGGAAAGCGCGTTCGATCCGGCCTGGTATGTCTGGTCGCAGCCCGGCTTGCCCCTTGATCTGGCCCCGGAAGACGCTCTGGAGCACTACCGGACCGAGGGTGCCCGCGCCGGGGCGTCGCCCCATCCCGGCTTTGACGAACGGCGCGCGCGCGCCCTCCATCCCGTCATCGCGGAGGCAGTCAAGGCCGGGACCCTCCCGTGTGCGTTCGCATTCGAATTGGTCAAGGGTTTCGGGACGCTCGGATCGGTGCCGGATGCCGCGCCGCCCATGGCTCCATCGCCCCTCATCAGTGCGGACCTGCCCCAGCCGACCCACGCTCTGCGACCGGATCAGTCGATCTACGCGGCGTGGGTTGCCCGCCTTGTCCTCTCGGCGCGTCAGCGCGCGACGCTGGTCTCAGATGAAGATGCACTCCGACGCGATATCCAGGCGCGTCCCCTGCCCGGGCCCTTGCCGCTGGTCAGCATCATCATGCCGAGCTGGAATCGCGCTTTCACCATCGGCGAGGCGATCCAGTCCGTTCTGGAACAAAGCTATCCGAACTGGGAGCTGATCGTCAGCGACGATGCCTCCGAAGACCGGACGGTCGATGTCGTGCGGGGATTCGACGACCCCCGCATTCGATACATGAAATTCCTCAAGTCGAACGGGGCCGGGGCGCGCAACAAGGGCCTGCGCCACGCGCGCGGAGATATCATCGCCTACCTGGACAGCGACAACATCTGGCACCCGCAGTTTCTCGACCTCATGGTCCGGGAACTGGTTCATCGTCCAGGCACCACCATCGCCTTCTCGGCCTATCTCGACACCGAGATCGTGGGAGCCAAGGTCGAACTGAGGGACATCTCGCGCCCCCTGTTCCGACCGATACGGCTGTCTTCGAAGAATTTCATGGATCTGAACACGATCGTGCACTGGCGGCGGGTCTATGACTGGATGGGGGGGTTCGACGACGTGCTGCCACGGCTTCAGGACTGGGATCTCGCCTTGCGGTACACGTCGATTTTCCGACCCCACGCCGTGAACAGGATCGGTGTCTTCTATCGCCGCAACATGGCCTGGGGACAGGTGACGCACGTGCACCACGGATCCGGGGCGCAGGATATCGTCGGCGAAAAGACCCGCCGCCGCCTCGAAGACGCGCATGAAACGCTCGGCATCTTCTGGCCTGAACGTCCACGCATCACCATTCTTGGGGGGATGGACCGCGGTGCCGATACGCTTGCGCGCGGCTTGGCCGAGCGGGTCGCGTCCTTCGCGGATGTCGATCTGCTGACGGTCACGGGCGATACCGCCGTGCCGCTCGCGCTCTGGGCCGACCCTGTCATGTTCGGCGAAGCTTTGGCCCCGATCCTGTCAGGGCGCCTCGTGATAGATGCCCGGGCGGACCGGGCGGATTGGCTTGCCGCGGTCCCATCGATCGATCCGGCGCGGTGCCTGCAGCTCGCAACCGCGTCCGGTCGCGTTGCGTTGACCGGCCTGACACCCGCGAACAGGGAGCAGGACCTTGGCTGTGTTCCCCTCCCATCGGCGATCAAGCAGGCGGACGACGCCCCGGCGCTGCTGATCACCGGACCGACGGACAAGGCGATGAGACGGCAGGTCAAGGCAGCAGCAGCAGCAGCGCGATTTGACCTTCTCGTCTGCGAACGGGACGAGATCTGGTATGTCCTGTCCAACGGGACGCGGCGGAGCCTGTCTTCCGAAGAGGGGATCGCACAGGCCGAACACCTCAGCACCGCATCGACCTTGCGGGCCACAAGTCGACTGAGCCCGCTTCAGTTGTCTCTCTTGGCCGCCTGTCAGGCAGCTGGAGTGCCGATTTCGGTCCCCGCAGACCCGGCCCCCCACTCAGAGACGGGTCTTGGCGCGGAATGGCTCGCAGCCAAGGCGGCATATCCCGCGCAAAAGCCCGAAGCGGATTGGCTGATCGAGAAAATGGGAAAGCTGTTGCGAGACCAGTCGGCGCGTGACCGCCTCATTGAGCGCGGACGCTTGGCACATGCGATCACGCTGCATTCCGATCTGGTCCGGCAGCGACTTGCGGACACGGTTCACGCGGTCCAGTTCGGGGCGAACGGTCCATGATGCGTGATCCCGTTGTCCCTGTGGTCGCCGGACGCACGATCGACGCGCGTGGTCTTGGCGGTGCGATCGCGTCCTTGCGCGCGACCACTGAAGCGGGCGACGTGCAGGAGATCGTCCCGCTTGGGTCCACCGGATTGCTCTGGCTGGCGGAAATGCCGCAGGACGACCTGATCCTGTCGTGGACCGATGCGGACGGGGCGCAAAGACGCCTCCGGATACAGATCGGCGGTTTCGGCGGTCGAGTGCTGCGGCAGGACGGTGCAACCGTGACCGGGCACGCCCGCAATCTGCGGCATCCCGGTCGCCCTTGCGTGGTCTGCGCCATCGGTCCGTCCGGCGTGCTGGCCCATGCCACGGCCCGTGCGGACGACGCAGGGCGTTTCAACCTTCGCCTTCCACCCGATGTGCCGACGGGAACACGGATCGGGATTGCGGGGTCCGACCATTTGCTGAACGAGGGATTCTCGGTTCGGCCGACACGCCCGGCAGCCGGTCAGCGTCCGGTTCTTACCCGCCGCCCCGTTCACAGCCTCTCGATCCGGATCAAGATCAGCTGCCCGAACCTCAAGGAAGCCCCGATGTGGGGCGATTTCCATTTCGCCAACTCGCTCGCCGCCGCGTTCGAACGTCTGGGCCATCGCGCTGCGGTCGACACCGCCGATGTCTGGGAGGCCAATCCCGCAGACGAAGATGTCGTCCTGATGATCCGGGGTCGCCACCGTATCCGGATCGATCGCACCAAGATCAACCTGCTGTGGATCATTTCGCATCCGGACCGGATCGCCGATGGTGAACTCGAGGAATATGACCAGATCGCCGTTGCTTCGGATGTCTATGCGGCGGACCTGCGCGCCGCGGGATATTGGAACGCGACGACGCTTCATCAGGCAACGGATTTGGGGCTGTTCGGACATCCGGTCGGGGGCGAGCGCACGCCGGCTTGCTTGTTCGTCGGAAATTCCCGGCGAGAGTATCGCACCATGGTCAAATGGTGCGTGCAGTCGGGCGTGCCGTTCGATCTCTATGGAGGGGGCTGGGAGGGCGTTCTTCCCGACGGCATGGTCCGTGCGACATCCATCGCGAACGCAGACCTTCCCCGGGCCTATGGCGGACACCTGATCCTGCTGAACGACCACTGGGACTCGATGCGCGAAAACGGCTTCCTCTCGAACCGTCTTTTCGACGGGTCGGCATCGGGCACGCCGATCATCACGGACCCGGTCGTCGGCCTTTCGGACGTTTTCGGGGATGCGATTGCAGAAGCTGCGGACATCGACGCGTTCAGATCGCATGTCGAGGCCTGTCTCGCCGACCCTGGACCCTATCTTGAACGGGCCGCGCGCGCCCGTCGGACCGTGCTGGGGGCGCACACCTTCGACCATCGTGCCGCCGAATTGTCCGAGATGATCGACCGGATTGCAGTGACAAAACGGCCGATCGGTTAGTCTGTGAAGACTTCCGTCACGGGGTTCGGGGGTGCCGACACCCGACCGCCCTTGCCTGCGGTCAGCGACATTCTGGACGCCGTCACACCATCACCGGTGGAACGTTCCCCTCAGAACACGTCGATATCGGCTGCGGTGACGTTTGCGTTCAGCGCGAAGACCGCGACGAGTTGCTGGGCGCCGACGCCGGTGCCGTCGCTGTCGAACCAGAGCTGCCCCGAGGCGCGGTCGAAG
>JBARXR010000138.1:0-19352 GCA_049647445.1 Jannaschia sp. | reverse complement strand
TTTTTCCTTTTTCCTCCGGAACAGCAGGCTCCGACCGTTGCGGAAACCGGTACCAGCGACGGCCTCGCGACCGGGCTCGACGGGTCGATCACGCCACCTGCGGCACCGGGGGCGGCCGTCGCGCCAGACGCCCTCCCCGTCTCTCCCGCCGAATCCCGCGAGGCGGCCCTCACGGTCGCCCCGCGCGTGACCGTCCGCACGCCGCGTCTCACCGGCTCGATCCTGCTGGAAGGCGGTCGCCTCGATGACATTTCGCTGCTCGACTACCGCGAGACGATCGACGACGATTCCCCTATCGTGACATTGCTGAACCCTTCGGGTGCGCCGCGGGCCTATTACGCGCTGCATGGCTGGGTGCCGGGCGGCGAGCTGCCGGGGGACGCGGTCCCGGGTGCCACGACCCTCTGGAGTGCCCCCGAGGGCGTGGAACTGACGCCCCAGACGCCGCTTGTTCTGACCTGGGACAATGGCGCGGGCCTTGTGTTCACCAAGACGATCTCGGTGGACGAGGATTTCATGTTCACCGTAGCCCAGTCGGTCGAGAACACGACCGGGGCCGCCGTGCGCCTTGCGCCCTATGGCCTGATCGCGCGCGAAGGCGAGCCGGATACCATCAACTTCTTCATCCTGCACGAAGGCGTCGTTGCCCGTTCGGACGGCGAACTGCAGGAAATCGACTATGACGCGATGGTGGATCTGGAAACGGTCGCCGCCGAAGGCGGACGCGTCCAGATCACCGAGGCGAGCGAGGACGGCTGGATCGGCTTTACCGACAAGTACTGGATGGCGTCGCTGATCCCGAGCACCGGAGAGCCGTTTTCCGAGGTCGTCAAATACGTCGACCGCGCCGACCGATACCAGGTCGAGACCCGGCTGCCCTATCGCACGGTCGAGGCGGGAGAGACCCACGTGTCCGAAAGCCGCCTGTTCGCGGGCGCAAAGGAGTGGGAGACGATCCGCCGCTACCAGAACGAGGAAGGCGTCGCGGGTTTCGTGGACAGCATCGACTGGGGCTGGTTCTATTTCCTGACCAAGCCGATCTTCGCGGCCCTGCACTGGCTGAACGCGCTGATCGGGAACATGGGCATCGCGATCATCGTCCTGACGCTGGGGATCAAGGCGATCCTGCTGCCGCTGGCCTATAAATCCTATGTCTCGATGGCGCGGATGAAGGAATTGCAGCCCGAGATGGAAGCCCTGAAGGAAAAAGCCGGGGACGACCGCCAGAAACTTCAGACCGGGATGATGGAGCTCTACAAGAAGAACAAGGTGAACCCGGCGGCCGGCTGCCTGCCGATCCTGCTGCAGATCCCGATCTTCTTTTCGCTCTACAAGGTGATCTTCGTGACGCTGGAGTTGCGCCACGCGCCGTTCTTCGGTCCGTTCCAGGACCTGAGCGCGCCGGACCCGACGTCGATCCTGAACCTGTTCGGCCTGTTGCCGAACGCGGCGCCGGAACCGGGGACGACGCTGGCGCTGATTTTCATTGGCATCCTGCCAATCCTTCTGGGGATCTCGATGTGGTTCCAGCAAAAGCTGAACCCGGCCCCGACGGATCCGACGCAGGCGATGATCTTTGCCTACCTGCCATGGGTCTTCATGTTCATGCTGGGCGGGTTCGCGTCGGGGCTCGTGGTCTACTGGATCGCGAACAACACGATCACCTTCGTTCAGCAGTACGCGATCATGCGCAGCCACGGCTCCAAACCGGACCTGTTCGGCAACATCAAGGGCAGCTTCAAGAAGAAAAAGCCCGCTGCGGCGAACAGCGCGAAACCGCCAGCGACCAAAAAATGAGGCTCGCCTCGATCTGGCGTCACCCGATCAAGGGGATCGGTCGCGAAGCGCTGGAGGCCGTCGACCTCGCGCCGGACGCACCGCTTCCGGGCGACCGGGCCTGGGCCTTGCTGCACGCCGGCGCCGAGGACACCGACGCCTGGCAGCCGCGCCGCAATTTCATCGTCACCGCCTCGGGCCCGCGTCTGGCGCAGGTGACCGCACGGACCGGGACGGGGACGCTGACCGTCATGCACCCCGAGGCCGGATCGCTGACCTTCGATCCCGAGACGGAGGGCGCGCGCCTTGCCGACTGGGTCCGACCGCTCTGGCCCGACGAGCGACATCCCCCGGCCCGTCTGGTCCGGGCCCCGGCACCGGGCATGGCCGACAACGGCGCGGCGCAGGTGGCGATCCTGAACCGCGCATCCTTGCGGGCCCTGTCCGAGCGCGTCGGCCAACCGCTGGAAGAGACCCGGTTTCGGGGCAATCTGGTCCTTGATGACATGCCGCCCTGGGCCGAGTTCGACTGGATCGGTCGCGACATCGGCATCGGTGCGGTCACCCTGCGCGTCACGGACCGGATCGAACGGTGCCGTGCCACCGAGGCAAGCCCGGTGACCGGCACGCGCGACGCGGCGACCCTGCGCGCCCTCGAGGACGGCTGGGGTCACCGCGATTTCGGCGTCTATGCGACGGTCGCGGTCGGCGGTCGGATCGCGGTCGGCGACGGGGTCACCGAATGACCCTGCCCTTCCCCGTTGCCGAGACCCCGGACGCCGAAACCGCGGAACGCGGTCGCAAGCTTTTCGCCAGCGGCGGAGAGTTCCTGAAAGGCGTGGTCGCGATGGACGGCCTGCCGCCGTCGGACCGGATCGAGGTCTGTTTCGCCGGGCGGTCAAATGTCGGCAAATCGACGCTTATCAACGCGCTGACCGGGCGCAAGGCGCTGGCCCGCGCGTCCAACACGCCGGGGCGGACGCAGGAGATCAACTTCTTCACCCTGTCCGAAAGCCATTACCTGGTGGATTTGCCGGGCTATGGGTTTGCCAACGCACCCGTGGCGGTGGTGGCCAAATGGCAGCGGTTGCTCAAGGCCTATCTGTCCGGTCGCCAGAACCTGCGCCGCGCGTTCGTTCTCATCGACGCCCGTCACGGCGCAAAGGCCGTGGACGAGGACATCATGGGCCTGCTCGACTCGAGTGCCGTGACCTTTCAGGCCGTCCTGACAAAGGCCGACAAGATCAAGGACACGGAACTGGAGCAGGTTCTGGACCAGACGCGGGCCGTTCTCGCGCGTCACCCGGCGGCCTTCCCGGAACTGATCGTCACCTCCAGCGAAAAGGGACTCGGGATTCCCACACTGAGATCCGTGATCGCCGAAATCGCTTGAACCCTTGCGACGCGCGCCACACCCTCGCCAGACACCAGCCAGACACCAGCCAGACCGGAACAGCCGATGAGATCCCAGGACGCCATGACCAATCGTGACAACGCCGCCATCGCCCGCACCCTGAACGAAGCGCTGCCGTACCTGACCCGCTACGACGACGCCGTGGTCGTCATCAAGCTGGGCGGGCACGCCATGGGATCGGACGAAGGGATGGCGAGTTTCGCGCGCGACGTCGTCCTGATGCGCACGGTCGGCATCAACCCGGTCATCGTCCACGGCGGCGGGCCGATGATCAACGACATGCTGGCGCGGCTTGGCGTGAAATCCGAGTTCGTCCGCGGCAAGCGGGTGACGGACGCCGCCACGCTGCAGGTGGTCGAGATGGTGCTGGCCGGGGAGATCAACAAACGGATCGTGCAGGCCATCAACACGGCAGGCGGGCGGGCGGTCGGCATCACCGGCAAGGACGCCGACATGATCGTCTGCGAACAGACCGACCCCGATCTGGGCTTCGTGGGCACGCCCACGACCGTCGATCCGCGCTTGCTGCACAGTCTTTTCCGCGATGAGATGATCCCCGTGATCGCGCCCATCGGCACCGGCGAGAACGACGAGACCTACAACATCAACGGCGACACGGCGGCGGGGGCCATTGCCGCCGCGCTCAAGGCCGACCGCTTGCTGCTGCTGACGGATGTGTCGGGCGTCAAGGACGCCACGGGCGAGGTCGTGACGGCGCTGACGGCGGGACAGGTCCGGCAGCTGACGGAGGACGGGGTGATCGCGGGCGGGATGATCCCGAAGACGGAAACGGCGCTGGAGGCGTTGGAAGGCGGCGTCCGAGCCGTCGTCATCCTCGATGGACGCGTGGCGAACGCCGTCCTTCTGGAGCTGTTCACCAGTCACGGCGCGGGCAGCCTGATCCGTCTGGAATAGGCGGCGCGCCAGGTCGGCGGTGCCGCGGGACCGGCGCCTATTGCTCGGCGTCCATTCCCTTGCGGATCCTGCGCACGATCCACCAGACCGCTGCGACGACCGGCAGGACCACAAGCGCCGACACCATTTCCTTGGAAATCCCGGCCTGCGCCCCCAGCGGATAGACCAGCGCCGACACAAGCCCCAGCGCATAGTAGCTGATGGCCACGACCGACAGGCCCTCGACCGTCCGCTGCAGGCGCAGCTGGGTCGCGGCGCGCCCGTCCATCGACTTCAGAAGCTGGGCGTTCTGTTCGGACCGGTCGACGTTCACCCGCGTGGACAGAAGATCGCCCGCGCGCTTGGCCCGCTCGGCCATCGCCTCCATCCGGCGCTGGACGGACCGGCAGGTCCGCATCGCTGGGTCGAACCGGCGCATCATGAATTCCGAGAAGGTCTGGCGGCCCCCGAACCGCTCCTCGCGCAGGATCTGAACCCGTTGCACGACCAGCGCCTCGTAGGCTTCCATCGCGCCGAAGCGGAACGAGGAGCGCGCGAGCATCGTCTCGAGGTCCGACCCGATGGTCAGGAGGCCCGCGAGCGTCGTCTCGGTCTGCGCCTCGCCCGCGCGCAGCGCGCCCACGAGATCGGACAGGGTCTGGTCCATCGTTCCGAGTTCGGCCGAGAGAGCGCGCGCGCGGGGCAGCGTCAGCATCGCCACCGTCTTGTAGGTCTCGATCTCGCACAGGCGCTGAACGACCCGTCCGACACGCCGCTCGCCGGTCTCATCGGCTGCGAAGACCGCAAAGCGGATGTGCCCGGCGGTGTCGATCCGGAAATCGCTGGCGATGATCGCGCTGTCGTCGAGAACGCGGCTGACGGCGAGGCTTTCGGGCACGAACCAGTCCGTCAGCTTTTTCTCGATCGTGACCTCGTCGGTCTCCGCCTCGACCCGGATCAGTGCGGACGTCAGGCGGACGCCGGGAGATTCGGCCAGCCAGTCGGCGGGAAACTCTCCGAAGATCGTCCCGTCGAACGGCCGGTCCGCCACCCCGTCCGCGAACAGCGTGTAGGTCACGAATTCCGTGTGACTTTCCCACTTGAGCCGGTGCTTGCCCAACTGGCCGAAGAAATGCGTGGCCCCGGGTGCGGGATGCTTGGCGCCGAACCGGTCCAGCAAGGCCTCCAGATGCTTTCGATCCAGACTGCGGTCGCGGTTCGCCGCATCCTCCTCGCGCTTGATGGCGAGGAAGGCCGCGCGGCACGGCGCCGTGAGCGTCGGAAACGGGCGCGCGTGCAGTTCGTTGGCCAGTTCATATCGGCGGGGGTGATCGCGCAGCATCGACGTCTCCAAAGCTCTGACGCGTCAGCTAGCGCCGGTTCGGGTCACCTCAAACCCCTATCGCGGTATGCACGGGTATTCGTGACATTCACGTCACCGCGCGTCGCACCGCAAAGCGCGCCTCTCGGTATTCGGCATCGGCCATGACCTGCGCGATATGGTCGACGGCCCCGTCCACATCGACCTCCGACACGAAGAGCGGCGTGAACCCGAAGCGCAGGATATCGGGTGCGCGGAAATCGCCGATGACGCCGCGTGCGATGAGGGCCTGCATGATCGCATAGCCGTCGGGATGCCGCAGACTGACCTGGGAGCCGCGCGCCTCATCCGCGGCCAGCGCCGGAACCAGGTCAGGACAGCGGCGCGCGACCCCTGCGGCGAAGCGGTCCGAAAGCGCGCGCGAGCGGGCCCGGAGCGCGGACATGTCGATGCCGTCCCAGATATCCAGCGCGGCCTCGAGCGCGGCCATTTGCAGCACCGGCGGCGTGCCGATGCGCATCCGTTCAATCCCATCACCCGGCGCATAGCCGAGATCGAAGGCGAAGGGGGCGGCATGGCCCAGCCATCCCGAGAGCGCAGGCCGCACGGCCCCGTGCAGTCCTTGGCGTACATAGATGAACGCGGGCGCACCCGGCCCCGCGTTCAGGTACTTGTAGGTGCATCCGACCGCGAAATCCGCGCCGACCCCGCCGAGGTCCACCTCATGCGCGCCCGCCGAATGGGCCAGATCCCAGATCGTCACGACGCCCGCCGCCCGTGCAGCCCTTCCGAGCGCCGCCATGTCGTGCATGCGCCCGGTGCGGTAGTCGACGGTGGTCAGCATCAGCACGCCGACCTCGTCCGTGATCGCCGCCGCGACGTCCGCCGGGTCGACCGTGCGCAAGTGCCAACCCCGCCCGACGGTCGCGATCAGCCCCTCGGCCATGTAGAGATCCGTCGGAAAGTTGCCGCTGTCCGACAGGATCACCCGCCGGTCGCCTGCAAGATGCAGCGCGGAGGCGAGCGCCTGATAGACCTTGACCGACAGCGTGTCGCCCGTCGTCACCGTTCCGGGCGCCGCACCGATCAGCCGCCCGATCCGGTCGCCCAGCCGCGTCGGCCAGCCCATCCAGCCGTCGCCGCCCGCGCCCTCGTTCCAGCCGCGGATCAACAGGTTGGACCAGTCATCGAGCGTCGCCTGCACCCGTGCCGGAACGGTCTTCGGCATCGGGCCGAGCGAGTTGCCGTCGAGATAGATCACCCCGTCCGGCAAGTGAAACTTGGCCCGCAAGCTGTTCCAATCCATCAATATTCCCCTCCGGAGATCTGGATCGCCTGTCCGTTCACCGACCGCGCCGCCTCCGAACACAGCCAGAGCGCGGCGCCCGCCACTTCGTCGACCTCGATCAGTCGGCGGTGCGGGTTCAGGCCGATCATCACGTCCCGTGCATCGGCCTCGGACATGCCGGTCCGGGCCACGATACGGTCCGTATTCTGCGTGATGATGTCCGTATCGACATACCCCGGACAGAGCGCGTTGAATGTCACGCCGCGCCCCAGATGGTCGGCCGCCAATCCCCGCATCAAGCCGATCATCCCGTGTTTGGAGGCCGTGTAGGCCGCCCCGCCCTTCAGTCCCTTCAGGCCAGCAATCGACGCCACCGCGATGACGCGGCCCCAGCCGTCCATGTCGGGAACGCAGGCGCGGACCGTGTGGAAACAGCCGTCGAGGTTGATCGCCATGATGCGCCGCCACATCGCGGCGTCGGTCCCCCGGAGCGGAGCACCCTCTGCCACCCCCGCGTTGGCGATGCAGATGGAAACGGGTCCGTTGGCGTTGCGCGCCGCCGCGATGCCCGCGACGACCGACGCCTCTTCGGCCACGTCCATCACGACGGGCGTGCAGCCGGGCACGGCCTCGAGCACCTCCGCACGCCTGCCCGTCACCGTCACGACCGCCCCCGCATCGCGCAAGGTTTCCGCTATCGCCCGTCCGATGCCCGTCCCGCCGCCGGTTATCACGGCATGTCGACCCGTCAGGTCCTGTCCCAAGGTCATGCCCTCCCGCGCAATAAAATGTCCCGTTTGACGTGGCTTGCCTTGTCCATCTTTCGTCACACAGATAAGAGGCGACACCGCCCCAAGTCCGGAGAGCATGCAATGAAGATCGGCGCACCGAAAGAGGTTCATGAGGGCGAAGCCCGTGTGGCCATCACCCCGGAGAGTGCCGCGCACCTCCAGAAACTCGGCTACGAAGTCGCCGTCGAGGCCGGCTCCGGAGAGAAAGCGGGCTTCACCGACGAGGCCTATCGCGCGGCCGGTGTGGAGATCGTCAAGACCCCCGCGCAACTCTTCAAGGTGGCCGATATCGTGGCCAAGGTCCGCCCGCCGACCGAGACCGAAGCCAAGCGGTTGCAACACGGGCAACTGCTGATTTCGTTCTTCTATCCTGCCTCGAACGAAAAACTGATGGAATTGGCCCGCGACAAGGGTGCGTCCGTCATCGCGATGGACATGGTCCCCCGTATTTCGCGCGCCCAGAAGATGGACGCGCTGTCGTCGATGGCGAACATCGCCGGGTACCGCGCCGTCATCGAGGCGGGCAACAACTTTGGCCGCTTCTTCACCGGCCAGGTCACGGCTGCGGGCAAGGTGCCCCCGGCGAAGGTTCTGGTGATCGGTGCCGGCGTCGCGGGTCTGGCGGCCATCGGCACGTCCACCTCGCTTGGGGCCATCACCTATGCGTTCGACGTGCGCCCGGAAGTGGCAGAACAGATCGAGTCGATGGGGGCGGAATTCGTGTTCCTCGAATTCGACGACAGCGAATTGCCCGACGGCGCGGCGACCGGCGGCTATGCGCCCCCGTCCTCGCCCGAATTCCAGGCCAAGCAGTTGGCCAAGTTCCGCGAAATCGCGCCGGATATCGACATCGTCATCTCGACCGCGCTGATCCCGAACCGCCCGGCCCCGGTCCTTTGGACCAAGGACATGGTCGAGGCGATGAAGCCGGGTTCCGTCATCATCGACCTCGCCGCCGAGCGGGGCGGCAACTGCGAACTGACCGTGCCCGAGGAAAAGATCGTGACCCCGAACGGCGTGACGATCATCGGCTACACCGATTTTCCGAGCCGCATGGCGACACAGTCGTCCACGCTCTATGGCAACAACATCCGGCACATGATGGCGGACCTCACGCCGGGCAAGACCGACGGTACGGTCGTGCACAACATGGAAGACGACGTCATCCGCGGGGCGACGGTCGTCCACAAGGACGAAATCACCTTCCCGCCGCCACCGCCGAAGGTCTCGGCCATCGCGGTGCAGAAGAAGGAAAAGCCCAAGGAGCTTACGGCGGAGGAGAAGCGCGCGAACGAAGTCGCCGCGTTCAAGCTCCAGACGCGCAACCAGGTCGGGCTGATCGCCGCCGGTGCGATCCTGTTGCTGGCCGTCGGCCTCGTGGCCCCCGCCAGCTTCATGCAGCATTTCATCGTTTTCGTCCTGTCCGTTTTCGTCGGCTTCCAGGTCATCTGGAATGTCTCGCATTCGCTGCACACGCCGCTGATGGCGGTCACGAACGCGATCTCGTCGATCATCATTCTCGGCGCGCTGACGCAGATCGGTTCCGGCTCGGTCCTCGTGATCCTGCTTGCCGCGCTGTCGGTCTTCATGACGGGGATCAACATTTTCGGCGGCTTCCTCGTGACACGGCGCATGCTCGCCATGTTCCAGAAATCGTAAGGAGGACCGGTTCATGGAATACGGATTCACCACAGCGGCCTATGTCGTCGCAGCCGTCCTTTTCATCCTCTCGCTCGGCGGCCTGTCGGGACAGGAAAGCGCCAAGCGCGCCGTCTGGTACGGGATCGCGGGCATGGCGCTTGCCGTTGCCGCCACGATCATCGGACCGGGCGCGGGGCTCTGGCCACTGTCGATCATCCTGATCGGCCTCGGCGGGGCGATCGGCTATCAACTGGCCACGAAGGTCCAGATGACGCAGATGCCCGAGCTCGTCGCGGCGATGCACTCCCTCGTGGGCCTCGCGGCGGTTTTCGTGGGCCTGAACGCGCACCTGGAGATCGAGCTGGTAAAGAACCTTCTGCTTGGAAGCGGGATCGAACGCTGTCTGGAAGGTCAGTCCTATGCGGCCTGCGCAACCTCGAACAATCTCTCGGTCTATGCTGACATTGGCACCTTCGCCGCGCTGATCGCCAAGAAAACGACCGTGGAGATCAACATACTCCGGGTGGAGCTGTTCCTGGGCATATTTATCGGTGCGATCACGTTCACAGGCTCGGTGATCGCCTATGGCAAACTGGCGGGCAAGGTCGACACATCGGCCAAGAAGCTGCCGGGCGGACATCTTCTGAATGGTGCTGCCGCGGGCGTCTCGGTTCTCTGCCTGATCTGGTATTTCAACTCCGGCGGCTTCCTTCCCCTGTTCCTGATGACGCTCGCCGCATTGTTCATCGGGTATCACCTGATCATGGGCATCGGGGGCGCGGACATGCCGGTCGTCGTGTCGATGCTCAACAGCTATTCCGGCTGGGCGGCGGCGGCGATCGGCTTCAGCCTCGGCAACGATCTGCTGATCGTGGTGGGTGCGCTGGTCGGATCCTCGGGTGCGATCCTGTCGTACATCATGTGCAAGGCGATGAACCGTTCGTTCGTCTCGGTCATCCTGGGCGGCTTCGGTGGGCCGCAGGGCGAGCAGATGGCGGTCGAGGGCGAGCAGGTTGCCATCGACGCCGATGGTGTCGCATCCGCCCTGAACGAGGCGGACAGCATCATCATCATCCCGGGCTACGGCATGGCCGTGGCGCAGGCACAGCAGGCGGTCAGCGAACTTGTCCGCAAGCTGCGCGCCAAAGGCAAGACGGTTCGCTTCGCCATCCATCCCGTTGCCGGTCGCCTTCCCGGGCACATGAACGTGCTGCTGGCCGAGGCCAAGGTGCCGTACGACATCGTTCTGGAGATGGACGAGATCAACGACGACTTCCCCACCACGGACGTCGCCATCGTCATCGGCTCCAACGACATCGTGAACCCCGCCGCGCAGGACGATCCGAACAGCCCGATCGCTGGCATGCCGGTGCTTGAATGCTGGAAGGCCAAGCAGGTGTTCGTGTCCAAGCGCGGCCAGGGCACGGGGTATTCCGGCATCGAGAACCCGCTTTTCTTCAAGGACAACACGCGGATGTTCTATGGTGACGCGAAGAAATCGCTCGATGAGTTGTTGCCGAAGATAGACTGAACATCGGCCAGCTCGAGGATGCAAAAAAAGGCCGCCCCGAGGGGCGGCCTTTGTTGTCAACGATCGTCGTCGATCACATGCTCAGGATGGCTTCGATCTCGGCGTCCGTTGCTTCGGTGTCGCCCGAAAAGGCGAGGAAGTACAGTTCCGCGACCTGCGCGTCGGTCAGCGTCGAGGCGTCCACGGTCATGCTGCGGCGGTCGAGGAAGTTCTGGACCGACATGGTCACGGAATCTTCGCCGGCGGGCATCAGGCCGCGCTCATCGGCTTCGGTCATCGTCATGCGCTGCTCGGTGATCGTGCGCGACACGCCCTCATCGTTCAGCACGGCGCGGATCTTCGTCAGTTCCTGACCATCGTCCGACTGGCCGGCAGCATAAAGCTCGACGACCTGCTCATCGCTCAGCGAGGACAAGACGACGTCATTGATGCCGTTCTCGGCCAGGATCGTCTCGACGGCCGTGACCATCGTCGGCGATACGCCGGTATAGGCGAACGCCGGTGCGGTCATGGCGAGGGTGGCGGCGGTAAGGATTGTAAAACGGGTCATAGTCATTTCCTTTCGTATTCGACGTGCGCTGTTGTGCGGCGTCTCTGGGGAAAGAACACCGAACGGGCGATCCGGTTTCCGGATTTCTGCAATTTTATTATTGGAACCAACTCTTTGCTTTGCGCGTTAGCGCCGCCTTCTTGCAAGTCGGGCCCCAAAACGCAGATGCCCCGGCCCATCTCTGGACCGAGGCATTGCTCGACGGGAACCCTCGTCACCGCACAACCATCGGAGGGCCCCGGAGGTCAGGCAGCGTGCGCGAGCGGAGAGGCCTCCGCTTGCGGCTGATCCGCTGCGAACTGTGTCAGTCGTTCGCCGTAGAGTCTGGCGGCGGCCGCCGGATCGGCCGGAGCGTCGGCCTCGGCTCCGCCCGGCTCTGCCCAAGTCAGACCCGTGGCCATTGTCCACGCGCAAACGTCGAAATCGCCGGCCAGCTCATCTCGCTCAAGGAAGGTGAGGGGGAAAGTCCCGACAAGACGCAGGGTCTGCGACGCCCGCCCAGCGCTCGTGAACAGGGTGTCGGCAAGTTGCAGAAACGCGCTTGGGACTGCGCCGGTGACAGGATCGGTTCCGACGATCAGGATATCGCCGTCGCGGATCGCATTCACCATCGGCGTGCTTGCGCCTGGCGCGGAAGACATGGTCCAGACGCGGGTCTTCGCGCCACGCAGCCATGCCCCGTCAGCGAGCGCTTCTGCGCGACGGACAGCTTCTGCGGACCGATGGGGAACGACGATGTTGATCTTTGTTGCCGAATTCATGGCGGCACTCCTTGGCGGCGGGTTCACGATCAAACGATCATTGGCCTCGGGAAGTTCCGCCGGTCAGTCTGGCGTCCACGGGTCACACCTGCCCTGAGCGATGACCGTGGCGCGTGTTATCAGACCCGTTCAGGCCAATGGTCCGTGTGAACAAGCGTGCCGGATGTCTGTGCCATCCCGCCGGACAGGGCGGAGGCCGAGCCTTCCCGGATCAGCCGGCCTTCAGCACTCCACGCGCGATCTGGTCCGCCTCGATCGACTCGAACAGGGCCTTGAAGTTGCCTTCGCCGAAGCCGTCATCGCCCTTGCGCTGAATGAACTCGAAAAAGATCGGACCGATGCAGGTCTTCGAGAATATCTGCAACAGGATCCGCGTCTCACCGCCTCCGACGACCCCTTCTCCGTCGATGAGGATGCCATGCTTCGCCATCCGGTCCAGCGGCTCCTCGTGGCCGGTGACGCGCTCGGTGCTCTGGTCGTAATAGGTTTGCGGCGGCTTTGGCATGAAGGTCACGCCGTTGTCGGCAATCGCATCGACGGCCGCATATATATCCGTCGCGCCGACGGCGATATGCTGAATCCCCTCCCCGTTATACCGCTTGAGGTATTCGACGATCTGCCCGGTCTCGCCACGATCTTCGTTGATCGGGATCCGAATGCGCCCGCAAGGCGAGGTCAGCGCGCGGGACAGGAGCCCCGAGTGTTTCCCCTGGATATCGAAGAACCGGATTTCCCTGAAATTGAAAAGGTCGCCATAGAAACGGAACCACTTGTCCATGTTCCCCTTGTGGACGTTGTGGGTCAGGTGATCGAGATAGTGGAACCCGACGCCCACGGGATGCGCCTGTGCCACCCACTCGAATTCGGCGTTGAACGGCGAGGTGTCACGATACTGGTCGATGAAATAGATCAGGCTGCCGCCGATGCCGACGATTGCAGGCACGTCGAGGGATTTCGGCCCCTCGAACGGCGTCGCACCATTCGAAACCGCGTGCCGGAACGCATGATCCGCATCGGCGACGCGCCAGCCCATCGCGGGGGCGCAGGGGCCGTGTTCGGCGACGAAATGCAGGGCGTGACTGCCCGGCTGAGCGTTCAGGAGATAACTGATGTCACCTTGCTGCCAGAGTTCGACGGCTTTTGTCTTGTGCGTCGCGACGTGGCGATAGCCTTGCCGCGTGAAGACGTCGCGCAGACCCTGGGGTGTCTCGCTCGCGAATTCGACAAACGCGAACCCGTCCGTCCCGGCAGGATTATCCTTGCCGATGTCGGCATAGGGTGCGTCGTGCGGAAAAGGGCCCATGGAGCGTCTCCTGTTTGATCGGCAGCATGTGAGATAATAGCTGGCATCTTCTGCGCGTTCTGCGCGAAGATGCAGCGTCACGCGTCAAATCACGCGCCGTTCCGTCATAAATCGAAAAGATCATGCCTGACTCAAGCGTTGACCTGGACCACGTCGACCGAAAGCTGCTGGCCGCGCTTCAACGCGATGCCACCCTTACGTCGGACGCGTTGGGTCGGCTGCTCAATCTTTCGGCCAGTCAGGCAGGTCGGCGGCGTGCGCGCCTCGAGACGTCCGGCGTGATCCGGGCCACGATCGCCCGCGTCGATCCCGCGTCGCTGGGGCTTGGCGTGCAGGCTTTCGTGCAGATCCAGATGGCCAGTCATGCGCCCGACCACGCAAAGTCCCTTCTGCGTCTTCTGGCGGCGGAATCGCGCGTCTCATCGGTCTGGACGATGACGGGGGAGGCCGACTATCTGCTGCGGGTCTGGTGCACCGACCTCGGATCGCTCAATGATCTGATCCATCATGTCCTGCTGCCCCATGATACCGTTGCCCGGGTCCAGAGCCAGATCGTGATGGATCAACCGAAACGCGATGCGCCACTGCCCGTCTGACCCACAGCAAGCCGTTGCCCCGGCACGCCCTGTCGCCTAGCGTCCTGTCATGGAGTCCTTTCTCTTTCAGGCCGCGATCTATCTGGGAGCCGCCACGCTGTGCGTTCCCCTTGCGGTGCGTTTCGGCCTGGGCTCGGTTCTGGGGTATCTCGTCGCCGGTATCCTGATCGGTCCGATCACCGGACTCGTCGGATCCGAAACCGAAAGCCTGCAGCACTTCGCGGAGTTCGGCGTCGTCATGATGCTTTTCGTGATCGGCCTCGAACTGGACCCCAAAACGCTTTGGGACATGCGCGCGCGCCTCCTCGGTCTCGGGATGGGACAGGTTCTGCTGACCGTTTCGGCGGTTTCCGGCGCTGCTTATCTGTTCGGCATGTCGTGGCAGGTCGGTCTTGCGGTCGGCATGGTCTTTGCCCTCTCGTCCACCGCCATCGTCATGCAGACCCTCGAAGAGAAGAAACTGACGCCGACCCGCGGGGGTCGGTCCGCTTTCTCGGTGTTGCTTGCGCAGGATATCGTGGTCATTCCGATGCTCGCGATCATGCCGCTTCTCGGCTCAGGTCGAGGCTCGGGCGGCGACGGCCACGGAGAAGAGGCTGTGGTCGGCGACGGCGGCGGTGCCACGATGATCGTCGAGGTCACCCATTGGGTCGACACGCTTCCCGGATGGGGACTGACGCTGCTGACCGTTTCGGCCGTCGCGGGGGTGATATTGGGCGGCGTGTTCCTGACGCGCCCGATCTTCCGGTTCGCGGGGCAGGCACGCCTGCGCGAGATGCACACGATCGTCTCGCTGCTGTTCGTGATCGGCGTCGCGGTCTTGATGATGCTGGTCGGCCTGTCTCCGGCGCTCGGAACGTTTCTCGCGGGCGTCGTCCTTGCCAACTCGGAGTTTCGGCACGAACTCGAAGCGGATATCGAGCCGTTCAAGGGCCTTCTGCTCGGGTTGTTTTTCATCACCGTGGGGGCCGGCATTGATTTCGGAACGTTCCTCGGGGCGCCGATCGTGGTGCTTGGCGTCGTTCTCGGCCTGATCGCGGTCAAGGGCGCGATCCTTTTCGTGCTGGCCCTCGTCTTCCGGCTCAAGGGGCGCGACCGCATCCTGTTCACCCTGTCGCTGGCGCAGGCCGGGGAATTCGGCTTTGTCCTCGTCTCGGTCGGTGTGCAGGACGGCGTGTTCGGACAGGATGTGTCGGCGGTCCTTCTGCTGGCGATCGCGCTGTCGATGCTGCTGACCCCACTTTTGTTCATCTTGTACGAAAGATTGGCGGCACGGGCCACGGCGGGCGAGGAAATGGCCGCCGACGAGATCGAGGAGACGGCCGAGGTCATCATTGCGGGCGTCGGGCGCTTCGGGCAGGTGGTGCACCGGATGTTGCAGGGCGCCGGGGTTCGAACCGTGGTTCTCGACCGCGATATCGAGACGATCCAGCTTTTGCGCACCTTCGGCATCAAGACCTACATGGGCGATCCGACCCGCCCGGAACTTCTGCAGGCAGCCGGGCTTTCAAAGGCGAAGGTTCTCGTCGTGGCGCTGGATGACAAGGCGGATGCGGTCAGGCTGACGAAGATGGCGAAGGCCGCCAATCCGGACATTCATATCGTCGCGCGCGCCTATGATCGCGTTCATGTCTATGAGCTGTACAGGGCCGGGGCCCGCGACATCGTGCGGGAGATGTTCGACAGTTCCCTGCGCGCCGGACGCTATTCGCTTGAACGCTTGGGCTGGTCGGAGACGGAAGCGCATGAGGCACGCGACGCGTTCTATCAGCACGACCGCCATACGCTGCTGGAACTGGCGCAGCTTTGGAAGCCGGGCGTCGCCCTGAAAGACAACCCCGAATACACCGCCAAAGCGCGGGAATTGTCGCAGGGACTTGAGAATGCCCTGTTGAACCGGTTCGGGGAAGAGGCGCGGGCGGCGGCCGCCGCCAATGAAGAGATCGACGAGAGGCCCGCCGCGCGCGGCACCTGATCGACGGCGCGGACCCGCCGTGCAAGATGCGCGTGACCCGCCGGAGCGGGCCACGCTGCATCAGAGGCCCTTGGCCTGGTAGCTGGCCGCGATCCGGCTGATCGCCACGATGAACCCAGCGGTTCGAAGGTCGTGGACATCGTTGCGGCTGTGCCAGACGTCGCGCATGGCGCCGTAGGCCGCGCGCATCGTGTCATCGAGACCGGACCGCACCAGTTCGAGTTCGCCTGCGCCGCGCAGATAGCGAGCCTTGAAGTCGCCGGACAGCTTCCACGGGACGGCGGTGTTCGCAGACAAACGCTCAAGCTCGTCGACGAGGGTCTGATGGCGGGCTTCTTCCGCGCGGCGCTGCATCCTGCCGAAGCGGATGTGCGACAGGTTCTTAACCCATTCGAAATAGCTGACCGTCACGCCGCCCGCGTTGGCGTAGAGATCCGGAATGATCACGCAGCCCTTCTTGAGCAGGATATCGTTCGCGACGGACGTCACCGGTCCGTTGGCCGCCTCGATGATCAGCGGGGCCCTGATCCGTGCCGCGTTGTCCTCGTGGATGACACCTTCAAGGGCGGCGGGGATGAGGATATCGCACTCCGCCTCCAGAAGGGCCGCGCCGTCGGACATGAACGTCGCTCCGGGGAAGCCCTTGACCCCGCCGGTGGCACGGATGTGGTCGCGGACGGCATCGACATCGAGACCCGCGTCGGACTGAAGCGCGCCGTCCCGTTCGATCACACCGGTAATCCGGCTGCCATCCTCGGAGGACAGGAACTTGGCCGCGTGATACCCGACGTTTCCGAGACCCTGAACGATGATCCGCTTGCCGTCGAGCGTGCCGGTCAGACCCGCGACGGCCATGTCGTCGGGATGACGGAAGAATTCCTGCAGGGCGTATTGAACACCGCGTCCCGTCGCCTCGACACGCCCCGCGATCCCGCCGGCATTCAGGGGCTTTCCGGTCACGCAGGCGTTGCCGTTGATGTCGGTGGTCTTCATGCGTTTGTATTGATCCGCGATCCAGGCCATCTCCCGCTCGCCGGTGCCCATGTCGGGCGCGGGCACGTTCTGGGCCGGGTTGATGAGGTCGCGCTTGATCAACTCATACGCGAAACGGCGCGTGATCTGTTCCAGCTCATGCGGCTCCCAGGCGTTGGGGTCGATCCGGAGACCGCCTTTCGAGCCACCGAAGGGCGTTTCGACCAGAGCGCACTTGTAGGTCATCAAGGCGGCAAGCGCCTCGACCTCGTCCTGGTGGACGGCCATCGCGAACCGGATGCCGCCCTTGACCGGCTCCATGTGTTCGGAGTGAACGGAGCGGTAGCCGGTGAACGTGTGGATCTCGCCGCGCAGACGCACGCCGAAGCGGACGGTATAGGTGGCATTGCAGACGCGGATCTTTTCGACCAGACCGGGACTGAGGTCCATCAGCCCCACCGCCTTGTCGTACATGGCGTTTACAGAGGCGCTGAAGCCACCTTCTTTACCTTGCATTCGGTCTCTCCTTCCAATTGGCCCAGACGTTTTCGAGTGGAGCCACCACCCTTACCGCGATTTTCGCGAAACGATGCGAGAAATAGGCGCCAAGTGTTCACGTTTGATGAAAAGAGACATGTTTTGACCCGAATTCCGCCCGAATAACGTCTCGGAAATGTTCGATAAAAGTCTAGGCGACTCAGACGGTCTGCCAAGTCTTTAACCTGTTACGCGTGGTATCTGCCGTGTCCCTGATATCCAACACTTTCGCCCGCCGTGTGTCCGGTCCGCTTCTGAAGGCACGCTTCAGCCGCGACGAAGACGGTGCCCTGACCATCTTCGGGCTTCTGATCTTCGTCATGATGATGATGGCGGCGGGCCTCGCCCTGGACCTGATGCGCTCCGAAGCGCAACGGGCCCAACTTCAGAACACGATCGACCGCGCCGTGCTGGCCGCCGCGTCCCTCGACCAGACGCGTGATCCGACGACTGTGGTCGAGGACTATCTGCGCGCAGCCGGTATCGACAATTCCTCGGTGACGATCACCTCCACGGATGACGGCCGGACCAAGCGCGTGATGATCGAAGCAAACTCGACGGTCAACAGCCTGTTCATGAATGTCCTCGGACATGACACGATCACGACCCCGGTGTCCTCCTCGGCACGGGAGGAGGAGACCGAACTTGAAGTCTCGCTGGTGCTCGATATCTCCGGCTCCATGGGCGGGACCAAGATTTCGAACTTGCGTGCCGCCGCGTCTTCTTTCGTCGCCGAGTTGCTTGACGGGCGCGAAGCGCTGACGTCGATCTCGATCGTCCCCTACAACGACCGGGTCAACGTCGGCTCGCTCGTCTCACGCTATTTCCCGCTCACGACCGAGCACACGCATTCCGACTGCGTCGTCTTCGCAGACGCTGACTTTTTGACGACCGGCCTTGCTGCGGGCACGATCCTGCAACGCATGGGCCATTTCGACAGGGTCAGCAGCACGGACGACGGCAACGGGTCCGGGCTTGTCGCCCGTCCGAATTGCCGCACCGATGATTACGGCGCGATCCTGCCCTGGTCGAATACCGTCGCGGACCTGCAGGCCAGCATCAACAGCCTTGGTGCGAGCGACTGGACCGCAATGGACCTGGGCGTGAAATGGGGCGCGCTGATGCTCGACCCCTCCTCGCGCGACGAAATGGCCGCGATGATCGGCGATGGCATCGTCGATCCGATCTTTGCGGGACGACCCTCCGACTTCGGGACGAACGGGTCGCGCAAGGTGATGGTGGTCATGACCGACGGCGTGAACACCACCCAGTGGGATCTCAAGCCCAGCCGAAAGGGCGGTCCCTCCGGTATGTTCGTCTATCGTCCCGGCATGGCGACCCCCGGAAATGGCGGGGCAGCCGAGCCGACACCGGCGATCTTCCGCAACGGTCGGAGCAACTGGTCTGCCAACTGGTCCAGCCAGAGCGCCTTCGTCACCGGCGCACCGGCCACGGCCGACGATGCCTGGTGGCTGCACGGGTCACGCGGCAATTGGGTCTCGTTCGACAACGGCGCCAACGGCGACACGAACGGGAACGGCGTGGCGAACGACAACGAGACTTATTACTCGACCTGGTCCCCGAACAAGAATGCCTTCTGGATCTCGCACCGGAATCGCTATGAAGCCCAACCTTATGGCGGAACGGCGGCGGTGGAACTGAGCTATCCGGAGGTGTTTGCGTCGATGTCGATCAACTATCTCAACGGATCGCTGCTGAGCGGCGCCGACTCCAACATGCGGAACCGCTTCCGGCAGGCCTGGACGACGACCCACGGGCAGACCGAGGCCGATGCGAACCTCGCTGCGATCTGCACGGCTGCGCGCAATGCGGGGATCATCATCTACACGATCGCGTTCCAGGCGCCGCAGGACGGGCAGAACGCCATGCGGAATTGCGCGGGCCTCAGCAATGCGGGGAACTTCCTGAACGTCTCGACGACCGACATCGAATCCGCATTCGACGACATTCTCGCGTCGATCAACCGCCTGAAGCTGGTGCA
>JBARXR010000137.1:0-1857 GCA_049647445.1 Jannaschia sp. | reverse complement strand
GCGGTGCGGTCACACTGGTGATCGAGCGTCTGGAGACGGTGCCGCCGGTGCCGTGGCTGCGGCGGGTCGAGGGGGACCGGCCTGCGCCGGACGTCGCCGCCTTCGGCCTGCGCAACGGCTGGATGTGGGAGGGCGGGACCGAGGCCGGTCGCCCGCTCTGGATCTGGGGTGCCGGACATGTGGGCGCCGCGGTGGCTCAGGTGGCGGCCCCCTTGCCGGACTTCGCGGTTACCTGCATAGAGGATGACGCGTCCCGCTGGCCCGCCCTGCCGCCTGCGGTCAGACCCTTGCTGGCTGCCGACATGGCGCGGGCGATGACCCATGCCCCCCGCGACGCCCTGCATCTGATCGTGACCTACAGCCATGATATCGATCTTGCCCTGTGTCACGCGGCCCTTGCGCGCGGTTTCGGCTTTTGCGGCCTGATCGGATCTGACACGAAATGGGCGCGTTTTCGGGCACGTCTGCGCGATCTCGGGCATTCAGAGGCCGATATCGCGAAAATCACCTGTCCCATCGGAGACCGGCGGCTGGGCAAGCATCCTCAGGCCATTGCCGTGGGCGTGGTGGCCGGTCTACTGTTTGCCGAGTTGTCCGGAGAGACAGCGGGGGACCAGTGGTTTGACGACACTTCTGACGCTTGACGGGTTGACCAAGGCCTATCCGGGCGTCGTGGCCAATGAGGACGTGTCGTTCGAGATCGCCGAGGGTGGCGTGCATGCGCTGCTGGGCGAGAACGGTGCCGGAAAATCCACCTTGGTCAAGACGATATACGGTCTGGTCAAGCCTGATCGGGGGCACATGCTGCTGGCCGGTCAACCCTTTGCCCCGGCCGAGCCCAGAGCGGCGCGCGCCGCCGGTGTGGCGATGGTATTCCAGCATTTCAGCCTGTTCGAGGCCTTGTCGGTCGCCGAGAATGTCGGGCTGGGGATGGAAAACCCGCCGGGCCTGCGCGATCTGGCGCGACGCATCCGGGAGGTGTCAACGGCGTACGGTCTGCCGCTGGACCCGGATCGCCGCGTCGGAGACCTGTCTGCGGGTGAGCGGCAGCGGGTCGAGATCGTGCGCTGTCTCTTGCAGGATCCGAAGCTGCTGATCATGGACGAGCCGACCTCCGTGCTGACGCCGCAGGAGGTGGATGTCCTGTTCGCCACCCTGCGCAAGTTGAGTGCTGAGGGCACGGCGATCCTCTATATCTCTCACAAGCTTGAGGAAATCCGCGCGCTTTGCGATGTCGCCACGATCTTGCGGGGCGGCAAGGTGGTTGGCGAATGCGATCCGCGCCGGACCTCCGCCGCCGAGATGGCGGAGCGGATGGTGGGCATGAAGCTGGTCGCCCCGAAGGCGCGGGGCGGGGAAAAGGGTGACGTGCTCCTGACGGTCACCGACCTGTCCCTGCCGCCCGCCTCGCAGTTCGGCACGCCCTTGCGCGGCGTGTCGCTGGTCCTTCGAGCCGGTGAGGTTCTGGGGATCGGGGGCGTGGCCGGGAACGGTCAGGACGAGCTGCTCGGCGCCCTGTCGGGCGAACGTCTGGCGAAGGAAAACAGCATTTCGATGGACGGTCTCGACCTGTCCCGGCTGGGGCCGACGGAGCGGCGGCGGGCGGGTCTGCTGACAGCCCCGGAAGAGCGTCTGGGGCATGCGGCCGCGCCCGACATGAGCCTGACCGAGAACGCGGCGATGACGGGGGCCGCGCGCAAGGGGATGCTGCGGCGCGGATTTCTGGACTGGGGGCGCGCACGCGGTTTCGCCGAGGAGGTGATCGCCGGGTTCGATGTCCGCACGCCCGGGCCGGGTGTGGCCGCGCGCAGCCTGTCGGGCGGCAACCTGCAAAAGTTCGTCATCGGGCGGGAGGTC
>JBARXR010000136.1:0-3435 GCA_049647445.1 Jannaschia sp. | reverse complement strand
GTCCCCATGACAGGGCCCGCAGGCGCGGGTCGGGATAAGCCCCCGCCGCCTCCCAGGGAGCGAGGGCGGCGTTCGGCGTGCGGGTGGTGACGAAGGCGGTGGCCGCGCCGGTCGCGGCGAGGACGGTGCCCCCGCCGATCAGGGACATCATCTTGCGACGGGACAGGGTGGACATGTGATTCTCCATTTTGTTCGATATCGCATTATATCGTTCGATATCGAACCATATCAAGCCCGAATGCGCGATTGCGCGAGGTTCCTTGATTGGTTAAAAAGATTTACCAATTCGAGAGGTTGCCGCATGCCCCCCGTCATCACCACAATCGACGACCTGCACACCATCTATCGTCGGCGCGTGCCGAAAATGTTCTATGATTACTGTCAGTCAGGCAGTTGGACGGAACAGACCTTCCGCGAGAACGAGACCGATTTCGACAAGATCCGCCTGCGTCAGCGCGTGGCTGTCGACATGACCGGTCGGTCCGTCGCCACCACGATGGTGGGACGCGAGGTCGCCATGCCGGTGGCCCTGGCCCCCGTGGGAATGACGGGCATGCAGCACGCCGACGGAGAGATTCTCGCAGCCCGCGCGGCCGAGGATTTCGGTGTGCCCTTCACCCTGTCAACGATGTCGATCTGCTCCATAGAAGAGGTCGCCAAGCGGACGTCCAAGCCGTTCTGGTTTCAGCTCTACGTCATGAAGGACGAGGAGTTTCTCGACAATCTGATCGAACGGGCGCGCGCCGCAGGGTGCGATGCGCTCGTGCTCACCCTCGACCTGCAGATCCTCGGGCAGCGGCACAAGGACCTCAAGAACGGCCTGTCCGCCCCGCCCAAGCTGACGCCGAAGACCATCGCCAACCTGATGACCAAGGTCGGCTGGGGGCTGGAAATGATGCAGACGCCGCGTCGCAAATTCGGAAACATCGTGGGGCACGCGAAAGGCGTCAAGGATACCTCGTCGCTCACGTCGTGGATCGGCGAGCAGTTCGATCCGGCGCTCGACTGGAAAAAGATCGCGCGTATCAAGGAAAAGTGGGGCGGCAAGCTGATCCTCAAGGGGATACTGGACGCCGAGGATGCCCGCATGGCCCTCAAGATCGGGGCCGATGCCATCATCGTGTCGAACCACGGCGGGCGGCAGCTAGACGGTGCGCTGTCCTCGATCCGGATGCTGCCCGAGATCATGGACGCCGTCGGCGGTGAGACCGAGGTTCACATGGATGGCGGTATCCGGTCCGGGCAGGACGTGCTCAAGGCCGTCGCCCTGGGCGCGCGCGGCACCTACATCGGGCGCGCCTTCATCTATGGCTTGGGTGCCATGGGGCAGAAAGGCGTGGGCACAGCGCTCGACGTGATCCGAAAGGAACTCGACACCACGATGGCGCTGTGCGGCGAGAAGAACATCCACGACGTCGGACCGCACAACCTGCTGGTGCCGAGGGGGTTCAGGGGCGACTGGGAGACACCTGCGCGGAATAGCTGAGCGGCCAGATCACCGCCAGCAACAGGGCGACCGCTGCGAAGGCCCACCGGAGGCCGAAGGCCTCGGCGCCAAGCCCCATAAGCGCCGGCGCAAGGAAGAAGCCGACGAAGCCGATGATGGCCACCCGCGCGATGACGGCCGTGCGGCGGCGCCGATCCGACAGGCGGCCGGCGAGCGCCAGCCCCATGGGGCCGATCACCGAGATGCCCAGACCCTGAAGGCCGAACCCGACATAGGCCACGCCCGGGGTGGGCGCCGCTGCCGCTATAAGGACACCGACGATCGCACAGCCCGTGGCGAGGCGGATCACACCAAGCTCCGACAGTCGGGCCGCCACCGCCTGGCCGGAAAACCGCCCCACGGCCATGGTCATGCCCAGCATCGCCGGTCCGAAGGCCCCCTCCACCGCGCCGCCGCCCAGGGTGCGTTCGATGTGCAGGGCCGACCACGACTCGACAGTTGCTTCGGCCATGAAGCCGACCAAAACGATCAGACCGCAGATCGAGACCAGACCGAACGGCAAGCCGACCTGCGGCGCGTCGTCCTCTTCGGCGGGGGCAACGGGCATCCATTGGAACAATGCCGTCGCAAGGACCAGTGTCGCCGTCACAGCAAAGATCGCCGCAGGGCCCCAGCCCGCCTCACGCATCGCACCGGTCAGCAGGGCCGAGACCGCATAGGCGACCGAGAACATCGCATGGTTGACGTTCATCAGGCTGCGTCCCGTGCGCGCCTCGATCTCCGAGACACGGGCGTTCATCACCACGTCCGTGAGGCCGGACATCGCCCCCATGAGTGTCAGAACGACGAAGAACACCGGCACCGTCGACGCCCATCCCGGCAGGAACACGGCCGCGCCCAGCATCACCGTCGCCAGCGGCATGGCCAGCGGCCCCAACCGCAGATCCCAGCGCGGCGCGACCCAGAGCGTCGTCGAAAGGCCCAGCGCCGTCCCCAGAAGCAGCAGGCCGAACGTCCCGTCGTCGACTGCGAGGCGCGCCTTCAGGACCGGGGCCATCGCCGCGAAGCAGCCCCACGTCAGGCCCACCGACATGAAGGCGGCAACCGGCGCGCGGCAAAGCGCGATGGCAGACAGGATGAACATGGGGGACGGCCTTCGACGGGACTTCGCGACCGATCAACATGAAGATGTCGCCCCGGGCAAGGTCCCGCCGCACGTTCGGCCAAAATACCCGGAGGGGCCAGCGGCGATCCTCCCGGTCCGGCGGCAGCCGGGGACCCGCGCAATCGACCGGTCAGCCATGATCCTTCATCAGGCGGGCCTTCTGACGCTGCCAGTCGCGCTTGGCGGTCGTTTCGCGCTTGTCGTGGTTCTTCTTGCCCTTGCCGATGCCGACCTTGATCTTGGCGCGGCCCTTGTGGTTGAAATACAGCACGAGCGGCACGATGGTGTATCCTTCCCGCGCGGTCGCGTTCCACAACTTCGAAAGTTCCTTCTTCGACACCAGCAGCTTGCGCCGCCGCCGCTCCTCATGCCCGAAGGTCTTGGCTTGCGCGTAAGGGGCGACGTAGCTGTTGACCAGCCACAGCTCACCCTCTTTCACCTCGGCATAGCTCTCGGCGATGTTGGTCCCGCCGACGCGCAGGGATTTGACCTCCGACCCTTCGAGCATGATGCCGCATTCGATATCGTCCTCGATCGCATAGTCGAAGCGGGCGCGCCGGTTCTCGGCGACCACCTTGTAGTTCTTGTCTTTGTCATCCTTGGCCATCGGCTTCACTTAGGTGCGGACACTGCCACTGTCCACGGGAGAGAGCCGCTTGGAAACGACGATCCAGACCACCGCCGCCAGCGCCGTGGCACTTCCGCCGATGCCCAGTGCGGCAAGCCCCTGCCCCGCCACGACCCAGCCTCCCAGCGTCGCGCCGAAGGCCGCGCCGATATAGATGCACGCCGCGTTCAGGGCCAGCGCCACCGGGGCCTGAAG
>JBARXR010000135.1:0-6337 GCA_049647445.1 Jannaschia sp. | reverse complement strand
CCGCAACCAGTACATGGGCCGCACCTTCATCGAGCCGACCGAGTCGATCCGCAACATGGGCGTGCGTCTGAAGCTGAACGTGAACCGCGCGCTGGTGCGCGGCAAGCGGATCATCCTCGTGGACGATTCGGTGGTGCGCGGCACGACCTCTCGCAAGATCAAGGAAATGATCCTCGATGCGGGTGCGGCAGAGGTTCATTTCCGGATCGCCTCGCCCCCGACAGCGTGGCCCTGTTTTTACGGCGTCGACACGCCGCAACGCGAAAAGCTGCTGGCTGCGACCATGACGGAAGAAGAGATGCGCGCCCATCTGGGTGTCGATTCCCTGCGATTCATTTCGCTCGACGGCCTTTACCGCGCCGTCGGCGAAGCGAAGGGCCGCGACCCCGCCGCTCCGCAATACTGCGACGCCTGCTTTTCCGGCGAATATCCGGTGGAACCGTCGGATCAGGTCCAGAAGGGCTTTCAGTTGAAGGCCGCCGAATAGCGACGACAGCCCCGACGTCGCCTTGATTTTCGCTGTGCGAAAACAATCCTTGCCGGAATGCCGTCGTCCTGCCATCACCTTTCGATGCCAGTTCGACTGCGCCCGCACCATGTTCTTTGTTCCATTGGCTTCGAGGGGAGCGGCTATAACGATGCCTTCACCGCGAACATGGGCAACATCGTTTATGGGCAATTGCGCGCGATCGACGGTCCCGACGTCACAGTCCGGATCGCGAACGAAGCAGACTCCATCTGTGCCCCCTGCCCCCTGCGCCTCGGAACGGGATGCGCCTCTCAGGCCTTGATCGACGCGCTGGACGACCGGCACGGCAAGGCCCTCGGCCTCGCGGCAGGGGATCAGCTTCGATGGGCGGACTGCGTGCAAAGGGTCGTCGCGCGGATCGAGCCGGACGACCTCGACACGTTATGCGCAGGATGCGACTGGCTCGAACAGGGCATGTGCAAACGCGCGCTTGCCACCCTTCTGGACAACAAAAAGGGCCACCCCGAGGCAGCCCCTTTGCCGTAATCGTCGAACGGGGTTCAGGCGCCGCGGGCGCGCAACCATTTCAGACCACCCGAGGCCAATACTGCGGCAAGCACGGCCTTGACGATATCGCCCGGCAGGAAGGGCAGCATGAAGACCTGCGCGAGGTCCGCGAACGCCAGATCGGCCCCGTAGACGGTCACGCCCATCGCGGAGGCCGCGCCCATAGGCCAGGCAAGGCCCGGAAGGTAAAGCGCGAGCGAAGCCGCAATCGCCACCAGCGCCAGCTTGACCGGACTGCCGATACCCCTGTCGACAGCCAGTCCGGCGAGGAAAGCAAGACCCACGAACCCGACGAGGAAGCCCGCCGTCGGCCCGACGAGGGCTGCCGTGCTGCCGAAGTTGGCGAACACCGGAGCGCCCAGCGCGCCTTCCAGCAGATAGGCCACGACGGTGATGGCACCGAGCCGCGCGCCGAATGCAAATCCCACGCCAAGGATGGCCAGTGTCTGCAACGTCATCGGCACGGGGAAGAAGGGGATGCTGACTTGTGCCGCAAGCGCGATCACCACCGTGCCCGCAAGGACCAGTGCCGCCTGCCTGGATAACGAAAACCGGGCGAGCGTTTGCGCCGGGGTCTGGCCGAGTGCCTGCGGGTTCGGGGTCATCGTCACCTCCTGAGGGAATGATCATGTCTGTCGCAGGTCTTTTCGGTCGCGCCGCGCAGGCTGTCAATGCGCTGCCAACTTGAACCCGCCTCCCGGACGTGGCACCCGGTTCGAAATCCGGAGGATCCCAATGGCTACGCAGCCCAACCTTGCACTGGTCACCGGTGCGTCGCGCGGTCTTGGCGCCGCAGTGTCCGAGGCGCTCGCGGCGGCCGGAACCCATGTCATTGCCGTCGCCCGCACCCAGGGAGCCCTCGAGGAGCTCGACGACCGGATCCAGGCCGCTGGAGGTCAGGCGACACTGGCCCCGATGGACATAACGGATGCCGGCGCGATGCAGGTTCTGTGTCGGGGCATCCACGACCGCTGGGGGGCGTTACCGCTCTGGGTGCATACGGCGATGCACACGCCGCCGCTGTCGCCGACGCACATGGTGGATGAAAAAGACATGGCCAAGACCATGGCAACCGGCGTCACCGCGCTGGCCCGGCTGATCCCCTACGTCGCCCCGCTGCTTCAGGCCGCAGGCGGCGGAACGGCGGTTTTCTTCGACGATGACCGCCCGCTCAAGTTCGCCTCGGCCTATATGGCCGCAAAAGCCGCGCAGCGCGCCATGGTGCTTGCGTGGCAGGCGGAATCCACGACGCCGACCGCTCCGGATATCCACCTTCTCACGCCGCGCCCGATGCCCACGGCTGTCCGCGCACGCTTTCACCCCGGCGAGGATCGCGGCATCCTCGCCGACCCGCGCGACGAAGCGCGACGCCTTCTGGAACAGATCGGCCTGGCGTGACCCGAACCGCGCCTTGCGGACCCGCTCAGCCTGCCTTGCGGTCCGCCGCCATCGACGCCAGGACTTCGGCCTGTTCGGCCAGCTTGGAGAGACGTTTCATCGCGTCGGCAGGCAGCGCCTCGCGCACGACCTCCTTCTCGACTTCCTTGATGACCTCGACCTCGCGCACGACTTCCTTCGGCTTCGGTTCCGGGCGCGCCTGAAGATCGTCGAGCATCTTGGTCTGCTGTGCCAGACGCCGGTCCATCGTCCGCAATTCTTCCTCGGCCGAGATCGACTTGTCGGCCAGCATCAGGCCCGCCATGAGGAGCATGCGGTCCTGCGTCAGCCGGACGCCCGACGCAAGAAGCGTCTGCGCCTCGCGGTTGAGCATGTCGGCTGCGGCGTTGAGATAGCCCTCCTCGCCGTCCTGACAGGCAACGGTGAATGCGCGGCCCCCGATTTCGATTGTGACCTCAGGCATCTGCACGCTCCAGCATGGGTTCCAACTCCGCAAGAAGGGCCGTCATTTCGGCCAGGTCCAATTCCCGCGCGGCGCGCAAGGCGGCGATTTCGGCGCGCAAGGCGGCCTCGCCTGCGCCGTCGGACCCTGCCGTCAATTCCTCGACGGTCGCCGTCAGCCCGTCAAGCGTGGCACGCAGCCGACGCGCCTCGGTATCGGCGACGGCGGATGCCGACGGCGCGTCATTTGCTGCGGCAAGTGCGGTTTCCGCAATCCTGAACCGCTCCTCCGACGCAGTCAGCTCCGTGGCACGCGCGGCGACCTCGGCTTCCAACGCGGCGATCCGCTCGTGGGCCACGACCAGTTCCGTCTGCACCTCCGACAACTCGGCGCTCAGGTCCGAAACCATCTCCGTCGAGGTCATCGCATCGGATGCGGCCGCCAAGGCCGCTTCCAACCGGGCGAGTGTGCTGTCCAATTCCGCCTGCTCTGCCATTCCTTGATCCCTTCTCCTCGGGTATTTCCGGCATGGGACCGCAATCCGGAGGTCTTGTCAAAGGTGCAAACGCCCTGCCGCGCTTGCGCGCCGGGGCCAGCCTGCTAACAGGATGCCAATCGAACCCCCGCCGGAGGCCCCCCGTGAGCGACGAAGCCCAAACCCCCGATCTCGACGCCCTGCGCGCAGCCCATCCCGGTCACTGGCGCCGCGCTTCCGCGATCCGCACCCTGACGCTCGACGCCGTCGCCGCCGCCAATTCCGGCCACTCGGGGATGCCGATGGGCATGGCCGACGTCGCGACGGTCCTCTTCGAAAAGCACCTGAAGTTCGATGCGACCCGCCCCGAATGGCCGGACCGCGATCGCTTCGTATTGTCTGCGGGCCATGGCTCGATGCTGCTCTATTCGTTGCTGCACCTGACCGGTTATCCCGAGATGACGATCGACCAGTTGCGCAACTTCCGGCAGTTGGGGTCGATCACGGCAGGTCATCCGGAATTCCGGCATGCGCCCGGGATCGAGGTCACGACCGGCCCGCTGGGCCAGGGCATCGCGATGGCGGTCGGCATGGCCATCGCCGAGGAGATCCAGCGTGCCCGCTATGGCCGCAAGATCGTCGACCACAAGACGTGGGTGATTGCCGGTGACGGCTGCCTGATGGAGGGCGTCAGCCAGGAAGCGATCGCTTTGGCCGGGCGGCAGGAACTGTCGAACCTGATCGTGCTCTGGGACAACAACGGCATCACCATCGATGGCAAGGTCGCGTTGTCGGATGCGACCGACCAGAAGCAGCGCTTCAAGGCGTCGGGCTGGGACGTGCTGGAAATCGACGGGCACGACCCGGTTGCGATCGATGAAGCGCTGGCGCAGGCCCAAAAGGGCAAGAAACCCACGATGGTCGCCTGCAAGACGCATATCGCCCTTGGGTCCAGCGCCCAGGACACATCCAAGGGGCACGGTGCCCTGACCGATCCCAAGCTGATCGAGGCGACAAAGCGCGCCTATGGCTGGGACAATCCGCCGTTCGAAATTCCAGCCGACCTCAAGGCGGAATGGGAAGCCATCGGCGCGCGTGGCGCCGAAGCCCGTGCGGAATGGGACGTGCGGTTCAACGATCTGGGTGCCGGCAAGAAGGCCGAATTCGAGCGCGCGCTCTCGGGCGAGGCGCATCGCCGCCTGTCGGCCACCGTCAAGGCGCTGAAGCGGCAGTTGGCCGAGAGCCAGCCGAAAGTCGCCACGCGCAAATCTTCGGAAATGGTCCTCGAAGTCGTCAACCCGATCATGGCCGAGACCATCGGCGGCTCCGCCGACCTGACCGGCTCCAACAACACGCTGACCCAGGGCATGGGCACGTTCTCGCCCGAGGACCGCTCGGGGCGCTATATCTATTACGGCATCCGTGAACATGGCATGGCCGCTGCGATGAACGGCATGGCTTTGCACGGCGGGGCAAAGGCTTACGGCGGGACGTTCATGTGTTTCACCGACTACGCCCGCCCCGCGATGCGGCTGTCGGCCCTCATGGGCCTGCCGGTGACCTACGTGATGACCCACGACAGCATCGGCCTTGGCGAAGACGGCCCGACGCATCAACCGGTCGAACATCTGGCGATCAGCCGGGCCACGCCGAACATGAACGTCTTCCGCCCCGCCGATACGGTCGAGACGGCCGAGGCCTGGGAGTTGGCGCTGACCTCAGAAAGAACGCCGTCGGTCCTGTCGCTGACGCGCCAGAATCTGCCGACGGTGCGGACCGAGTTCTCGAACAAGAACCTGACCGCGCAGGGCGCCTATGTGCTGGCCGATGCGGTGGACAAGCGGATGGTCATCCTGATGGCAACCGGGTCCGAGGTCGAGATCGCCCTCAAGGCCCGCGACCTGCTGCAGGCCGATGGCATCGGCACCCGCGTCGTCTCGATGCCCTGCTGGGAATTGTTCGAGGCGCAGGACGAGAAATATCGCAAGAAGGTGCTGCCCGCCGGTCCGGTTCGCGTCGCGGTCGAGGCCGCGATCCGCTTCGGCTGGGACCGCTGGCTTTATGGTGAGCGCGGCAAGCGCGAAAAGGGCGCGTTCGTGGGGATGCACGATTTCGGTGCCTCGGCCCCGGGGGATGTTCTGTATGAGCATTTCGGGATCACGGCGGAAGCCGTGGCGAAAGCTGCGCGCGACTTGCTGTGAACGGGATTTTAGAAGCAGGCCCGGCAATTTAGTCGGGCCGATGCCTCCGTTCAAAGCGAACATCCGCACTGTTGCTCTCGCTAAATTCCGGAGCGTGGCAGGAAAAGAAGAACTCAGCACCAAGCTGCGTGAGCATCACCATACGAATACGGTACTGAACCGCATCTTGCTGAAACTTCTGGTAATCTATCCGGGCAAGTTGGAGAGATTGGAGGATTTGCCAAGATGCCAGTTCAACCTCGGCATAATCGGGGTGACACCTATGCCATTGAGTAGAGCCACTGCCATCGACGAAGATGTCTAACGCCAAAACGCCTGGTATTTCAAATACGTCTATCAGGCTATCAATAGCCGCCTCAACGGCACCATCCCCTTCAAATCCAGTAAGCAATAAATCCTCTTGGTTGAAGCTGAAATCGTGAACAAACTCAGCTTCAGAAGCGAGTGCAACCCGATAACTGCGCCGGCCATTCCGAACAAGAACCTCTAGCAATTCCAGTTCTCGTCCTGATACCTGTTTTAAGACATTTGCGAAGAAAATTTGTTTGTCGGCAAAACCTCTACCTGCATCTAGTAACAATCGCGCCCACCATTCAATAATTTCGTCGTCAGCTTCCTCTTCCAGCGATGCATTCTCTATAAACTGAGAGATAAATTTCAGCGGCGGAGCTGTTAATTGAAATCCAGACTCCTGTGCTAGCACCTTAGTTCTTGCGATTGTTTTCAACGCTGAGCGAGCGCGATGAACGCGAACAGCATCCCCAGCCCAACCAAGTGCTTCAACA
>JBARXR010000134.1:0-9856 GCA_049647445.1 Jannaschia sp. | reverse complement strand
GTCGAACGGAGACCATCAGACGGCCGAGGACTTGTTCGAATTCGCCAGAGCCAACCCCGGAGAGATCACGGTCGCGACCTCCGGTTACGGCACACATGATGACGTGACCCTCAAGCTGCTGGCGAATGCGGGCATCCAGATGGAAAATGTGCCCTTCCAGGCCCCGGCCGAGCGCTACGCATCGCCGATCGGCGGGCATACGTCTGCGATCTACGAGGAACCAGGCGACGTCGGTCAATTCATCGCGGCGGGTCAACTTGTCCCGGTCGTGGTCTTTTCGGCAGATCGCCACCCGGCCTTCCCGGATGTTCCCACGTCGGCGGAACTGGGGATCGATATTTCCGGGCTGGACAACTATCGCAGCATCGCCGTTTCAGCGGGGACGCCACCGGATGTCGTCGCCACCCTTGCCGACGCCGTGGCGACAGCGACCGCTTCGGATGAATGGCAGGCCTTCTGCGCCTCGACCTACACCTGCATCACGCCCGTCACGGGCGACGCGGCGCAGGCCATGGTCAGCGACTTCCGTGATCTGATCGCGGCGCAACTGACCAACTGAGCGGCCGGTCACGATGGCGTCCGCACACGAAAGCAAAGACGTCGGCCAGACCTCGCGTGCCGGGAGGAGGTTTCCTCCCGGTATCGCGCGTTTCCTGCCGACGCTGCTGCCCTTGGCCTTGCTTTTCCTGGCACTGATCCTGCCGGGCCGGATGTTCGAAAGCGATCAGACGGCAAGCGATATCGGTCTTGGCCCCGCGGCTTGGCCACGCGCCATGCTGCTCGGGATGGCCGTTTTCTCGGTCCTGTGGATCGCGCGCGATATCTGGGCAATGGGTGCGGCCACGCGCAAGCCGACACTGTCCGTCCCGGTCGAGGACGGCCACTACCATTTCGGCAAGGCTCTTGTCGGGCTGGCCCTGATCGTCGCCTATGGCTGGGCGCTGCCCGTCGTCGGGTTTGCGGTTTCAACAGCGCTTTTCATCACCGTGTGGTGCCTTTTCGGGGGCCTCAGAAACCTGTGGGTCGTCGTCCCCGTGGCCCTGATCGGGACGATCGCACTTTTATGGCTGTTCATGGGACTTGCGCTGATGCCTCTGCCGCGCGGCGCGGGGCCTTTCGACGATTTCAGTATCGGGCTGCTGCGCGCGACCGGCATTTACTAGCGGATAGGAAGCGAAATGGCTGCGTTGGACCTACTCGGCGGCGGTTTTCTGGCCGCATTCGAATTCTGGGCGTTCATGACAATCGTCACGGGCTTGCTTGTCGGGGTCGTGGCCGGAGCGTTGCCGGGCATATCGTTCGTCAATGCGATGGCGATGGCCTTGCCCTTCACCTACGTCATGGAGCCGACCCAATCCATGCTGTTCCTTGGCGGCATCTACGTGGGTGGCGTGTTCGGCGGCTCGATCTCGGCCATCCTGATCAACGTTCCCGGCACGCCGGCATCGCTGCCCGCCACCTGGGACGGCTACCCGATGACCAAGCGCGGTGAAGCGAAGCGTGCGCTCACCATCGCTGTCACGGCATCGGCCACGGGCGGCCTTGTCAGTGCCCTTGTGCTCGCTTTTCTGTCCGCGCCCTTCGCCAGTTTCGCGCTCAAGTTCTCCCAGCCGGAATTCTTTGCTGCGACGCTGCTTGGCCTCGTCAGCGTGATCGCCATTGCCAAGGACCAACCCGTCATCACGATGGTGTCCCTGCTTTTGGGGATCGTCGTCGGCACCGTCGGCATCGATCCGCTTTACGGCCAGGCCCGTTTCAGTTTCGGGGTGCCGGAAATGGAAAGCGGGATTCGTTTCGTCGTCGTGATGATCGGCCTGTTTGCCATCGGAGAAGTCGTTGACCTGCTGGCCACGGACAGGGACCTGCGGCCGAAAAAGACCGGCGGCAAGGCGGTCGGGGCCAGTTTTCGCGACATCCTGAACATCAAGGGCGCCATTGCGCGGGGCACCGGGATCGGTTGTCTGATCGGCATGATCCCCGGCGCGGGCGCCACGCCCGGCGCCGTGATCGCCTATGGGATTGAAAAGCAGGTGTCCAGGCGCGGCACGGACTTCGGCACCGGGATCGAGGAAGGTCTTGCCGCCCCCGAGGCCGCCAAAAACGCGACCACGGGTGCGGCGATGGTTCCCCTCCTGACGTTGGGCATACCCGGCAGCGCGGCCACAGCCATCATGCTGGCTGCCATGATGTTGCATGGCGTAAGCCCCGGACCGCTGTTGTTCATCATAGACCCGACCATGGTCTATACGATCTTTGCGGCCATGATCATCGCGAACGTCCTGATGATTTTCGCGGGGATCGGCGTAGCACAGCTTTTCTCGACGTTGATGCGCACGCCGCCTGCGATCCTTGCGGCCTTCATCATCGTGCTCAGCGTCGTCGGCGCGTTCGGCGTGCGCAACAATATCTTCGACGTCTATGTCTGCCTCGCCTTCGGCGTTGTCGGTTGGGGGATGAAGCGGGTCGGATTTCCGTCTGCGCCGCTCGTGCTCGGCGTGATCCTCGGGCCGCTCGCCGAGCGGTATTTCCTCACGTCCATGGCGAATTCGAAGCAGGACTGGACGGTGTTCTTCACCCGCCCGATCAGTGCCACGATCATGGGCCTCGCCCTTGTGTTCATCATCTGGTCGCTCGCCCCGAGCCTGCGACGCCTTTCAAGGAAGGCGTGACGTCCCGGCTGGTTCCGGCTTGTTGTCTCGGCGGTCGTGAACGCTTCACGTCGCCGCCATCAGTGAACCCCGACACCTTGCCGACAGCCTGCTCGCTGCGCGTGACGATCAGCATCATGCGCCATCGGCAGACTCAAGGTAGTGCCTCCAATTGCCGTAACGGCTGATATCTTCGGCACCCTCCAGGCCTGCCGCTTCGCAGAGGAACCCCTTGACCTGCCGACCATCCTCCAGCTCGATCGTTCCGATCGCGAGCGGGGCAGGGACGCCCGCCATGAAGCCTCCCACAGCCGCAAGCGGCAGGGCCCATAACTCCACATCGATTGCCGATCCCGATCCGTCCGACGTTCGGACAAGTCCGGGCCGGTACGGCGGGCCACCGGCTAGTGCGAAAAAGGCATAGCGCGCATCGGTTCGCGCGGCCCCGAGGAATTGAGCGCCACGGGACGTCAGTTCATGGTTCAGGGGCAGCCCGGACATATGCGCGCCGCAGACAGCCAGGGCGATGTGATCCGCGTCAGCGGGCGTCTGCATGTCCGACCGGACCGAGGCTGCGTGATGGCGCGACGTGGCGCCCAGACGCGGCTTTCGGGCGTCCATCACCTTTTGACCATAGGCGGCGATGGCATCGTCCTGACCCGCCTGAGCGATCAGGGTGATGCTGCCGGGTCGACCGTCGTCGCGCGGCCCGGTCGGTATGGCGAGCGCGCAGAGGTTCAGGAGGTTCACGAAGTTCGTGTAGGTCCCGAGGTTGGAATTCGGCGTGACCGGATCGGCGTCGAGGTCGGCGCAAGTGTAGAACGTCGGTATCGTCGGAACGCACAGCATGTCGGCGGTCGCAAGGACCGGCGCGCACGTGCGCCTGAGGTCTTCGAGACGGTAGAGCCCACGAAACGCATCGACGGCGCTCAGGGTTTCTGCCTTGGCGATGATCGCGCGCGTGACCGGATGCACGTCTTGGGGGCGGTCGCGCATCATGTGTTCGATCGCGGCGTACCGTTCGGCCACCCACGCGCCATCGTAGAGCAGCTTCGCGATGGCGTAGAAGGGGGCGAAGTCGGCGCGCGTGATCCGTGCCCCCTGTGCGGACAGATCGGCGAGCGTGTTTTCGAAGTCCTGTCTTTGAACGTCGTCGCCGAAGAACTCCAGGCTGCCAGTGTCCGGTGCCACGATCCGGAGGGCGGGCAGTGCCTGCCCAAGCGGGGCGACCGACACGCGCCTGGCATAGGCATCGGTGGCATCGAAGACGGCGGCGACCCGCAGGACCGCATGCGCGTCCTCCACCGTCAAAGCAAAGATCGAGATCGTATCGAGCGACCGGCAGGCCGGGACAATCCCGGTCGCCGAGAGCGCCCCCAAGGTCGGCTTGAGGCCGACGATCCCATTGAGCGCTGCGGGCACCCTGCCAGATCCGGCGGTGTCCGTTCCAAGCGAGAAGGGCACGATCCCGCGGGATACCACGACGGCCGATCCGGACGATGATCCGCCGGGCACGATGTCGGGGTCGAGTGCGTTTCTCGGGACGCCGTAGGGCGAGCGGACACCGACCAGTCCCGTCGCGAATTGATCGAGGTTGGTCTTGCCGACGGGAATGGCCCCTGCATCCCGCAATCGGGCGACGACGAAGGCGTCCTTCGCTGCGTCATGGGAAAAGGCCGGGCAAGCCGCCGTTGTCGGCATCCCTGCAACGTCGATGTTGTCCTTTACGGCGAACGGCATGCCCCAGAGCGGGCAGTCCGGGTCGAACGGACCCAGGGCCCGGGCGGACGCCAGACAGGTCATCTTGTCGGCCAGATGGATGAACATTGCCGGGTCATCCGCCGCCGCGATCCGGCGGAAGACCTCTTCCATGACATCAACGGGCGAGAGGCCGTCCGCATAGGCGGCGCGCAAGGTCGGGAGCGTGAAGGCGAGGTCGGATAACAGGGATCGGCTCAGTGTCGTCGCCATGTGGTCGTGCCTCATTCTGCTGCATCGCGGTGCCCACCGTGTCCCGGTGCAGGCGGTTTCGGCGCCGCACTCCGCAGCGTACTGGCATAGGGATGTTCGGGTGCATCAATCACCCGCGCCGCCGGGCCCTGTTCGACGATCTCGCCGCCCTGCATGACAATGACACGATCGCAGAGCAAGCGCACGACGGTCAAGTCATGGCACACGAACACGTAAGTCATGCGCAGACGGGCCCGAGGGTCCGCCAGCAGATTGAGGACGACCGCTTCGATCGGCACGTCGAGTGCGGCGGTCGGCTCGTCGAGGATCAGGAATTTCGGGGCGAGGGCGATGGCACGGTCTGTGCCAGCCTCATCCCGATATTGCGCGCGCGCCCAGCCATCTATCACACGCCGGTCATACGACGGAGGTCAATCTGGCGATGGAACCAGAATTCACAGTCCGAGACCCCGTTTGCCGCCATATTGAGCGCGGGTTGCGAGAGCGGGATACGCGGCAGGTCGTCGATCACGATCTCGAACATGCGTTTGACCAGCAGGGCCCATTCGGGATCGTCCACGGACACCTGCAAGGTCCGCGCGGTCAGTTCGTGGGCCTCGTCGTTGGCATAGTTGGACGAATTGAACAGACGGTCTTTCTGATAGGCCCAGAAGAAATGGCAATCGGGCGTACTGAGCCAGCCGCCGAAGTCTCCGAGATGAAAATCAAGGCTATTGTCCACCAGGGCCACCGTGCGCCAGTTGGCGCCGGGAATGCTGTCGATCTGGGTCGTGACGCCACGCTGTCCCGGAGTTTCCTCGATCAGGAGCGCCGTCTGTTCCATCCCGCTGGCCAGATGGAAGCTGATCGGCATCGTGACGTCGAGGCCGTCCGCGAAGGCGGACGCCTCCAGATGTTCCCGCGCCTTGTCCGTATCCGTCTTGTACGGGACAGGGCGCGGCCAGGCCGCATCTGTGATGTCAGCGGGGCCGACCCACATCGGGGTCTTCCGACCGTAAGCGGCGGACTGGAAGATCGCCAGGTAAGGGATCGCGGAGGCGATGGCCTTGCGCACCTGCACGTCCTGAAACGGCTCGAACCGGGTGTCGGGGCAGACACAGTGGATGCGGTTTTGGATCAGCGTCGAATACACGTCGACAGTATCCACCAATTCGGACGTATCGCGATCAGGGATATCGAACGAGACCTGCACATCGCCGCGTTCGATCAGGGCGCGGCGCGTGGTCGAACTCGGCACCTTGCGCTTGATTACCCGGCGAATTTTAGGTCTCGGCCCGCCGACCCAGGCATCGTTGCGGTTATACACGATCTGCTGTCCCTGATCCCATCGGGTCACGGTATGGGCACCGGACCCTGCAGGGGTCGTGTACAGATACCCGGTCGCCCAAGGATCGTCCGCGGTTGCGTTCGCCTGCGCGACGGTTGCGTTGACGATGAACGGCACCGGAACCGCCAGAGTCGGCATCGACGGTTTCGATGGGAAATCGAGGCGCAGGGACTGCCTCGATCACGACAATGTCGCCCCTTCGAGCAACTACGGTGTGAGAGTTTTCCTTGATGCGGCGGCGAAACGGATCGGCCGGAGCCTCAGCCCGATGGTCGGGACGGCGTCTTTCGAGTTGATCCGTCACTATGTCCAGCATGAGCGGCTGGTCGGCCGTCAGCTCCAATTCGGCTTGTCGGAGGGTGATCTGTCGGGTGTCCGCCACTGCCCGATTTCCGAGCGGGACATGTTGCCGGGACGGTTGTTTCTCGATCAGATGCGCGGCCGGGCGCTTTCGGTCGCGTCTTCGCGGTTCGCGGATCAGCTTCGACTGGCGTTGGCCAACATGGAAACATCCGGGCAAGGTTGACTGCCCACCCGAATGATCCGTGTTCCGACTTCGGAAACCGCATGTGCCGTGCGCGAACCGCGGTCATGTTCCATCTTGCCAGTCAGCATGTGCCGTCTCAGGCCTTGGGGATACCCGATGGCCGCATCAAGCGGGCTTGCGCCGCCACGCGGTAGGGGGCGTTGGGCCCTCCGTAGCCTGCATAGCCGTTTCGACGCTCGACGATTTCAAAGAAAATACCGTCGCCGAACGGTTTGGAATACAGTTGCAGGAAATGTGCGTCCGCGGTCTGATCGAACAACAGGTTCAGGCCTTGCAACTCAGCGACGAAGGCGTCGTCGAGCCCGAAACGGGCGGCGAGGTCGTCGTAATAGTTCCGGGGAATCTGCAGCGGCTCGAAGCCGTTTTCGATCAGGGCGCGTGCGGCCGCCAAGATATCCCCGGTTTCAAAGGCCACATGCTGCACCGAGGAGCCGAAACTGTCGGCAATGAACCGGCCCGCAAAGGTCCGATGGGTTTCCGCTCCGTTCAGTGTCAGGCGCAACGCGCCGTCCGGGCTTTCGATCGCTTGCGACCGGATAAGCCCGTGCGGATCAACCACATCGACCATGGGTTGCTTGGCCACATCAAACAACGACGTGTAGAAAAGCGACCAGGTCAGCATTTCTTCGTAGTTCATGGTCTGGGCGATGTGGTCTATTCGCGTAAGGCCCGCAGGTTCCGCCGGTGTCTGACTGCCTGACGACCGGCTGAACTCCGCTTCCCAGACCTCGGATAGCCCGCTCTTGCGATCGATGAAGTGCAGGATACCGCCGCCAACGCCGCGGATCGCGGGAATTTCACGCTCTCCGGGGCCGACGGGTTGCTGAAACGTCGAGGCGCCCAGCGCCTTTGCGCGTTCGACGGTGGCTTCGGCATCGTCCACCGACAGACCGACATCGCAGATGTTCAGGCCATGGACGATGTGGGCGGAATGGGCGAAACCCTCGGCATCGGTGTTGATCACGATGCGGATTTCGCCTTGCTGCCAGAGCTCAACCGCCTTCGAGATGTGCCGCCCGACATTCTGAAAGCCAAGGCTGTGAAGCAATTTCGCCAGCGCCACTGCTTCACTTTTGCTGGCCGCAAATTCGACGAAGGCAACGCCCTCGCTCCGGATACGGTCGGGCATGTCGGGGACTGTCAGACTGATACCGGGTTCCCGCCGCGAAACTTGGTCCATCAGGAATACGAGCGATCGGTGGCCGTCCACCGCTATGGTGCGCGGACTGCCCCCCCGGAACTGATCGTTGAAGACTTCAAGGCTGAGCGGACCGTCGTATCCCGTTGCGGCAACGGCGCGCATGAAGCCCTGGATGTCGAGATCCCCTTCGCCCGGCATGTTCCGAAAGTGACGCGACCAATACAGCAGGTCCATTTCGATCATCGGGGCATCCGCAAGCTGGACGAAGAATATCCTGTCGCCCGGAATCTTGCGGATCGTGTCGGGGTCGATCTTGCGCGCCAGCGTGTGGAAGCTGTCGAGGATCAGCCCGACCGATGCATGGTCGGCCCTGCGCACCACTTCCCAGGCGTCGCGGTGATCATGAACGTGCTTGCCCCACGCCAGCGCCTCGAAGCCGACACGCAGATCGCGTTTCGCCGCGCGCGCGCCCAGTTCCGCGAAATCCGTCGCCATGCGGTCTATCCCACCCAAAGACTCCGGGTGGACCGACGAACATACGAGGACAAGGTCGGTGCCCAGTTCCTGCATCAGATCGAACTTGCGCTCGACCCGGTCAAAAGCGCGGGCGCGGAGCGGATCGGGCAGGCCTTCGAAATCGCGGAAGGGCTGGAACATGGTGATCTCCAGCCCGTGATCGCGCACCATTTGACCGACCTCACGCGGTCCACCATCGAAAGCAATGAAATCCTGCTCGAAAATCTCGATCCCGTCGAAGCCGGCGGCTGCAATGGCCGCCAGCTTTTCGCGCAGATCCCCGGCAAGGCAGACAGTGGCGATTGACGTCTTCATGAGTTTGATGCCTCGAAACTGTCGAAGGTGACCTGCATGCGGGCGGGATCTGCTTTCAGACCTGTGAACAACTCGAACGCCCGGACCGCCTGATGGATCGCCATGCCGGTTCCGGGCAAAACCCGACAGCCCAAGGCACGGGCCGTCGCGAGAAGCTCCGTTTCGAGCGGAAAATAAACGATATCGGCGACCCAGTGCCGAGGCTCGATCAGATCGGCAGGTATCGGCAGACCCGGCAGCTTTTCCATGCCGACAGGCGAGGTATTGACGATGCCATCCGCAATCGCGGCAGCCGATGCGAGGTCGGTCGCGACCTTGGCCCTGTCCCGCCCGAAACGGTCACAAAGCGCCCGGGCCAGCCGCTGTGCGGCGGCAATGTCCGGGTCACGGATCAGCAGACTGCCGACCCTTGCGCCCAGCAGCGCCGCGGCCACGGCGCCACCCGCACCGCCGGCCCCGAGCAGAAGCGTCGCGTTGCGCCTCACGTCCGGCAAGCCAAGTCGAAAATTCTCGGCAAAGCCCCAATAGTCGGTGTTGTGACCAAAGCGCTTGCCGTCCCGAAAAACGATCGTGTTGACCGCCCCGACGGCCTGCGCGTCTTCCGACAGCGTGTCGAGATGCGGGATCACGGCTTGCTTGTAGGGAAAGGTGACGTTCAGACCGCGAAATCCAGCCGCTTCTACCTGCGACAGGATCTCGTCCAACGCCGGACGAGGATCGCAGTCCGCTAGGTCGATCAGCCGGTAGTCGTAACGCAGACCTTGTGCGTGCCCCTCTGTCATGTGCATCCGCGGGGTGCGCGATCCGGCAATACCCTGTCCCAGCAAACCGACCAATACCTGGCCATCGTCGATCGCGGCCCTTTCTACGGCGGGTATCCATTGGACAGGCAAAACTGTTTTCTCCCTGAACGCGGTCTTGTGCCGGGTTCGTCCGAGTATTGGTCGCGGGGCTTCATGAGTTCAAGGTAATGTTCGAAAGCTCCGTGCGGGAACCTGACCGGAACACCGAGATTCAGGTGCCGTCACCCTGCCGCGTGACGCGGGTTCGCGGTGCCGCGCCCATCTCCGAGGGCTGTCTTTCTTGATCCAGGCCAAACACCGGTGCGACGAATGCGCAGGTCGCGGAACCGCGACGGACAAACGCTCCGAAAAGACTCGGCGGGAGACGTCCGGGGCCGGACGGGCAAGGAACCCATGCGGGGCGGCAGGACCTCGAAGAGGGCGCGCATCTTGTTGTCTGTTCATGCAAGCAGAGCTGTTCCCGCGCCCGGCGTCATGTGCTTACATTCCCGGGGCGTTATCCGAACGTCGCCCGATGATGTTCCCGCACGTGATGACCCGGTCGGTCTTCACCGGAGGGACGCTTGCCTGCATGGGCAATATCGTTTG
>JBARXR010000133.1:0-12107 GCA_049647445.1 Jannaschia sp. | reverse complement strand
GCCACGTCCCAGACCTGCACCGCGCGCTTCAGGTGCGCCGCGTCCACGTCCGTCCCGCGAAACGACGCGGGCAGCATCATGCGGTTGTAGACCGTGTAGGCGGTGCATCCCGCGCGGTCGGTGGCATCTGTCCACCAGGTGCGGCGCACACGGTTCGAGCGGGCGAGTGTCGTCATGCGTCCTCCGACATGAAAATAAGGTCCGTCGTCGGCGTGTCGCGCCCCATCGCGGTCAACATCGCGTGGATCTGCCCCCGGTGATGGGTCGCGTGGTTGAAGACGTGTGTGATGACAAAGCCCCGCGGGCCGCTCATCGCGCCGAAGAGACCGGACACCCAGTCAAGATTGCCGGTCAGATCCGTCTCACTGAGCCCTGAGGCCCAAGACATGACCTCCGCGTCAGCCTCGGCGCGCATCTCGACCCAGACGGCACGTGTCGGTGCGATGTCGAGGCCGCCGGAACTGCCCGGCGGGGTCGGCCGGTCTGCCAGCCGCGACAGCCACGTGAGATCAGCCCAGAGGATGTGGTTCGCCGTCGCCCCGAGCGACTTGAAGAACGCCCCGCGGTCCTGCCACCAGGCCTCCTCGGACAGATCAGCCGTCAGATCCACATAGGCGGCATTTTGCGCCGCGCCGTAGCGCGCCATCATCCGCACCCACGCCGGCGAGATCACTTGGCGACCTCGGGACCGGACCAGTCGATCTGGCAGATCTCGGCGGACCGTCCGTCGAAATCCCAGACGCGACCGAACGCGCGCACCCGCCCCTTGGTGGCCGTGGCGACGGTGATGTCCGATCCCATCCAGTATTCGGTATTGGTGGCGACGATATCAACCTCCGGGTCCTTGCCCTTGACCGGCACCACCTCGCCCTGAATCTTCTTGCCGACCATCAGGCGGCGCGTCTTGCCCTCGGTGTCGTAGGTGATGGTCGCCCGCTCGGCTCCGAGAAATTCGCTGACCAACAGCTTGAACAGGCCCGTCGTGCCCCTGGCGCGGCCCGAGAAGATCTCGATCAGGCCGAGATAGGCTTCCTGATTGGCCCTGTCATCGATGAAGGCCGCCGCCTTCCAGTTTCCCCGCGCCATAAGACCCGGGATTTCCAGCAAGAGGCCGACATTGAGGCCCGACAGATCGGTGTCGCCGTAATGGCCCGTATCGATCCGGATGCCGGACCATGCCTGGCAGTATCCCTCGGTCGGCGCGTGCTTGCCAAGGCTGACGACGCAGGGACAGAACACCGTGCAGTTGCAGTTCAGGATCAGCTCGCCCCTGATCGCCCAGGGCGTTTGACCGGACCCCGTCGGCCTTGCGTCTGGGTGGCGGTTCGTGACCACCGGCGCGGCAATCTTGGTCATAGGTATCCTCCGATCAGAAAGCCCGCGCCCGCAAGGCAGCCAAGGCCGATGGCCGAGGGCACGAACGTCCCCCGGGTGAGTTTCTCAAGCGTCATCAAAACGGTGGCCAGCGCCATGAAACCAAGGCTCATGGTGCCGCCGATCAAACCGAGCGCCATGAGCGCCCAGCAACAGCCAAGGCACGTCGCCCCGAGGCGCAGCCCCATGCGCCACGGGCCTTCGTCCCAGTATTGCATCATGAAGGTCAGCGGCTGGCGGCACTTGGACAGGCAAGCCTCCTTCAGGGCGCTGAACTGGTATCCCCCCGCGGCGATCAATAGGACCGGGGCCAGCCAGTGCGCTTCGAGAACACCCAGAGAGGCGGTTGCCAGTTGCACACCGGCGGCCACCACCGAAAAGCCGATCCAGATCACCGAATATCCCGCGACCAGACGCCCGCCGCCGTCCAACCCCTGCGTGTCCGCGATGGTGTCATGCGTGGCGAACGCCGGAATGGCGGTCGGCAGCATCATCGCCGACGACATGATAAGCCACATCGCCACCAGACCGGGCAGGCCCGCCTGCGCGGCAGGTGTCAGGCACAAATCGCGCAGGACCGATCCGAAGTCGCCCGGAACGGCCATCGCCCAGACCGCGCCCCAAGCCAGCAGCAGCCCGGCATAAAGCGCCAGCCAGTGCGGTGCGGACATACGGGACAGATGGCGCAAGCGATACCCTCCCCGGCTGGCTTGTGCGGTGTGCGAGTCTGCCTTATCAAATGTCAGACAATTAAATGTCTGACAATTGGAAACCGCGTGACCGCTCCAAAGTTGCTGTCCACCGACATCTCCGACCGGCTTGCCGCGCGCATTGCCGACGGGGACCTTTTGGCCGGGGATCGCCTGCCGTCGGAAGCGGAGCTTGCGACGCAGTTCGACTGCTCGCGCGCGACCGTGCGCGAGGCCCTCAAACGTCTTGCCGCGCGCAATCTGATCCGGACGCGGCGCGGCCACACCGGGGGCGCCTTCGTCAACCGGCTGACCTATGATGCCGCCGTGGCGCAACATGTGGCCACCTCGACCTTGCTGCTGTCGATGAACGCCGTCGATTTCGAGACCGCCGCCGAGGCCCGTTTCGCGCTGGAGCGGGCCTGCGCGGATCTCGTCTGCGCCAACCACGTCCCCGCCGATCTGCTGGCGATGCGGGCCGCGACGGAGACCCTGACGATGCCGATCGACGACGCGGCTTTCTGCACCGCCGATGTGGCTTTTCATCGCGCATTCGTCGATGCCGCGCACAACCCCGTGCTGTCCTATCAGCTTGCCGGGGCCGTCGAAGCGATGCAGCCGCTGATGAACATGATCACCTATCCTGATCGGGACAGAAACGAAATCCTGCGTCATTACAGGCAGTTGGCCGAAACCGTTCAGGCCCGTGACGGCGCCGGGACGCGCGACGTCCTGTCAGGGCTCGAAGCCGTGATGATCGCGCTCTTCCACCGCGGGCAGGTCCGTCGCGGCTTGGTCTAAGACCGCTTGCCGCCGCGCTGCGGCACACATAAAGTTCTGTGAAAAACGCAATCAACCAATGGGAGAAATGAATGACCCTGAAAGCCACCCTTCTCGGCGGCGCCGCGATGATGATCGCGCTTCCTGCCACCGCCGAAATCGTCGTGTTCGACTATGCCGGGTTCGAAGATCCCGCGTTTCATTCGAAGTTCATCGAAACGCACGGGGCGGCGCCCGACTTCGCCTTCTTCGGGGACGAGGAAGAGGCGTTCCAGAAACTGCAATCGGGCTTCAAGGCCGACGTGACCCATATCTGCGCGGGGTCGGTCACCAAGTTCGTCGAGTCTGGGCTGGTCGAGGCCTGGGATCTGTCGCTCATCCCGGAATGGGAAAACCTGAACCGCGACCTGACCGGGCAGGAGGTCGGATCGACCGAGGAGGTCTTCTTCATTCCGACCGACTACGGCTCGACCGCGATCGCCTACAACACCGAAGAGGTACCGGCCGAGGATGTCGCATCGCTCGACGTGTTCCTCGACCCCAAGTACCAGGGCCGCATGACGCTGCCCGACAACGTCGACGATGCCTATGCGCTGGCCTATCTGGCCACCGGCGTGACCGATTGGTCCACCGCCACCGAAGAGCAGTTCAACGCCGCCTCGGACTGGCTGCGTCAGGCCCATGCCAACCTGCGGACCTATTGGACCGACCCGGCGGAATTGGCGCAGCTTCTGGCATCCGGCGAAGTTCTGGTCAGCTGGGCGTGGAACGAGACGCTGCCGACCATGGCGGACGAAGGCTTCCCGATCGGCTTCCAGCGCGAGACGGCGGAAGGCTCGTCGCTGTGGCTCTGCGGCTACGTCAACATGGTCGCGGCGGACGGCGAGGAGGCCATGGCCTACGATTACATCAACGCCATGCTCGACCCGTCCTCGACGGTTGCCCTGCTCGAGGCGGGGTTCGGCCAGTCGAACGCCGCGGCCATGGAGGGTCAGGGCCAGGACGCTCTGGTAGCTTCGGGCCTCGGGATGGTCGATGCGCCGGTCCTGGCACAGCTTCCGATGCCCTCCACCTTGCGTGAGATGCAGAACGAGACGTTCGAGCGGATCAAGGCAGGCTTCTGAGCCAACGCCGGCCAACGCAAAAGCCCCGCAGGATCGCTCCTGCGGGGCTTTTCCAATCTGGCGACGGGTTCAGCGGGCCAGCCGTGCCTGACGCGGAAGTTCGACGATGATCGGCTCGCCCTCTTCCTCATATGTCGGGCGGGGCAGCTCGAAGTAGCCCGTCAGCGTCCGGTCGCAGGTCTTCAGGTCCATGTTGCCGCCAAGCTGCATGTCGTAGACCGACTCCATGTACACGCCACCCGCCGTCTTGAGCGCGCCACCCGGAGCAACCGTCGGTGCGGCGATCACCACGCCGTTCATGGAGCTGCTCGGACCCCAGCCGCCAAGGCTCACGCGGGTCTTCGACAGCAGGTAGGAATTGAATTCGGTTCCGGCACACCAGCCCGGAGGACCCCAGTTGATGTCTCCCGACATGTTGAGGTCCTGCGTGCCGAAGAAGAACACGTCCTGGAACTTCAAGCCGTTGCCACCGCCGACGCCCAACTGGCCCTGGGTCATGATGACGACGTCATGGGTGTCGATGTTGCCCGAGAACTGCGCACCACCGCTGACAAGATAGATCGTGCCGGGCTTCACGTCGCCTTGCTGGATCGTCCACCAGCTTGTATTCTTCTTGACGATCGTCATCGGATTGCCGTCGTTCATCGTCGCGGGCAGCAGCGGGCCCGCGTATTTCTTGTCGGCATCGTCTCGGAACGTGTTCCACATCTCCTGGAAGAGCGAGTCCATCTGCGGCAGGATGACCGGCTCGACCGTCCGCGCGAACTTCATGTCTTCCACCGGATCGCTTCCGGAGGCGACGGAGTTGATGGTGATCGTGTTCAGGCTGGCAGCCGAGAACTGGACGCCGTTCTTCCACGTGTCGCCGCCACCCGTCTGGATGCCGCCGGCGCCATGGAAACAGACGTCGCCATTGACCTTGTTTCCGCCGCCGGTGCGGATGTATCCCACGGACGAGACGAACATCGCGTCCATACAGGCTTCGCGCGTGATCATGGGGATCTCGGGCTCGGGGCGCGGGACGGCACGGGCGATCGACAGGGTATTGATCTCGAAATCATCCTGACCCACGAGGCCCAGCAGCAAGGTGTTCAGGCCGTTGTTGCGTTCCGCGCTGCGGGTGCCGTCCACCTTGACGGCGGTCGGCTCATCCTCGGTCAGAACGAACAGCCCGGTCGACGAATCATAGTTGCCGAAGGACACGTCCTCGGCCGCGACGACGGTGCCGTAGAGGTCGGACGGAAGGTTCATCGCCGCGATCGTGACCGCCGCTTCACGGGCGAGGTCCAGGTCGTCGAGATGCCGGGCCGCTGCAAGGGACGCCGCTTCGGTCGCGACACGCATCTGCGCCTTCACGCGATAGCCGTTGGCCGCGTCCAGGGCGACACCGCCGACCATCAGCATTGCGATAAGCCAATAGATCCCGTGGACCGTTGCAACGCCGTCTTCGTTCCGCAGGAACGTCTTCAGCTGAGATTTTGACATGTGACGAACCTCCACAGGATCGAGAACCGTTCAGAAACTGCGAACGACCAGATTAACGATGTTTGAAAGGGTTAATGCCCGGCTGGCCCGATTCTGGGGCGCAAACGAGGCATCTTTTGGCGCGTTGGCCAGATCTCAGACCTCGCTGGCCATGACGACGCGGCCTTCAAGCTGGCGACCGGTCAGGAAAGTTCCGCCGAAGATCAGCACGTCGCCGAAATCGACCGTGACCGTCGTGGTGATGAAGGTTCCGTCGGTCGTGACGGTGTGGCGATAGTTCTCGGGGTCACGGAACCGGTTCAGGAGCGCTGCGGCTTCTTCCTGCGTCAGCGTTCCGGTCGCAACCGACCGCGCCATGTCGCGCGACACGTCATAGAGCTGGGCATGCTTGTAGAGCAGCATGGACGCGTCGGCGGACATCATCAGCATCAGTGTCATCGCGACCATCCAGATCGAATACTCGACCGAGATGCCCCCGTCTTCGCTGCGCAGAAATCTGGTGAAAGGTCGTCTCATGGTTCCGAATCCCTTGGCGAACTGCCGTTTGGGAAGAAATGCCCCGCGAATGGGTCCGGACTGAGGCGTGTTCGGGGTCGAAACGATGACGATTTGAAACGCTTTGCGGCGAAGACGTGTCTCCGGCTCCGCCGTCAGGCACCGACGGGACCTTGCGATCTCGGGGGCCCGGGACTATGTAACTTCTGTCTCTTTCGGGGGACTATGGCGATAAACGCGCCCGTAATAAGCGGTTCGGACCCGGGGGCGGTACCCGGCGACTCCACCATCATCCCTGTATTGGGGGACCATGGGGTCGAAACAGGATCGACGGACGTCTAAAGGGGATTGCTTTCGCTCGGTGAGTTACCACCGTTATCGGTACACAATGTACAGTTGCCAATACCAACCGTGCTCCGATGGCGATGGCCGCGTAAGCGACCTGAACTATCGAAACTTAAGCCCTTGCGCCTAGCAGCGTAAGGCGGGGTTCGCAGGCACCTGGCAACAGAAGCCTGCACTTTCCCCTAGCTCGATTCACGACCGCATCAGGGCCGATGCACGCTTTGCGGGCATCGTCGCGGCACCGTCCTCCCCGATGGGGCGAACGCGGCTACGGGGCTTGTCGTGCCGCTGCGCCTCTGGTCTATTTGGAATGAGCCGAGCCTTGGGGGGCCCAGATGGCCAAGACACCGAACACGATCGACTATGGCAGCCTGATGCACGATGCGATGCGCGGGCTGATCGCGCGATTGCTGCGCGATGTCGCCCGCGACGGCCTGCCGGGAGAGCATCATTTCTTCATCTCGTTCGACACGCGTCACCCGGACGTCGATATCGCGGACTGGCTGCGGGAACGGTATCCCGAGGACATGACCATCGTTCTGCAGCACTGGTTCGACGGTCTCGAGGTGACCGAGAACGGATTTTCGGTGACACTCAACTTCGGGGACAGCCCGGAACCGCTGGTGATTCCCTTCGACGCCTTGCGCACCTTCGTCGATCCCTCCGTCGAATTCGGCCTGCGCTTCGAGGAGCGGACGGCATCCGGTCCCGACGAGGAGGTAGAGGAGGCCCCGTTCGCCGACTTGCCGCCGGAAGACGAGGCTCCCGCGCCCCGGAAGGATGCAGAAGTGGTCAGCCTGGACAAGTTTCGCAAATAGCGGACGCCGCGCCGCGCCGTCTGAACCCGAGGCCCGCCAGACCGCCGATAGCAGTGAGCAGCAACCAGACCGACGCCGGCAGCGGCACGACGGCCAGCGGGTTGCCGGCCAGCGTAACCGTTCCCGATATCGTCGACGTCCTGCGCCCCCCGGTCGCGTTCACGGTGGTGAACGTGGTGGTGCCGGTCCCTTCCCAAAGGACCCAGACCGCATTGAAGATCCGTCCATCGGTCCGTCCCGGAAAGGTGCCGGTAATCATTGCGCCGTCCGAAATATCGGTGAACTCGCTGATCACGGCATCCAGAAACTGCACGTCCGGACCCGCATAGATACCAAGCACATTGGCGGCCGTGAAACTGTCGAAAAGCGATCGGGTGACCCAGTCGCCCGCCGCCGCCAGTTGCAGACCGACAAGGCCAAGCCGGTTGCCGCCCACGTCATAGACCTGCGCCTGCCCGCCCGAGGACGAGATGATGACACCGCCATCGAACAGCGTGGCCCCCGGGGGGATCGTCGCGGCCCGCACGGGCGACAGCGTTGCGACGAAAATCACGATCAGGGCCAGAAAGCGGGTCATCCGGATGAACCTTCAAGTTGTTGTCAGCCCCAGCATGGCCCGGAATTGCGCGGAATTTTTGACCGGATCGCGCCTTCGATGCGGCTTGCACCCCGGCCCGACGCCGCGCTACCCCTTCGGACGTCCGCGCGAAGGAGACCCCGATGACCGACACCCGCACCGAAACCGACAGCTTCGGCCCGCTCGAGGTTCCCTCCGACAAGTACTGGGGCGCGCAGACACAGCGCTCGATCCAGAACTTTCCGATCGGCTGGGAAAAACAGCCCATCGCCATCGTCCGGGCGCTCGGTGTGGTCAAGAAGGCGGCAGCGGCGGTCAACTTCGGCTTCGGAGACCTCGATGCCAAGCGGGCCGGTGCCATCAACGGCGCCGCGCAGGAAGTCATCGACGGCAAGTTCGACGACAACTTCCCGCTGGTCGTCTGGCAGACAGGCTCTGGCACGCAGTCGAACATGAACGCCAACGAGGTCATTTCGAACCGCGCGATCGAGATCCTCGGCGGCGTGATCGGATCGAAGGAGCCCGTCCACCCCAACGACCATTGCAACATGGGCCAGTCGTCGAATGACACCTTCCCGACCGCGATGCATGTCGCCATCGGCATGATGGCCCGCGACACGCTGCTGCCCGGCCTGCGCAAGCTGCACGCAGCGCTGGCGGCCAAATCCGATGAGTTCAAGGACATCATCAAGATCGGCCGCACCCACACGCAGGACGCGACACCCCTGACGCTGGGCCAGGAATTCGGCGGTTACGCCCATCAGGTCGCCAAGGGGATCGAGCGGGTCGAGGCCTGCCTGCCCGACATCTACGAGTTGGCACAGGGGGGCACTGCGGTCGGCACCGGCCTGAACACCCGCAAGGGCTTTGCCGAGAACGTCGCCGCCGAGATCGCCACGATCACCGGCCTGCCCTTCGTCACCGCGCCCAACAAGTTCGAGGCGCTGGCCGCCCATGACGCGATGGTCATGTTCTCGGGCGCGCTGAAAACCGTCGCCGCCAGCCTCTTCAAGATCGCCAACGACATGCGCCTGCTGGGATCGGGCCCGCGCTCGGGTCTGGGCGAGTTGATCCTGCCCGAGAACGAACCCGGGTCGTCGATCATGCCCGGCAAGGTGAACCCCACGCAGGCCGAGGCACTGACCATGGTCTGCATCCACGTCATGGGCAACGACGCCGCCGTGGGCATGGCCGGAAGCCAGGGGCATTTCGAACTGAATGTCTACAACCCGATGATGTCCTACAACGTGCTGCAATCCATGCAGCTTCTGGGTGACGCGGCGGGCAGCTTCACCGACAACATGGTGGTGGGCACCCAGGCCAACATCGAACGCATCGACAAGCTGATGAAGGAGTCGCTGATGCTGGTGACCGCGCTGGCCCCGACCATCGGCTATGACAATGCCACCAAGGTCGCCAAGACGGCGCACAAGAACGGCACCACCCTGCGCGAGGAAGCGATTGCGCTTGGTCTGGTCGATGGCGAAACCTTCGACCGCGTGGTCCGTCCCGAAGACATGATTGGGCCGAGATGAGCAAGATCGTCTCGCTGTCGCGTGCCCGCAAGGACCGGGCGCGGGACGCCAGGAAACAGCAGGGCGACCAGAACGCCGCCCGGTTCGGCCGGACGAAGGCGGAAAAGCTGCGCGACGCGGCCGAGGCGGCAAAGGCCGCACGCGATCTGGAGGGGCACCGGAAGGAATGACCGATGCGCGGCCCAGGAAACGCTCCCTCACGCTGCACGGACACCGGACGTCCGTCTCGCTGGAGGAAGCCTTCTGGGTGGCCTTCAACGACATGGCCCGCGAACAGGGACTGTCGGTCAACGCGCTCGCCATGAAAATCGACCGGGAGCGGGGCGTGTCCGCCGGTCTCGCATCGGCGATCCGGGTCGCGGTGCTGAAACGGCTGCAGGCGTCGGCGGAACGTTAGCCCTTTCCGGGCCAGTCCTGACGGACCTCCACACATCTTCGGACCGCGCGCGGGCCGATTGGCCGACACGGATCGTCTCGGCCAAATCGGCGCTGCAGGGCGGCGTGATCCGGCGAAAGATGCCCGATGTCGGTCAGATGGCGGGACGCAGCGCGGTCCAGGATGACCTGCGCCGACGGGGCTTCCGCGTGGTCGGGAACGCCGGACAATACGTGAACTTCTGCAACCGCTGCGACCTGAGGCGTCTCACCTGCCGCCCGAAAATCCCTTCCTTGAGGATTTCCGCCACGACGTCCCCGCTCAAGACGTCCCCGCACCCGAGGCGCGCAGCACGTCCAGAACCGCGTCCGCCGCAACGTCGGAGGTGACGAAGGCCTCGCCGATCCCGCGCGCCAGGACGAACCGCAGCTTGCCGTCCAGCACCTTCTTGTCCTGTCCCATCAGGTCCAGCAACGTTTCGGCATCCGGCAGATCGCCCGGGATATCCTTCAGATCGCGCAGCATCCCCATCGCCTGCAGATGCCCGCGCACGCGGCTCGGGTCTTCCTGCGAACACAAGCCCAGCCGCGCCGACACATCGAACGCCAGCGCACAGCCCACGGCCACGCCTTCGCCGTGCAGCAGGCGGTCGGAATACCCCGTCGCCGCCTCCAGCGCATGGCAGAAGGTATGGCCGAGGTTCAGAAGGGCGCGGTCCCCCTGTTCGGTCTCGTCATGCGCGACGATATCGGCTTTCATCCGGACCGAATGGCGCACGGCCTCGGTCCGCGCCGTCACGTCGCCTGCCGCCAGCGCCGGGCCGTTCGATTCCAGCCAGCCGAAAAAGGCGGCATCGCCCAGCATCCCGTACTTGGCGACCTCGCCGTACCCGGCGAGGAAATCGCGCGGGGTCAGCGTGCCCAGCAGATCGATATCCGCAAGCACGAGAACGGGCTGGTGAAAGGCCCCGACGAGGTTCTTGCCATGGCGCGTGTTGATCCCCGTCTTTCCCCCGACGGAGGAATCGACCTGCGCCAACAGGGTCGTCGGCACCTGCACGAAGCGCACACCGCGGCGCAGGATGGCCGCCGCAAAGCCGACCAGATCGCCGATCACCCCGCCTCCGAAGGCCACGACGACATCGCCCCGCTCGCAGCGCTGGTCCAGCAACCACTCGACCACCCGGCTCAGGTGGGTCCAATCCTTGGTCCCCTCTCCCGCAGGCAGGATCAGCGCCGGCGCGTCGATACCGTCCAGACCGGCCCGCAAGGCGTCCAGGTGCAGCGGGGCGACCCGGTCTTCGGTGACGACGAACACGCGCTGCCGGCGCAAGAGGGGCGCGACATGTTCCGCCGCCTGCGCCAGAAGGCCCGTGACGACGTGCACGTCATAGCCCCGCTCTCCCAGCGGGACATGAACCGTTTGCGTCATTTCACTCCTCCAGAACGCCCGCACCGCGCAGCCCGGCGATCACCTGTTCGACCATGTCCGCAATCGCGTAAGCCGGGTCGGCATCGACCACAAGGGACGCCTGCGCATAGGCCGGCTCCCGCGCCGCAAGCAGTTCGCCCAGCGTGCGGCGCGGATCTTCGGTGCGCAGCAGGGGCCGGGTCGTCTTGTGACGGACCCGTTGCCACAAAAGCGGCTCCGAGGCGCGCAGCCACACCGACACGCCGCCCCGTGCGATGGCCTCGCGGTTTTCCGGTCGCAGGAACGCGCCGCCGCCGGTCGACAGGATCCCGGGCCCAAGCGCCAGAAGACGCCTGAGGACCTCGCTTTCGCGGGCCCGGAAAAACGCCTCGCCGTCGCGATCGAAGATTTCGGGGATGCTCATGCGGGATGCGGCGATGATCGCCTCGTCGCTGTCGCGAAACGGCACCCCGAGACGGTCGGCCAGGGCAGTGCCGATAGCGGTCTTGCCGCTGCCCATCATGCCAACCAGCACGACCGGACGCGTCAGGACCCTTCCGTCAGGCATCTTGTCGCCCATCGTTCGCCTTTCGCCGCAATGGTCTGTTGCACGCATGATTGCCAACTATATCTCTCCCCGCCACAATGGGGCCAAGACCAAAAGGCGGTATGTATGTTTCGAGCAGTCAAATATCTCATCATCCTCGGCGTGCTCGGGGTGATCGGGCTATTCGGTTATTCCTATCTGCTGGAGGCGGAGCAAGGTCCCGTGACCGAAACGATCGAGATCGATGCGGATTGATGCGCCTTCCCGCCGCGCGGCACGGGCCTGCCTGCTGGCCTGCGTGCTGGCTGCGCCCCTGACCGCGCAGCAGGCCCCGGAGTCCGCGATATCATGGCTCAGCGATTCGATCTCGAACCGCCCCGCCCCGACCGAGCCCGAGGCCCCCGCGACCGTCATGACCGAGACCCCGATAACCGTCATGCCGCTCGGACAGACCCGGCGCGATGCGGTGGGCCTTCTGTCGACCTCCCTCACCGGGCTTCCCCCCGACGCCATCGCGGGCAGCGATCCGGCGCGACTCGGTGCCCTTTTTGC
>JBARXR010000132.1:0-12678 GCA_049647445.1 Jannaschia sp. | reverse complement strand
CGCATAGGTGGTCTGCAAATGCGCCGCATCGAACCTGGTGATCGTGCCGGCCCCTGACTGCCCGCCGATCAGACGGCGCCACGTCTCCTCGACCCCGCTTGCCAGCGGCGTCACCATTCCCAGACCTGTCACGACGACGCGGCGCAATTCCATCGGCTCTCTCCCAGTCTTTCGCGCCTGATACGACGCGACGCCGACCGGGGGCAAGACTCCCCCCGTCCCCATGGAAGAACTGGGCTCAGCGGCCTTCGAACTTCGCCGCCCGCTTTTCAAGGAACGCCAGCACGCCTTCCTTGAAATCCCGCGTCTGTCCGGCCTGACCTTGCAACTTCGCTTCCTGTTCCAATTGCTGGTCCAGCGTCGCGTCGAAACTGCCGCGGATCGCCTTCTTGACCGCGCCGTAGGCCACCGACGGCCCGCGCGCCAGATGCGACGCCCGCTCGCCCCAGACCTCCGCAAAGCGGTCGTCCGCAACCGCTTCCCAGATCATGCCCCAGTCGCTGGCTTGCCTCGCGCTGACCGCCTCGGCGAATAGCGCGGCCCCCATGGCCTTCGCCGTCCCGATCTGGCGCGGCAGCCAGTACGTCCCGCCCGCGTCGGGGATCAGCCCGATGCGCGTGAAGGCCTGCAGGAACACCGCACTTTCCGTCGCGATCACCACGTCACACGCCAGCGCAAGGTTCGCCCCCGCCCCCGCCGCAGGGCCGTTCACCGCCGCAATCGTCGGGATCGCACAATCATAGATCGCGCGCAGCATCGGCTCATACTCGTCGCGCAAGGTGCGTTCCAGATTGAGGGTGTTCATGTTCGCCCGGTCGCCCAGGTCCTGGCCCGAACAAAAGCACTTCCCCTTGCCCGTCATCACCAGAACCCGTGCGGTCCGCTCGGCGTCCTTGACCGCATGGAGGATCTCCGCCCGCATCTGCGTCGACAGCGCATTCATCACGTCGGGCCGGTTCAGGGTCAGCACGGCCACATCGTCGCGACTGTTCAGGCGGATCGTTTCATAGTCCCTTGCAAGGCTCCCACGCGGTTTCGCCGGACCCTAGCAGGTGGCGCAACAAGGGAAAGCGAAACGCGCCGTCACAGGATGTCGGGCGCCACGCCAGTATCGGGCCTTGCAGACATCCAGCCGGACCGCCCGCCCGGAGCGGCGTCACCGGTCCGGGACATCACCGCCGAGCAGGTCGCGCAACCGCGCTTCCTCCTCGTCGTTCAAACCGTCGGCACTCATCGCGCTTCGCTGTCGTGACACATGGGCCACGGCGACCCCCCCGCCCAACAGCAACAGCGCCAGCGGCGCGCCCCAAAGCAACAGCGTCGAGCCGGAGGCAGGCGGGTTCAACAGCACGTATTCGCCATAGCGATCCACCAGATAGGAGACGACGTCCGCGTCGCTGTCCCCCATCACCAAGCGCTCGCGCACCAGCAGGCGCAGGTCGCGGGCAAGGTCGGCGTTGCTTTCGTCGATCGACTCGTTCCGGCAGACAAGACACCGCAGACCCTTCGACAACTCCCGCGCCCGTGTTTCCAGCACGGGATCCGACAGGACCTCGTCCGGTTGAACGGCCTTTGCGGGCATCGCAAGGCAAAGCACGCAAACTGCCAGGACTACGGCCTTCATTCCGCCGGAACCCCGGATGGAACCTTGCGCCGCGTCGCCGCCCCGACACGATATCGCCGGTCCGTCAACGAGACGATCCCGCCAAGCGCCATGATGATCGCCCCGCCCCAGATCCAGTTGGCGAAGGGCTTGATATAGACCCGGACGGCGTAACCGCCGCCCTGCTGCGGATCGCCGATCACGGCATAGACGTCACGGGTGAAGCCGCCGTCGATGCCGGCTTCCGTCGTCGGCATCTGGGCCACCGGATAGACCCGCTTCTCCGGCAAAAGCACGCCGATATCCTGCCCGTCCTCGTAGATGTGCATGCGTGCCTGGGTCGCGATGTAGTTGGGGCCCTGAAGACGCTGCACGTCCTCAAGCACCACCTCGTATCGCCCGAGCGTCATGCGGTCGCCGATATCCATCACCTCGATCTTTTCCTGCTGCCACGCTGTCAGGGCCGCCACGCCGAAAATCGTGATCCCAAGCCCGCCATGCGCCAGCGCCTTGCCCCAATCGGCGCCGGGCAGACGCGTCAGCCGGGAAAGACGCCCGGCGATCGCGCCGCGCCCCGTCCGCGTCAACAGATCGATGATCGCTCCCACGACCAGCCAGACACCCAGCGCGGCGCCCAGCGGACCGCCCAGCGATTCGCCGGTCTGGATCGCCCAGACAAGGCCCAAGGCCGCAAGTGCCGCGACACCCGCCGGCAGTGCCGTCCGAAACACGCGCGACGTCCCCCGCTTCCACGGCAGGATCGACCCCAGCGGGATCAGCGCGGCGATGGCGATGACGAACGGCGTGAACGCCGCGTTGAAGAACGGCGGCCCGACCGACAGCTTGCGGTCGAACGCCAACTCCGCGACCAGCGGCCAGATCGTGCCGATGAAGACCACGAAACATGAGACCGCCAGCAACAGGTTATTCGCCACCAGCGCAGATTCCCGGGACACCACGCCGAACACGCCCTTCGCCTGCATCGCCGGGGCGCGGATCGCGTAAAGCAGTAGCGCGCCACCCGTGAAAACTCCAAGGATCATCAGGATGAACACCCCGCGCTCCGGGTCATTGGCGAAAGCGTGGACAGAGGTCAGAACGCCCGACCGCACGATGAACGTGCCCACCAGCGAAAACCCGAACGCAAGGATGGCCAGCAGAATCGTCCAGGCTTTCAGGGCTTCGCGCTTTTCCACCACGATCGCCGAATGCAGCAAGGCGGCCGCGATCAGCCAAGGCATAAACGACGCGTTTTCGACCGGGTCCCAGAACCAGAAGCCGCCCCACCCAAGTTCGTAATAGGCCCACCAGGAGCCCAGTGCGATCCCGACAGTCAGAAACAGCCATGCCGCCAGCGTCCAGGGCCGCACCCCGCGCCCCCCGGCGGCATCGACGCGCCCCTCCAGCACGGCGGCGATGGCAAAACTGAACGCCATGCTCAGGCCCACATAGCCGAGGTAGAGGAACGGCGGATGAAAGGCCAAACCTGGGTCTTGCAACAGCGGATTGAGGTCTTCGCCGTTGAACGGCGGGACCGCCAGTCGCGCAAAAGGGTTCGACGTGAACAGGATGAACGCATAGAACGCCACGCCGATAGACGCCTGAACGCCCAGCACACGCGCCTTCAGCGTCGTCGGCAGCTGGCCACCGAACCACGCCGCCGCCGCGCCGAACAGCGCGAGGATCAGAACCCAGAGCAGCAGGGAGCCCTCATGGTTCCCCCAGACACCCGTCACCTTGTAGAGCATGGGTTTGTCGGTATGCGAATTCAGGACGACCAGCCGGACTGAAAAGTCCGATGTCACGAAGGCATACGTCAGGGCTGCGAAGCTGAACGCCACGAGCAGGACCTGTATCGTGGCGGCGGGCGTGGCCACGGCCATCCACCCGCTCCACCGGAAATGGGCACCGACAAGCGGCACGACCGTTTGCGCGATGGCGACGGCAAAGGCGAGGATAAGGGCGAAGTGGCCGAGTTCTATAAACATGACCATCGGTATAGCCACCGCCTGCCACCTCGCCAATGGGGTGCGACGTCACGCCTGTGTCAATAGAGACCGCCGTCGCCGGGACTGCGGGTGCGGGTCCATTCCGCAAGGGCCGGATTGTCGTCGCCGGCACCTTCTGCCTCCGGACCGAAGGGCTCTGCCCGGGCAAAGACCGGTCGGTCCGGGTTCTGCCAGGCGGCTATCACGGGCGGCGGCTGCGGCGTTGCGTTCGCCGAGGGCGCCCGCAGGTAGTGCAATTCCCGCGCGCCGAAGTAGAAGCTGACGATCGCACCAAGCAACCACCAGAGCGGATCCGGAACGTATCCCAAGCCCTCCATTCGCGCGGCGAAACCGCTGGGCTCCACCATCGCATAAATGAAAAGTCCCAGTGTCCCCAGCGCCAGCGTCGGACGCGGCAGCCGGTTCAACCCGTCGATGCACCGATCGAAGTGTCCGCGCGGGGCCAGCGCGAATTCGGCACCGAGCTGATCCAGCGCCGCGCGCTGGGCCGCCGCCGCCAGCGATTGCCCTTCGGTCGCGTTCGGCACGAAAACTTCCGACAGCCCACGCGCCGCCTGTCCCAGCGAGGTCACTGCCCCCGCCCCCCGCACGAAATTACCGATCATGCCCATGTCGCCACCCGCGCCGCATGTTGCGCCAACGTCAGGTGATGCCTGGGCGAGATGAACTCCTCCGCCCGGGTGATCCACCCGCCCTTCCCGCCATCCCTGCGACGGGCATACTTGCGCGACGCGGGCCGCCGGTCCGCCAGCGCGTAATAGTAGTTGCGCCGCGCGATCCCATAGGCATCGGCGATGTGCTCGGGTGCGTTTTCGGTCGCGACACGGGCCGCCTCGATGGTCTGCGGCCCGATGGCCCCGTCCACCGCAACCGCCTGTCCCATCCGCACCAGCAGACGTTGCAGGATCCGGACGGCGTTGGCGCCCGCGTTGACATACATGTCGAAAACCGAGGCCTGAAGGACCACTGGCAACGCGGAGATGCGGACGCGGTCAAAATAATGCTCGATATAGATGTCCACCGCCTGTGCCCGGGTCAGTCGGCGCACATCGGCGGCATCCACGTCACCGTCCCCATCAAGGTCCAGTCCGAGACGGCGCATCGTGTGGATCGTGACTCCAAAGTTGGTCGCCCCGCCGGGATCGTCCGGATCGTTGACGTATCCACCCTCTCGGGCCACGATATCTTCTGCAATGGAACGAACCGTCAGCATGGCTCACCCCTCCCATGCTCAGCGTTTCGATTGAGCGTGGAAGGTGCTCCGGAGCGGTTAACGAACCGTTAGCCGTTGCACAGCAGAACCGGGCACCCGGACGGCGCGCAGGATGGATCGTGGCGACCGCGCCGCGAACCCCGCTTGACTTGAAGCACCGCCTTCGGCCCGCTAGACCCGCCGGACGCAATCACGGGAGGGGATCATGACCCGCGCATTCGTCTTTCCGGGCCAGGGGGCCCAGACCATCGGCATGGGCCAAGAGCTGGCCGCGGCCTATCCCGAGGCCCGCGCGGTCTTTGATGCCGTCGACACGGCCCTTGGCGAAGACCTGTCCGGCCTGATCTGGTCCGGCGACCCGGAAACCCTCCAACTGACGCGCAACGCCCAGCCCGCTCTGATGGCCACCTCGATCGCCGCGCTGCGCGCCTTGGAGGCCGAGGGCGTCGTCATCGCCCGCGATACGACCTTTGTCGCGGGGCATTCTCTGGGCGAATATTCCGCATTGGTCGCCGCCCGGGCGCTGGACCTCGCCGACGCGGCGCGTCTGCTGCGCATCCGGGGCGACGCGATGCAATCCGCGGTTCCTGTCGGCGTCGGCGCGATGGCGGCGCTTCTCGGCATGGGGTTCGACGATGCCCGCGCCGTGGCCGATGAGGCCGCACAGGGGCAGGTTTGCCAGGCCGCCAACGACAACGACCCCAGCCAGGTCGTCATCTCCGGCCACCGCGACGCCGTGGAGCGGGCGCTGGTGATCGCCAAGGAGCGCGGAGCAAAGCGCGCAATGCTCCTGCCGGTTTCCGCCCCGTTTCACTGCGACCTGATGGAACCCGCTGCCCGGGCCATGGCCGAGGCACTCGACGACACCGATCTGCGGGATCCCGTCGTGCCGCTGATCGCCAACGTCACGGCCCAACCCGTGCAAGACGCCACGCAGATCCGGGCCCTCCTCGTGGATCAGGTCACGGGATCGGTGCGCTGGCGCGAAAGCGTCGCGACGATGGCCGCGCATGGTGTGACCGAAATCTGGGAAATCGGCGCGGGCAAAGCGCTGTCGGGCATGATCCGCAGGATCGACAAGGATCTGGCCTGTCGGAGCGTCGGCACCGCCGGAGACGTGACAGACGCCATGAAATCACTTGAAGAAGGGCATACAGATGTTTGATTTGACGGGTAAAACTTCGCTCGTGACCGGGGCGTCAGGCGGCATTGGCGCTGAAATCGGCCGCGTGTTGCACGGCGCGGGTGCCACGGTCGGCCTGTCGGGCACGCGTCTCGAACCGCTCGACGCCCTGGCGGCGGAGCTGGGCGAACGGGTCCATGTCCTGCCCTGCAATCTGTCTGACGCCGATGCGGTCAACGCCCTGCCCAAGCAGGCGACGGACGCGATGGGCTCTGTGGATATCCTCGTGAACAACGCGGGCATCACGCGCGACAATCTCTTCATGCGACTGTCCGAGGACGAATGGCTCGACGTGCTCAACGTCAACCTGACGTCTGCATTCCGCCTGTCGAAGGGTGTCATCCGCGGTATGATGAAAGCGCGCTGGGGCCGGATCATCAACATCAGCAGTATCGTCGGCGCGACCGGCAACCCCGGTCAGGCGAACTATGCTGCGTCCAAGGCCGGCATGGTCGGCATGGCGAAAAGCCTCGCCTACGAGGTCGCGTCCCGCGGGATCACCGTCAACGCCGTCGCCCCCGGCTTCATCGCGACGGCGATGACCGACAAGCTGACCGGCGAACAAAAGGACAAGATCAACGCCCAGATCCCGACCGGTCGCATGGGCACGCCCACCGAAATCGCCGCCGCCACGCTTTACCTGGCGTCGCCGGAAGCCGCTTACGTGACGGGGACAGTGCTTCACGTGAACGGCGGCATGGCAATGCTTTGACAGCGACCGGATCAAGTTTTTCATCGGAAAAACCGACCTCTCGGCGCCGATAGGGTGGCAAGATGACAAAGGATTTGCCATCCCCTGCCCCCGTGATATAGGCGGCGCACACTCCCGAGGCACTTGAACGACGGCCCGGTGTTCACACTTGTGTGAACGGCCCAAGTGGGGCAAGGGACATGAAAACGGCCCGCATGGGTCACCGAAACGAGGTAAAGATCATGAGCGACATCGAGGACCGGGTCCGCAAGAAAGTCGTAGAACATCTGGGCGTCGAAGAAGACAAGGTCGTTCCGAACGCCTCCTTCATCGACGATCTGGGCGCCGACTCGCTCGACACCGTCGAGCTGGTCATGGCCTTCGAAGAGGAATTCGGGATCGAGATCCCCGATGACGCAGCCGAGTCGATCCAGACCTTCGGCGACGCCGTCAAGTTCATCTCCGAAAACACCTGATCGCAGCGGTGCGGCAGACATCCCAGGGCGCCCGTTTCGGGCGCCTTTTTTGTTCCCCGCCTGTGCCGACGATCGCCAGATTGTCATGGCCCCGCACCCGTCGCCTCTGATACGTTCGCTTCATGAAACGCGATATCGCCCGCGACATCACCTATGCGTCCTCCGCCCGGACCCGGCGGGGGCGTTTCGTCATTCGCGGGCTGGAAACGCTGACCGGTCGTCACGCCCTCCTGAAGCGGGCACAGGGCTATGACCTGGCCGTCTCCGAAGGTGCGATCTTCTGGGAGGAAATGGCCCGCCGCTACGGCCTCGTTCCCGATATCCTGCGCGGCTCACTCGAAGACATCCCGCGCGAGGGACCCGTCGTCGTGGTGGCGAACCACCCCTACGGCATTCTCGACGGGTTGACCCTGTCGCTCCTGATGGGGCGGGTGCGTCCCGACGGTTTCAAGGTCATCGCAAACGACGTGTTCGTGCGCGCGCCGGACCTTGCCAACGTGATCCTCCCGGTCAGTTTCGACGATACGCGCATGGCACAGGAGATGAACCTCGCCATGCGGCAGACGGCACTTGCCTACCTGCGCGGCGGGGGCCTGATCGGGGTGTTTCCCGGCGGGGCGGTCTCGACGCCCGTAAAGCCCTTCGGTCCCGCGCGCGATCCGCACTGGCGCGGCTTTTCCGCCAAGCTGATCCGCCAGTCCGGTGCGACGGTCGTCCCGATCCATTTCGAGGGCGCGAACTCGCGCCTCTTCCACCTGGCCAGCCACCTCCATGCGACGCTGCGCCTCGGGCTGCTGGTGCGGGAATTCAAATCGCGCGTCGATCAACCCGTCCGCCTGTCGGTCGGTGCGTCGATCTCGCCGCAGGAAATCGCGGCCCATCCTGGCAACCAGACCGAGTTGATGGCCTGGCTGCGGGCCCGCACGTATGCCGCCGGACAACAGGACGACGCGCTGGGGTTCAACTTCGACACACAGAAGGCAGGCTGCACATGAAGGTTTTGCCGGGGCGCGGAACATGAGCGTGGGCATATTCGATTCCGGTCTCGGCGGCCTTACGGTCTGGGACGCGGTGACACGTCGCCTGCCGGACATGCCGATCACCTATTACGGTGACAACGCGAACGCCCCCTATGGCGTGCGCACGGCCGAAGATATCTACGGCCTCACCAAGGCCGCCGTTCAGGTGATGTGGGACGAGGGCAGCGACCTTGTCGTGCTGGCCTGCAACACGGCATCGGCCGCCGCGCTGCGCCGTATGCAGGAAGACGGCGTCCCGAAGGGCAAGCGCGTCCTCGGCGTGTTCGTCCCGCTGATCGAGGCGCTGACGGAACGGAACTGGGGCGACAACTCCCCGCCGCGCGAAGTGGCCGTGAAACAGGTCGCCCTGTTCGCCACCCCGGCGACGGTCGCCAGCCGCGCCTTCCAGCGGGAACTGGCGTTTCGCGCCATCGGCGTCGACGTCGAGGCGCAGGCCTGTGGCGGCGTCGTGGACGCCATCGAAGACGGCGACATGATCCTCGCCGAAGCGCTGGTGCGCAGCCATGTCGACGCCCTCAAGCGCAAGATGCCGACGCCCAATGCCGCCGTCCTCGGCTGCACGCATTACCCCCTGGTGCAGGAGACCTTTCAAAGGGCGCTCGGACCGGAGGTCACCGTTTTCAGCCAGGCGGATATTGTCGCCGACAGCCTGGCGGACTATCTCACCCGCAGGCCGGGCATGGCGGCGGGTGGCACTTCGCGGATGGTGACAACCGGCGACCCGGAACGCGTGTCGGCCCGCGCGACGCAATTCCTGCGCCGCCCCCTGATTTTCGAGGCTGCCTGATGCGATCGCTGAAAAAGACCCGCCGAATTCAGGTGATCGGCCTCGCCGTCGTGGCGCTGGCCGGGTCTGCGGCCCTGATCGGATACGGCTTTCGCGACGGGATAAACTTCTTCCGCTCGCCCAGCCAGGTGGCAGAGGCACCGCCGCCCCCGTCCGAAGTGTTCCGCATCGGCGGACTGGTCCTCGAAGGCAGCCTGACCCGCGGCTCCGGCACGACGATCACGTTCTCCGTCACGGACGGCGGCGCATCCGTTCCCGTCACCTACACCGGTGTGCTTCCCGATCTCTTCGGCGAGGGCGAGGGCATGGTCGGCACCGGAAGCTTCGTTGACGGCACGTTCGTCGCAACTGAAATCCTCGCCCGGCACGACGAGACCTACATGCCCAAGGAAGTGATCGACGCGCTCAAGGAGCAGGGCGTCTATCAGGCCCCCGAAAGCTGACCGACATCACAGCCCTGCCCCGGCCCGCCACGCTGCGGGCGGCCCTGTGGATGCTGGGAGGCATCGCGTCCTTCACGTTCATGGCCGTTGGTGGACGCGCGGTCTCGGGTGTCCACGACACCTTCGAGATCATGCTTTACCGGTCGCTTGTCGGGGTCATCGTTGTGATGTTGGTCGCGACAGCCACCCGCGGCACCGATCAGATCACCAGGCGCAACCTGCCCGTGCAGATCCTGCGCAACCTCGCGCATTTCACCGGTCAGAACCTTTGGTTCCTTGCGATCACGCTCGTCCCGCTCGCACAGGTCTTCGCGCTCGAGTTCACGTCGCCCCTCTGGGTGCTGTTGCTCGCGCCGCTGATCCTCGGCGAACGCGTTCGTCTGGTGCAATACCTTGTGGCCGCAGTCGGATTTTCGGGGGTGCTGATCGTGGCGCGACCCTTCTCCGGAAGCTTCGACACAGGCCTGATCTGGGCCGCCCTGGCGGCGGTGTTCTTCGCGCTAACGAACCTCATGACACGCCGCCTGACACGCACCGAGACGGTCCTGAGCATCATGTTCTGGCTGACCTCGCTGCAACTTGTCTTCGGGCTGATTACCGCGGGGTTCGACGGCGACATCACCCTGCCGACGACGGCCACGCTGCCATGGGTCGTCATGATCGGCCTTGCGGGTCTGTGCGCGCACTTCTGCCTGACGAACGCCCTGCGCCTCGTGCCGGCCTCGACGATCATGCCGGTCGATTTCGCGCGCCTGCCGATCATCGCCGCCATCGGGGCGCTGTTCTATTCGGAAGCGCTCGATCCGTTGATTCTTCTCGGCGGCGCCGTCATCCTCGGGGCTGCCTGGGCGAACCTGAAACTCGCCGACCGGTCATGACGCGACGGCAGGTGCGGCGTTTTGTTGCGCGGCTGCAACCAACCGCGCGATTCGCGACCGTCGAGATACTCTGACGTAGGGTCCGATTTGACCGAACCGGGCCTATTTTGCCACGAGAGCGGCGGAGGTGCTCATCGGCCGTCGGGAACGGCTGGAGCAGGCGACCCCGATCACGGCGGGCCGCGGAACTAGGGAAGAGACTTTGATGAACCGTTTCACACTTGCAGTGGTCGCGACGATCACGACCGCCGGCTCTGCAATGGCTGGCGGCCTCGACCGGTCCGGACAATCCGTACTCGCGATATTTGACGATCCGATGACAGGGTCCATCGGCCTGAGCTATGTCACGCCGGACGTCACCGGTACCGACACCGGTGCGCCGGGCGCAAGTTATGACGTCGGCAACGGGTATGGGCAGGTCGCGCTGACCTTCGGCAATGAGATCAATGACCAGATCAGCTATGCCGTCATCATCGACCAGCCGTTCGGCGCCGATATCTTCTACAATGCCGCACCCGCCGCTTCGCTTCTCGGCGGCACCAAGGCGGACCTCGGGGCCGACGCGCTTACGGTTCTCGGAAAATACCAGTTCACCGACCGCATCAGCGCGTTCGGCGGTGTGCGCGCCCAGCGTGCCGGCGGCGACGTCGCCTTGAACGGTCTTGCCTATGCGGCCGCCATCGGTGCCCGTTTCGGTGCAGGCGGTCCCGGGGATTTCGTGACGCCCGGCCTTGGCGGTTTCACCGGCTACGACGTGAACATCGAGGAAAGTTGGGGTGCCGGGCTCGTCGTCGGGGGAGCCTATGAAATTCCCGAGATCGCCCTTCGCCTCGCGGTCACCTACAACTCGAAGGTGACCCATGACGGCACCTCGACCGAGCGCTTCAGCATCGGGGCGCTGGGCGACGGGGCTCCCATCGCGGGTCGCTACAGCTTCCAGACGCCGCAGTCGGTCAACATCGAGTTCCAGACCGGCATCAACCCGAAAACCCTGGTGCTGGCGTCGCTGCGCTGGACCGACTGGGGTGATTTCGACGTGATCCCGCAAACGCTCGGCGCCGACCTCGCCAACATCGACGATTCCTATCGCTGGACGGTCGGCGTGGCACGCCGCTTCTCGGAGGAGCTCGTCGGTCTCGCGTCCGTTACCTACGAAAAGGATAACGGCAGTGCGACAGTCTCGCCCCTCGGCCCGAACGACGGTCAGATCGGCGTGTCGATCGGCGCACGCTATACAACCGGAAATCTGAACATCTCGGGCGGCATCAACTACACCAAGGTCGGCGATGCCTTTGCCGGTGTCGGCGGAACACCCGTGGCCAGCTTCACGGGCAACAGCGCGCTCGGAGTCGGCCTGAAAGTCGCCTACGAATTCTGATCCGTGAACCGAATGTCGACAAACGCCCCGCCTCACCGGCGGGGCGTTCTGCGTTCTGGCCAGACCTTCGGGCAAATGGTGCCGTGGCGCAGCTTGCGCCTTGCGCATTTTCCGGGTGGCAGGTCGCGCAGCCCCGCCCTACCAGTCGCGGCATGAGCACGCGAGACATGCCGAACCGCGCCTGGGCCGAACTGGCCCTGATGTCCCTGATCTGGGGCGGCAGCTTCCTGTCGATCCGCATCGCCCTGGACGAAATCCCCTTCCTGACCGCCGTGGCCTTCCGCGTCGGCATCGCGGGCCTGATCCTGTGGGCCTGGGTCGCGTGGAAGCGGTTGCCGGTCCCGGTCGATCGGCGGGCCTGGGGCGGACTGCTGGTCATGGGGATCCTGAACAACGTGCTGCCGTTCTCGCTCATGGCCTGGGGACAATTGCACATCGAGACAGGTCTGACCTCTATCCTGAACGCGGGCACTGCGGTGTTCGGCGTGCTGGCGGCCGCGATCTTTCTGGCGGACGAGAACCTGACGGTGCGACGCGGCGTCGGCGTGGCGATCGGCTTTTTTGGCGTGGCGACCGCAATCGGCCTCCAGAACCTGGCCGATTTCGACCTGCGCTCGGCCGCGCAACTGGCGGTGGTGGCCGGGACGATCTGCTACGCGCTCGCGGGTGTCTGGGCGCGTGTCCACCTCAAGGGCCTGCCGCCGGAGGTTCAGGCGGCGGGCATGCTGACCGGCTCGGCGATCGTCATGGTTCCGGCCGCGCTCCTGCACGACGGGCTCGTGATCCCGCGGCAAGGCGACACGGTTCTGGCCATCGGATATTATGCGATCATCGCGACGGCTTTCGCTTACCTGCTCTATTTCCGGATCATCGCCATGGCGGGCAGCGGCAACGCCACGCTCTGCACTCTGCTGGTGGCACCGGTCGCGATCCTGCTGGGCGCATGGGTGCGCGACGAGGTGTTGTCGCCCAACGTC
>JBARXR010000131.1:0-2836 GCA_049647445.1 Jannaschia sp. | reverse complement strand
GGGTCGTGGCTCTACATCGCAGTTATGAAATCACGTTTCTTGCTCCCGTTTCGATCCGCAGTCCCCCGCATCTCGGTGCTCAGATTGCAAGGCGTGATAGCTGCGGCGGGTGGGCGCAGCAGCTTGGGACATGCATCGCTCGCGCCGTTGATCGAGAAGGCGTTTCGAAAAGGAAAGCCGACTGCCATCGCGCTCGCAATCAATTCGCCCGGTGGATCACCGGTCCAGTCAGCGCTGATCGGCGCGCATATCAGGCGCCTGGCCGACGAGCTTGACGTTCCGGTGCACGCGTTCATCGAAGATGTTGCTGCCTCCGGGGGATATTGGTTAGCGGCAGCTGCTGACGACATTCATCTTGACCCAAGTTCGATCACCGGCAGCATCGGCGTGATCTCGGCGGGCTTCGGCTTTCACGACCTTATCGCGCGGTACGGGATCGAACGTCGGGTACATACCGCTGGGGAAGACAAGTCGCTGCTCGACCCGTTCCGTCCGGAAAGAGACGAGGACGTGATACGCCTCAAGGAAATTCAAGCACGCATTCACGGCGCCTTTATCACGCATGTGCGGACACGGCGCGGGGACCGACTGTCGACGGAACGTGATCTGTTCACCGGTGACATTTTTGTCGGACAGGAAGCTGTCGACGTGGGACTTGCGGACGGGATCGGCCATCTCGAGCCGAAACTGCGCGAGCTTTATGGCGACAAGGTCAAGCTTTTGCATCTCAGCCAGCGGCGGCCGCTTTTGCAAAGGGTTCTCCCCGGTATCCTAAACGAGGCCGTGACAGGCTTGGAAACGCGCGCGTTATGGGCGCGATACGGGCTCTGACGCGCGGTGCTGGTTAAAATCGTCACTCTTTTTCTGATCGGCATGGCAATTTTGGCCATGTTTGGTCGTTTGCGTCTTCCGCGCCTTGGAAACCCACGCGCGACGACGTGTCCTGACTGCGGGGCACCGCGGGTCGGCCGCGGGACCTGTCCCTGCAAGCCAGGTCACAAGACATGATCCTTGAGTTCCTCAGCGTGGCTGTCGGCCTCGTCATCCTTGTCTTCGCAGGCGATGCCCTCGTGAAAGGGGCGGTCAATCTTGCCCTGCGTCTCGGAATTCCAGCGCTCGTGGTCAGTCTGACCGTGGTTGCGTTCGGCACGTCCGCGCCCGAGCTTCTGGTGAGCGTTCAGGCGATACTGGAGGGCGCGCCCGACCTGGCACTCGGGAACGTGGTCGGCTCGAACACGGCGAACGTCCTTCTTGTCTTGGGCATTCCGGCGCTGATCGCGACGATGCATACCTCTGCGTGCGAGACCCGGCGCGACTACCTTTACATGCTGGCAGGGTCCGTCCTGTTCATAGCCTTCTGCCTGTCGGGGCAACTTTTTTGGTGGCACGGCCTGATCTTGTTGACCGCTCTTGCCGGAATTCTGGTCATCACGTTCATGTCGTCGCGTGGCACCGATGTGGACGTCGAAGGGGCGGAGCCCGGCTTGCCCGGCTGGAAATTGACGATGTTCCTGATACTTGGCCTTGTCGGCTTGCCGCTTGGTGCGAAGCTTCTGGTTGATGGTTCGACCAGCATCGCGCGAGCCTACGGCGTGAGCGAGGCCGTAATTGGCCTGACACTCGTGGCGATCGGGACATCCCTGCCCGAGCTCGCCACGACGGTGATGGCGGCAATCAGACGGCATGCCGACGTGGCGCTCGGCAACGTGATCGGGTCGAACCTGTTCAACCTTCTGGGTATCATGGGCGTGGCGGTTCTCGTTGGCCCGGTGCCGGTGGATCGAACGTTCCTGCTGCTTGATCTGTGGATCATGCTGGGTGCCTCTCTGATGCTTGTTCCGTTTGTTTTCCTCGGGCGAGACATCACACGGGTTTGGGGGGCGGTGTTGTTCGGTCTCTATGTCGCCTATCTGGCGCTGGTTCTGTCATGAGGGCGCTGGTCACGGGGGCCGGTGCGCGCATCGGGGCCGCCATCGCGCGCGAACTGGGACGGCTGGGTCATGACGTTGCGGTGCACTATGCCTCGTCTGATGAGGGGGCGCGGGCCGTTGCCGAAGATATCCTCGCGATGGGGCGCAGGGCCGTTCCGCTTCGGGCAAACCTGCTCGACACGAGCGCTTGCGATACGCTGGTCGCGCGCGCGGCGGAGGCATTGGGCGGGCCGTTGACCGTGCTCGTCAACAACGCGTCGATCTTCGAGCATGACGACATTGCCACGGCCACGCATGACAGCTGGGACAGGCATTTCGGATCCAACCTGCGCGCGCCGTTCATCCTGACCCAAGCGTTCGCCGCGCAGGCACCCAATGTCGACAATGACGGCTTGCCACTGGCTTCTGCCTGCATTGTCAACATGATCGATCAGCGGGTCCGAAAACTGACCCCGGAGTTCATGACGTACACGCTGGCAAAATCCGCTCTCTGGACAATGACGCAGACAACAGCGCAAGCGTTGGCGCCGTCCATCCGGGTCAACGCGATCGGACCCGGACCGACAATGCAGGGCGCACGCCAATCAGCAGAGCATTTCGCGGCGCAACGTGCCGCAACACTGCTTGAACGGGGTGCGTCGCCGGACGATATCCTGAGTGCCTTGCGCTATATCCTATCGACCCCGGCGCTGACTGGTCAGCTGTTGTGTGTCGACGGAGGGCAGCATCTTGCGTGGCAAACGCCGGATGTTCTTGGCGTTGAATGACAGGTGTGGGCGGCGATCGAAGAACAGTCCCGGCCATTCTGTCCACTTTGCCGACCTCTTCGGTGTTCTAGTCGCCAAATCCACCCTCACGAGGAGAATGCCACGACGGACGTGGAAAATATCATAATAAAGTCAATG
>JBARXR010000130.1:0-2657 GCA_049647445.1 Jannaschia sp. | reverse complement strand
ATCTGGCCGGTGTTGTTGAGGCTGGCCGCATCGAGGCCGAAATACGTTTCCGCATCGATCACCCCCGTGTTCGTCGCGGCCCCCGAGCTTCCGAACAGGCCGAAGACATCGATGCTTCCGCTGTTGGTGAACACCCCGCTGGTCGTGAAGCCGAGCGAACCGGCGATGACCGTGCCGGTGGCATTGTTGACCAACGAGACGCCGGTCACGGAGATGTCGCGCGCGCCCTGCAGGCGTCCGGAGTTGGCGACCGCGCCGGTGGCGTCCATCACGACGCGGGTGGACGCGATCTGACCGGATGTGCCGTTGGTGATCGAGACGCCATCGATGTCGATGAGGGCCCCGGCTTCCGTCAGACCGGTGTTGGAATAGGCGGTCTTGGCCACCACACGCAGTTCGTTGGATGCATAGAGCGCGCCGCCCGTGGTGACGGAGGTGCCGGTGGAGGTCAGGCGCAATGCGTTGGCGAAGGTCCGCCCGTTGGTCGCCACCGACGCACCCGATACGGCCAGCGTGGCGCCGGAGACGGTTTCGCCCAGCAGGGAGGCGATATTGGTGGCGTTGGCGGTCAGGTTGCCCTGCGCGATGATGGCGCTGGCGGTCTCGCTGGCGATGCTGAGGCCGGTCAGCGAAATGCTGGCCGCGTTCACCCGCGCACCCCGGATCGTCATGGCGCCGGATGTGGTCAGAAGCAACGCCGCGTTGGTGGCCAGAAGGCTGCCGGAGTCGAGCGAGGCGGTCGCGGCGGTCGCGCGGATTTCGCCTTCGGCATAGGTCAAGCCGCGTTGCGTCAGCAGGCCCGCGATCGTCCAGGTGCTGCGGTTCGTGCCGCTGAGGGCGACATCCCCCGCGTTCAGGAAGCTGCTGCCCGTCACATTGAGGAAGGCTGCGGAGATGCGTGTGTTGTCCAGCGTCGTGATCGCACCGCCGGTCAGCGCGAGGCTGCCCTGCGCCACGGCGGAGCCACCAAGGCTCAGTGCCGCTGCCGAGACCAGACCGGTTGATCCGCCCGATTGCAGCACACCGGTCGATGAGATCGTGCCCGCGCTCACGTTGAGGTGGCCGTCGGTCACGAAGACGCCGCTGTTGGCGAAAGCGCCGGACATGACGAGGCCCGTCGTGGCCCCCGCAAAGATGCCGCCACGGTTGTCGAGACTGGCGAAACCCGCTCCGACCCGAAGGTCTGCCTCGGCCTGGATCTGGCCGTCGTTGCGGAACGAAGTGCCCGCTGTCAGGGATGTCAGCGTGCCGGAATAGACGCGGCCGCTGGCCGTGACGCTCAGGACCGGGGCCGAAAGGACGACGCCCCCGCCGCTAGATTGCACGTTGCCGGTGACGGCAAGGCTCGTGGTGCCCGTCAACGTGATCGTGCCGCTGGCTGCAATCTGGCCGTTTGCGGTCAGCGTGTTGAAACCCAACTTGACGGTTTGCCCGGCATTCAGGGTCTGCGTCGTGCTGTCGGCGCGCAGACCCGCGATCAGGACACCGGTCGATGCAAGGGTGGCGACGGCGAGGGTGTTGCGGCCGGAAATCTCGATGGAGCCCTGACTGGCGAAGGTCCCGGAATTGTTGAAGCTGTCGATGTTGTCACGGCGTACGAACGAATCGATCAGCAGGATCCGTCCGGCATTCACGATGGCATTGCTGTTGATCGCGCCGGTCTTGGCACGGATCACGGAGGCTTCGCCGATGTTGGACAGGCGCGCGCCGGTGGTGGTCAGGACCGTATCGGCCTGGATCGCCCCCCGGTTGTCGATGCCGCCCGCGCCCGCCAGCGTGATCCGGCCATAGCTGGCGATGGTGCCGTCGTTGACGATCGTGGATGTGGTGCCAAGCTGGATGTCCGTGGCCGACACCAGAACGCCGCTGTTGACGATGGTGGTCGCACCGTTCGCGCGCAGAGCCACTTCGCCCGTGATGGACCCGGTGTTGGTGAAGGCGGGTGTGCTGATGACGACCGTCCCGGGCGTCCCGATGGTTCCGGCCTGGTTGAGAGAGGTGGTCGCGGTCAGCTGTGCAAGGTTGCGGGCGCGGATCTCGGATGCGCCGCGGGTCACGATCGTGCGCGCGCTCAGGTAGGCGTTGTTGGACTGGACGACGCCGGTCTGCGTCAGGTCGGTCCCGGCCGTCAGGCGCGCATCGCCGGTCGCGGACACAAGGCCGTCGTTGCGCAGGATGCCGGTGGTGGTCACGGTCACGGCAGACCCGACGACGACGCCGGTTGCCTCGTTCGCGAAAGACGCCACCGACAGGCTCAGCGCGCCGTCGTCAGCGATCATTCCGCGGTTGGTCAGGGTTTTTCCGGTCGCCAGCGCAAGTTTCGACGCGTCGAGAACGCCCGAGGCTTCGTTGATGATCGCGCCCGCGAACGTGATCCGCGTGGTGTCGAAGCGGCGCAGGTCGGCGCCATTCCGGAACACGCCCGTCGCCGTGACCGCAAGACGGCTTACGGCGGTGGAGGTGTTGCCCTCGACGATGACATCGCGACCTAGCGCGAAATCCCTGGTGGTCAGAACGACGTCGCCGCCGGTGAACAGTGCCGAGAAGGAAAGCGCGGTTTCAGCGGTCGTGCTGGTCGCGCTGAGGCGGTTTGCGATGATGGTCGCGCCGTCCAGCGACAGGGCTGTCCGGGCCGTCAGGGTGACGTTGCCCGGTGC
>JBARXR010000129.1:0-3412 GCA_049647445.1 Jannaschia sp. | reverse complement strand
TTTCGGGCAAGGGCATGCGAGACCTGCACCATTTGCGGCCCGCGACGCGGTGGCTGCCGGTCCGCGATGGCGACATTGCCGCAAATGGGCTCCGGAGGGGTCAAATCGCTTTTCACGGACCCTCCTCGACGGTTATCATCGGACACCGTGCGGTGGTCGCACAACCGACATCGACGGCGCGTCTGGCGATCTTGGTTTCGGAACCCGTTTCGCGCGTGGACCCAGTCGCGTCCGCACGGCCAAAGACCCCTGCCCGTCGCCCCTGGAGTTCTGACATGCACCTCGCCGTTCCTTTCCTCTGGCTCCTGATGGCGTCCCCGGCGCTGGCCTGGTCGTTTTCTTATACCCCGATTTGTACAATCGACGGCGCGGGTCCCGTTCCGATGCGGGTGACCTTCGACCCCGCCACGGGCGTCTATGGCCTGCGTTTGACCCGCACAGAGGGATGGCCGGATGCCGCCGTCCTTTCGATCCAGTTCGAAAATGGTGCGCCGCTCACGATCTCGACCGACCGGCACCGGATCGACGGCCCCTACCTCGAGGTGACGGACAGCGGATTCGGCAACGTACTGAGGGGAATGGCGTTGAACGAGACGGCGACGGTGCGTCTCGGCGCGCTCGCCCTGCCGATCAACCTCACTGGCGCGGCAGGCCCCGTGGCCGACTTTCGCGCCTGCCCGCAAGCGGCGACAAGCTGACGGGTGCGATCAGTCGGAAGCCATCGGCGCGAAACCTCTCAGCCCTTCCGCCGCGTCCAGCCCCAGAGGCAAATCAACTCCATCAGGACATGCGCCCCGGCGATCGCGGTGGCTCCGGTGGTGTCATGGGGCGGCGAGACCTCCACGATATCGCCGCCGACCATGTTGATCCCCGCGAGATCCCGCAGGATCGCAGCCGCCTGCCCACTCGACAGACCACCCCAGACCGGCGTGCCCGTGCCCGGCGCGAACGCCGGGTCGAGACAATCGATGTCGAAGGTCAGATAGCATTTGCGGTCACCCACAACGTCCCGGATGCGCCGCGCCACCTCGCCCGGCGCGGCCTCGTGAACCTGCCGCGCATCGATGGTCGTCACACCCAGCGTGTCCGGGTTGACCGTGCGGATGCCGATCTGCACGCTGGACGCGGGGTCGATCACGCCGGTCTTCACTGCCTTGTAGAACATCGTGCCATGGTCGATCCGGCTCATGTCGTCGTCGGGCCAGGTGTCGGAATGCGCGTCGAAATGGATCAGGGACAGGGGACCATGCACCTCGGCGTGGGCCTGCAGGATCGGAAAGCTGACGTAATGGTCGCCGCCCATCGCGATGCAGCCTGCCCCTTGCTTGAGGATGCCCTCCACGTGGTCGCGCAACCTGCCCGGAAACTCCGCCACCTTCGCATAATCGAAGCCGCAGTCGCCATAATCCGCGATCGCGAATTCATCGAGCGGCGAGTAGCCCCAGCCGTAGGGCGGATCGAAAGGCTGCAGCGCGCTGGCCTCCCGGATCGCGCGGGGACCGAACCGCGCGCCGGGCCTGTGCGTCACGGCCTGATCGAAAGGAACGCCCGTGATGGCGAGGTCGAACCCGCTCAGGTCCTTGGCATAGCGGCGACGGAATGCACTTGTCACGCCGCCAAAAGCGTTCTCGAACGCCAAGCCGCGCGGATCCTTGCGCGTCACGGCCATGTCCACCTGATCGCGTGCGTCCTGAAGGGCCATTCCCGTCTCCTTGCTTCGGTCTCTCCTCTCCCATAGACACGGCTCTCCGGGGAAGCGAAAGTCTCTCGACACCATGGCTGCATCGGCTAAGTCCAAGGCGATGGATGATCTTCGCACCCGCTATCTGCACGCCATGAGCATGGCCGCCGCCACTGTGAATGTGGTCACGACCGACGGTCCCGCCGGCCGCGCGGGTGTCACCGTGTCTGCCATGACCTCGGTCAGCGTGGACGGGGATGCACCGACGATGCTGGTCTGCCTGAACGACACCGCCTCTGCCACGGGCCCGATTCTCGAGAACAAGTGCTTCGCGATCAATGTGATGGACTGCAAGCAACAGGATGTGGCCGACACCTTCGCCAATCGTCAGCCCGCCCCCGGTGGTGACAAGTTCGCAGACCTTCACTGGGACGTCATGACGACCGGGGCGCCTGCGCTGCAAAGCCTCGCGACGTTCGACTGCACCGTCCAGAGCAGCCAGCGGATCGGCACGCATCACGTCATCATCGGCGCGGTGCATGACGTTCGCGTCAGCGACGGCGGCAGTCCGCTGATCTGGGGTATGCGGAAATATCTTCGCGCGGAACCCGCCTAGAACCGCCCGGTCGAGACGATCCATGCGGTCCGGAGCGATTGCGACAGCGCGGGGGCGTCCGACAAGCCGTCGAGGGCCGCCGCAGGCGCGGCCCTGATCCGGCGCAACTTCGCATCCACCCCGGCCATCACAGCAAGCACCGGGCGCGCCTGTCGCGGAACGGAACATTCGCGCGCGGCCGTCAACGCCGCAAGCCCGGTCTCCGCGAGGGCCGCCATTTCCGTCTCTGGATCGCCATGGGGCAAGGCATGATGCCCCTTTGCCAGCAAGTCCGGCACGGCCGACAGAAACGCCGCAAGGCCCTGCGCCCGGCCCGCGTGTCTTATCCCATTGACGGATTGCGCCCCGGCCAGCCGCGCTGCCGTCCAGAGCAGCGTGCCTGCCGTCGCATCGATATAGGCGACGACGGCGCCGCGGTCCGGGGGTGCGCCCTTTTCGATATCCGCGCGGCGGGCCTCGACAAGCCCGTCAAGGGCCCGTGCCCCGTCAGCGTCCAGCGTCGCCGCCAACGGTGTCACGACCTCGTGCCGCCGCACCTTGCCGCCGTCCGCGATCTCCTCCAGCGCATCGCGCCACCACTGCAGGCGCATTTCAGCGATCAGCGGCTCCTGTGTGACCCATGGCGCGCGCGCCACCTCAAGGTTGAAGGCATAAAGCGGAAACAGCTTTGCACGCAGGTCGACCGGCGCTGCCATCACGGCACGGAACCGCGCCGGATCCCCGCTCTGCAGAAGGCTTGCGCAAGCTGCGATCTCCGCGTCGAGGCTCATGCCGTCGGCACCTTGCGTGCACAGACCAGCCGAACCGCACCCTGCCCGTCGCGATGCCGCATCCCGAAAGCACTCAGAGCGCCTGACACAACTTCCACCTCACGGCATCCAGCAGCGCCTCGAAACTCGCATCGACGATGTTGGGCGACACGCCAACCGTCGACCAGCGTCGCCCCGTGCCGTCTTCGTGGTCGATGATGACACGTGTCACCGCTTCCGTGCCGCCCTGCATGATCCTGACGCGATAGTCCGTCAGGCGGATATCGTCGATCTGCGCCTGATAGGACCCGAGATCCTTGAAAAGCGCCTTCGAGAGGGCGTTGACCGGCCCCCGGTCGCGACCGG
>JBARXR010000128.1:0-2849 GCA_049647445.1 Jannaschia sp. | reverse complement strand
GTCGATCAGGTCGCCATCCACGGGCGCGCGACCGCCCCAGTGCCCCGATCGCTCGACCAGAAGGACACGCTGACCGGCCTCGGCCGCGCCCGACGCCGCCAGCAGACCTGCAACGCCGCCACCGACGACAAGCGTGTCGCAGAAGGCATACTGAAATTCATAGGTGTCCGGATCCGTCTCCGTCGGCGCGGCCCCAAGACCGGCGGCACGCCGGATCAACGGCTCGAACACATGCTTCCAGAGGGGGCGCGGTTGAAGGAACGTCTTGTAATAGAACCCGGCAGGCAGCAGGCGGGACGCCAGATCGTTCACCTGCCCGACATCGAAGTCCAGCGACGGCCAGGCATTCTGGCTTCGCGCGACCAACCCCTCGAAGACCGGCTGTTCGGTCGCGCGCGTGTTCGGGGTAAAGCGCCCGCCTTCGCCGATCGACATCAGCGCGTTCGGTTCTTCCGGACCCGAGGCCACGACCGACCGGGGGCGGTGGTACTTGAAACTTCGCCCCATGACCAACTGGCCGTTCGCCAGCAGGGCCGACGCCAACGTGTCCCCTTCATAGGCGCGCATCCAGCGCCCGTCGACGCGGAACCCCAGCGGTCGCTGGCGATTGATCACACGCCCGCCGTTCGCCAGACGGGACGTCATGCGCCAGTCCTGTCGCGGATCCGGGCCAAGATGTCGGCGGGCGGTTCGGTCGTCTGCGCGCCGTAGGTTCCGAAAACCTCAAGCGTGCCGGTGTGCCGCGCGGCCAGGAACCACTTGCCGCAGCCATAGGCGTGGCGCCAACGCTCGAAATGGACGCCGCGCACGTTGTCGCGCAGGAAAAGGTATTCCTCGAAGGCGTCGTCCGACGATCCGGGTCCGCGGCGCGTCCTGTGGGCCTCGCCGCCGGGAACCAGTTCGGTTTCCTCGACAGAAAGTCCGCAATTCGGGCAGGTCAGGATCAGCATGACAGGCCCCGCGCAAACAGGGATGTCCGGTCGGAAACACGCGATCCTGGCAGCCGGTCAGTTGGACCGGGACGGCCCGTCGATGCGAACGTCCGGCGCACCGAACCCGAAGTCCAGTTGTCCGCTGAGAACGGAATATCCGATGAAACAGACGGCGACCAGCGTGCCGCCGAGCAGAAAATTGATGCCGCGCGTGCGCGGAGGAAGCGAATTGGCCATGGCAGGTGGCTCGACTCAAAATGGTTACCGGATGACATTAACGTGAGGTCACGCAAATTACACCCCCCCAATTCGGACAACCGGACGCTTTCCAGCGAAACGAACCATGCGCGCAGACGCATCAATGGGCCACTCCCGCCGCGACGCTTTCGTCGATGAAGCGGCCTTCCCTGAACCGGTCCATCCCGAATCCGGCCGTCAGCGGCGAATACCCGGTCGCGATCAGTTCCGCCATGCCCCAGCCGGATCCGGGAATGGCCTTGAAGCCGCCCGTGCCCCAGCCGCAGTTGACGAACAGCCCGTCCACCGGCGTCCGCGACAGGATCGGCGAGCGGTCCCCGGTGACGTCCACGATCCCGCCCCACTGGCGCAACATCCTGAGGCGGCTGATGATCGGAAACGTCTCGGCCAGCGCGCGCAAGGTCTCCTCGATGTGCTGGAACGACCCGCGCTGGGTATAGTTGTTGAAGCCGTCCGTGCCCCCGCCGATCACCATCTCGCCCTTGTCCGACTGGCTCATGTAGCCGTGGACGGTGTTGGCCATGACGACGATGTCCATGCAGGGCTTGATCGGCTCCGACACCAGCGCCTGCAACGCCACCGACTCGATCGGCAACCGAAAGCCCGCCATCTGCGCCACCACGCCGGAATGCCCCGCCACCACGACACCCAGCTTGTCGCAATCGATCGGCCCCTGCGTCGTGTCGACACCCACAACCCGCGACCCCTCGCGCCGGATGCCGGTGACCTCGCATTTCTGGATGATGTCCATCCCCATCTCGGTGCAGGCCCGTGCATAGCCCCAGGCGACGGCATCGTGTCGCGCCGTCCCGCCACGCGCCTGCCACAGACCGCCAAGGACAGGATACCGCGGCCCGTCGATGTTCATGATCGGGCACAATTCCTTGACCCGCGCCGGGTCGATCCACTCGGTCTTGACGCCCTGCAACGCGTTGGCATGGGCGGTCCGCTTGTAGCCCCGGACTTCGTGATGCGTCTGCGCCAGCATGATGACGCCGCGCGGGCTGAACATCACGTTGTAGTTCAAATCCTGGCTCAGCGTCTCATAGAGCGCGCGCGATTTTTCATAGATCGCCGCCGACGGATCCTGAAGATAGTTCGAGCGGATGATCGTCGTGTTCCGCCCCGTATTGCCGCCGCCGAGCCAGCCCTTCTCGAGGATCGCCACGTTCGTGATCCCGAAATTGCGCCCCAGATAATACGCGGTCGCCAAGCCATGCCCGCCCGCGCCCACGATGACGACATCGTACCGCTTTTGCGGGGGCCGCTTGGCCCAGGTCCGGCCCCAGCCTTCGTGCCAGCGGACGGCTTCGCGCGCGATGGCGAATGCGGAAAAGCGTCTCATGGCGTGATCCTTCGGCACGGTCCCCGGTCCTCATCTAGCGGTTCGACGACATGGCCGGAACGGGGTCAAGCGGCACCTTGCCGTCGCTTTGCGACATGGCGACGCTGCCCCCGGGGGTCACGAGACCGTATGCCACGCGAAACAGGGGTTTTGACCGCGCCGCATCGCGGGTAGGGCTGTGCCGCAAGACCGGTGGAGGGCCCGATGATTTTCTGGATAGCAGCGCTGACGCTGACGCTCGTCTGCACGACCCTGATCGTCGCGGCCTTCCGGACGTTGCCGGAAAATGCCGCCCCCGACGTCGAAGTCTACCG
>JBARXR010000127.1:0-2228 GCA_049647445.1 Jannaschia sp. | reverse complement strand
ACCGCCGCGTGACGGACGGGACGCGGCGGTATGTGGCTCCGGGGGCGGCGACGGTGTCGGGGCGGGTCGTGCCGCGAGGCATCTGGGCGCGCGACGGCGGGCAGTTGGAGATGCGGGTGATCGAGATGAAGACCCGGCCCGGCACGCGCACGATTTGCGAGATCATTCCGCGCCGGGACGGCCCGGTGCTGACGGCCAATGAAATGGACAGACTGACCGAAGGCTATGAGGCCATGCGCAGCCGCGCCATCGCCACCGGCGAGTGGCAAGACGCGGACCTGCGCAGCGATGTGCAGACCCGGCGTCTGGGCATGGACATGATCGCCGCCAACCCGCGCGGCTGCACGGTGATCGCCAGCCTGACGGTCACGGCAGGGGTCGGATACCTCCGCTCCGCTGTCAGCGAAAAGGCGGGCGCGCCGGAGTGCGGTGGCGCTTCGCTCGTCACACGACCAAAGACCCGGACAGGGAGCGACACATGAACGCGGAAACGGGCGGATACGTGACGGCGGACGGCCGCACCATCGGTGACACCGTCCTCGACCTGCGCAACATCACCCTGCGGTTCGGGGGTGTCGAGGCGATCAAGGATATCTCGTTCGATATCCGCGAAGGCGAGATCCGCGCGATCATCGGGCCGAACGGCGCGGGCAAGTCCTCGATGCTGAACGTCATTTCGGGCTTCTACGTCCCGCAGGAGGGCGAGGTCTGGTTCCGGGGCAAGCCGCGCCCGCAGATGAAGCCGTTCCAGGTGGCGCAACAGGGGATCGCCCGAACGTTCCAGAACATCGCCCTGTTCGAAGGGATGAGCGTTCTGGACAACGTGATGACCGGGCGGCTGGGCTACATGTCGTCGAACCTGCTGTCCCAGGGGATCTGGTGGGGCAAGGCCGCGCGGGAGGAAACGGAGAACCGCGCCGTCGTCGAGCGGGTGATCGATTTCCTGGAAATTCAGGCGATCCGCAAGACACCCGTGGGCCGCCTGCCCTACGGCTTGAAAAAGCGGGTGGAGTTGGCGCGGGCGCTGGCGGCGGAACCAAGCCTGCTGCTGCTCGATGAGCCGATGGCGGGCATGAACGTCGAGGAGAAGGAGGACATGAGCCGCTTCATCCTCGACGTGAACGACGAGTTCGGCACGACGATCGCCCTGATCGAGCATGACATGGGCGTCGTCATGGACCTGTCGGACCGGGTCGTGGTGATGGATTACGGGCGCAAGATCGGCGACGGCACGCCGGACGAGGTGCGCGGCAACCAGGACGTCATCGACGCCTATCTGGGGGTCGCGCATGACTGAGGGATGCAGAGGGGGGCCAGCCCGCCGTCCGGCAGGGCCGGACACCCCCCGGAGTATTTGCCGACCCGTGATGGACCGATGCCCCGACCGGCACGGCAACAAAGGAGCGCGAGATGCCTGACCAGCTTCTGTTTGCAATCGAAGTCAGCCTGAACGGGTTGATGGCGGGCGTCATGTATGCGCTGGTAGCACTGGGCTTCGTGCTGATCTTCAAGGCGTCCGGCATCTTCAATTACGCGCAGGGCGTCATGGCGCTGTTCGCGGCGATGACGCTGGTGGGCATCCAGAACGGGCAGGTGCCGTTCGCGCATCTGATAAACGCGACCTTCGGGACCGACGTGCACACTTTCGGCTGGACCGTGCCCGCGCTGGCGGCGATCCTCTTGACGGTGGTGGTCATGGCCGCATTCGCCTGGGCAGTGAACCGGTTCGTCTTCCGGCATCTGGTCAACCAGGAGCCGATCATCCTGTTCATGGCGACCATCGGTCTTGCGTATTTCCTCGAAGGGGTCGCGGACCTGATGTGGGGGGCCGAGATCAAGAAGCTGGACGTGGGCCTGCCGCAGGGGATCAACGACTGGATCGACAGCACCACGTTCGACATCTTCGGCTATGGTTTCTTCATCGACAACCTCGACATCGTGGCCACCGTCATCGCGGCCCTGCTGGTGGGAAGCCTCGTGGCCTTTTCGCAATACACCAAGCAGGGACGCGCGTTGCGCGCCGTGGCCGACGACCATCAGGCGGCGCTGTCGGTGGGCATATCGCTCAACTTCATCTGGGTGCTGGTGTGGTCCATCGCGGGCTTCGTGGCGCTGGTCGCGGGCATCATGTGGGGCGCCAAGTCGGGCGTGCAGTTTTCCCTGTCGCTCATCGCGCTCAAGGCGCTGCCTGTGCTGATGCTGGGCGGGTTCACCTCGATCCCCGGTGC
>JBARXR010000126.1:0-3884 GCA_049647445.1 Jannaschia sp. | reverse complement strand
ATCTTCGAGTGTCTTGATGCCGTCAGCGGTCAGCGCCTCGAACATCTGTGGGGTCAGACCTTCGAAATTCGCCAGATCATCCTGCAACCCTGCCTCGCGGGCGGCGTCCATGGCCTTCTTGTCCTGCGCTTCGAGGTAATCGCGGGCTCGGGCCTGAAGCTCTTCCGCGGTGCCTTCGTCGACGCCGTCGATGACCAGAAGCTCGTCCTGTTCGACGTAGGCGACTTCTTCGAGGTTGGTGAACCCTTCGGAGACCAGAAGCTGGGCAAAGAATTCGTCCAGATCCAGCGTGTCCATGAAGAGCTTGGTACGCTCCTCGAACTCGGCCTGACGGCGCTTCGATTCCTCTTCCTCCGTCAGGATGTCGATATCGAGACCCGTCAACTGCGACGCAAGGCGCACGTTCTGACCGCGACGACCGATGGCCAGCGACAGCTGCTCTTCGGGGACGACGACCTCGATCCGCTCGGCCTCCTCGTCGATGACGACCTTCGAGACCTCGGCGGGCTGCAGCGCGTTCACAAGGAACGTCGCCGCATCCTCGTTCCACGGGATGATGTCGATCTTCTCGCCCTGAAGTTCGTTGACGACGGCCTGCACGCGCGATCCGCGCATACCGACGCAGGCACCGACAGGATCGATGCTGCTGTCATAGGAAATGACGGCGATCTTGGCGCGGCTGCCGGGATCGCGGGCCACGGCCTTGATCTCGATGACGCCATCATAGATCTCGGGCACCTCCATCTTGAAGAGCTCGGCCATGAATTCGTTCGCGGTCCGTGACAGGAAAATCTGCGGGCCGCGCACTTCGCGGCGCACATCCTTGATGTAGACGCGGATGCGATCGCCCGGACGATACGACTCGCGCCCGATCTTCTCGTTGCGCCGCAGCACCGCTTCGCCCGCGCCGATGTCGACGATGATGTTGCCGTACTCCTCGCGCTTGACCACACCGTTGATGATCGTCCCCGCGCGGTCCTTGAATTCCTCGAACTGACGGTCACGCTCCGCTTCGCGCACCTTTTGCAGGATCACCTGCTTGGCGGATTGCGCGGCGATGCGGCCCATGTCCACGGCAGGGACTTGCTCCACGAAGGTATCCCCGACCTTGGGGTCCTCCAGATACTGCCGGGCGGTCTCGACGGTGAATTCGGCCTTCTCGTTCTCCAGTTCCTCGTCGGCCACGACGGTCCGCACGCGGGTGAACGTCGCCTGACCGGTCTTGCGATCGATCTTGACGCGGATGTCCATCTCGGAGCCGTACCGGCTCTTGGCGGCGCGCGCGAGGCTCTCTTCCATGGCCTCGATCACGAGCGCGGGGTCGATCATCTTCTCGCGGGCGACCGCGTCGGCGATCTGGAGAAGCTCCAGCTGGTTGGCGGATGTAATGGCCATGTCAGTCTTCCTCACCGTCCATGAGTGTCTCTACTTGGTCGAATTGGGTCTCGTCGATCTGACCCTTGTCCTTGCGGGCCCTCAGGACCTCGCGGATCAGGTCATCCGTCAGGATCAGCTTTGCATCGCTCAGCCAGTCGAATTTCAGACCGATCGTCGGCGTCGCGCCGCCCTGGTCGATCTCGATCAGGACCTCGTCGCCCTCGGTCCCGCGCAGCCAGCCCTTGAAGCGGCGCTGACCGTCGATCAGCTCGGTCGTCTCGACGCGCGCCTCATATCCGTCCCACACGCCGAAGTCCTTCAGGCGCGTCAGCGGCCGGTCGATGCCGGGGCTCGAGACCTCGAGCGTGTATTCTTCCGAAATCGGGTCCTCGACGTCCAGCACGGCCGACACGTTCGTCGAGATCTCGGCCAGCGCATCCACTTCGATCCCACCCTCGGGCAGGTCCGCCATGATCTGCAGGATCGCGTTCTTGCCCGACATCAGGCGCAGACGCACAAGCTCGAAGCCCATGTCCTCGATGACGGGGGCAACGATCTCGGCCAGGCGCTTGTCCATGGCTGTCTTGGCAATCAGGTCGGACATGACTTCCAGTTCTGGTCTGGTGTTTGTGGGCACAAAAAAACGGGCGCGCGGCCCGTTGAACTTTCCGGTGGGACCCGAAGGTCGCCGCTGTTGAGAGGGCACATAGGGGAGTCGCAGGGAACATGCAAGCGTGTCGCGCCGTTGAGTTCCGAACCAACCGCCCGAGGATCGCACATGCCCCGCCACGACGTCGCCGCCCTGACCGATATTCCCGAAAACAAGCCTTTCAAAGGGACGGCCGGGGATATCGATGTCCTGCTGATCCGGCGCGGTGTCCAGGTGACGGCCCTGACCCACGACTGCCCTCACTACGGTCTGCCGCTGTCGGAGGGGGTCGTTCACGGTGATACGATCATCTGCCCGTTTCACCACGCCTGTTTCAGTACCCGAACCGGAGAGCAGATGCAGCCGCCCGGCCATGGCAACCTGAAACGTTATGAGACGGCCGTCGAAGACGGTCGCGTCTGGGTCACTCTGAATGACGACGAGGACGGCGCGCCCGCCACGCGGGATCACGTGACGAAGGATCCTGATGACGCCCGCCACTTCGTGATCGCCGGGACAGGGGCCGCCGGAATGGCCTGCGCCTTTGCCCTGCGCGAAGAGGGCTTCACGGGACAGATCACCATGATAGCACCGGGCGCGGCCTTGCCGATCAACCGAACGGGCCTCTCCAAGGAGGTCATCGCGGGCGAGGGCGACGTCGAGGTTCTGGCCGACAAGGAAAGCCTCTCGACACGTGATGTTGCGGTCATCGATGGGGAAGTCGTCGCGACGTCGGAAAGACATGCCACCCTCGCCGATGGCACGACCGTCGATTTCGACGCCTTGTTGCTGGCGCCCGGCGGCATTGCCCGCAAACCCGATCTGGCGGGTGTCGACCTCCCCGGTGTCCACCGCCTTCGTTCCGCCGAAGACGCACAGGCGATTGCCGACGCCGCCGGGTCGGCGAAGTCCGCCATCTTGGTCGGCGGGGGGTTTATCGGGATGGAGGGCGCACTTTCGCTCGCCAAGCGCGGCCTCGACGTCACGGTGATACTCCGCGAAGAGGTGCCGCTGGCCTCGGTCCTCGGGGACCTGATCGGGCGTGCCGTGATGGCCGAGCACGAGGCCGAGGGCGTAACTTTCCGGACCGGCGTCGCGCTCGATCATGTCACGGGGGATGGCAAGGCGACCGGCGTCGCACTTGATGACGGGAGCGAATGTGCCGCCGATCTCGTGATCCTCGCCTTGGGCATGACGCCCGCGACCGACCGGATCGGTGGCATCCCGTCTGACGACGACGGCGGCATCACTGTTGAAGGGGATCTCAGCGTTCCGGGTCGGCCGGGTCTGTTCGCCGCCGGCGACGTTGCCCGCACGCCGACGGCCTTCGGACCAGCCCGGATCGAGCACTGGCGGGTGGCCCTGCAGCATGGTCGCCGGGCCGCGCTCTCGATGCTGGGCAAGGCCGCCTCCGGCACGGACGTTCCTTTTTTCTGGACGGCGCTGAAGCGGCAATATCGCTACGTCGGTCATGCCGAGGGCTGGGATGAGATCATCTTCGACGGTGACCCGGCGAAGGGACCGTTCCTTGCGCGCTTCGTCAAGGGCGGCAAGACCGTCGCGGCAGTCGGGGCCGGTCGCGATGCCGACCTGGCAAGCCTTCACCTCGACATGGCTGCCGCAGGTGGTCCGATCCCCTGAGATCGGACGGGGTGGGCCCGGGCGACGCGCGATCGCGGTGACGACGTGGTGCCCTCGGACCGTGGTAAATCGCGTCAGACGAAGACCGTATCTGACGAAGCCTTGCGTGGCCCGGCCGAACCGGGCACCTTCCGATCGAAATTTCACGAGGATACCCCATGCGAACCAAAGCCGCCGTCGCCATTGCCGCCGGAAAGCCCCTCGAAGTCCTGGAGGT
>JBARXR010000125.1:0-24856 GCA_049647445.1 Jannaschia sp. | reverse complement strand
CCACCTATGCGTGCGAGGTGCCGCGCGGCGACGGGTCGGATGGCACGTTCAATCCCGACGACTGGATGGAACCGAAAGACCAGCGCAAGGTCGACGACTTCATCCTGTACGGCATGGCGGCGGCGGTTCAGGCGGTCGAGGATTCCGGCTGGAGCCCCGGCGAAGCGGGCAAGCTGCGCACGGGCGTGATGATCGGGTCGGGGATCGGCGGGCTGCAGACCATCGCGGAGACTGCGGTCCTGCTCAAGGAACGGGGACCGCGCCGGGTGTCGCCGTTCTTCATTCCGTCGGCCCTGATCAACCTCGTGTCCGGTCAGGTGAGCATCCGTTACGGCTTCAAGGGACCGAACCATGCGGTCGTCACGGCCTGTTCCACAGGCGCGCATGCCATCGGCGATGCATCGCGGCTTATCATGCTTGGCGACGCGGACGTCATGGTCGCAGGCGGCGCGGAGAGCCCGATTTCCGAGATCGGGATCGCCGGGTTCAATGCCTGCAAGGCCCTGTCCACCAAGCGCGGCGACGACCCGAAGGCCGCGTCGCGCCCCTATGACGCGGATCGGGACGGGTTCGTTATGGGCGAAGGCGCTGGCGTTGTCGTCCTTGAGGAATATGAGCACGCCAAGGCCCGTGGTGCGAAAATCTATGCTGAGGTAAAGGGTTACGGATTGTCCGGGGATGCCTATCACATCACCGCACCGTCCGAGGACGGAGAAGGCGGCGAACGTGCGATGCGCGCAGCCTTGAAGTGGGCGGGGATGGAGCCGGGACAGATCGACTATATCAACGCGCACGGCACGTCGACGATGGCGGATACCATCGAGCTTGGCGCCGTAGAGCGCGTTCTGGGCGACCATGCGCCGAAGGTGACGATGTCGTCGACGAAGTCCGCGATCGGGCATCTTCTGGGCGCGGCGGGATCGGTCGAGGCGATCTTCTGTATTCTGGCGCTGCGAGATCAGGTTGCGCCCCCGACGCTGAACCTCGATCATCCCTCCGTCACGCCGAAGGTGTCGCTTGCGCCGAAGGTTGCCGAAAAGCGCAATATCGATGTCGTCTTGTCGAACTCGTTCGGGTTCGGCGGTACGAATGCCACGCTGATCTTGTCGAGACCACATTAACGTCGAGGTGTAATCATCTGATGTGGAAACATATCGCTGCCAACGCACTGACGCTTGGGATCGTCGCCATCGCCTGTCTGGCGGGGATTATTCAACTGGGCAAGAACCAGTGGGCCGCACCCGGCCCCCTGCAGCAGGCGTCGTTCTTCGAAGTGCCGCGTGGCGCGACGTTGAACCGGGTCAGCGAGGATCTGGCGGCGAAGGGGATCGTCAGTTCCGACAGCATCTTTCGTCTCGGCGTCAAATACGCCGAGCGCGAGAGCGAGATAAAGTTCGGGACCTTCGAGATCCCGGCCGGGGCGGCGATGCCGGACGTTCTTGATATCATCACAGCGGGTGGTCCGTCCGTATTCCCGTACACCGTGACCTATCTGCTGCGCGCGCAGGGACCGGAAGTGCGGGTGCGCGAGCGGGTTGCCGGGCAGGAACAGCTTGTCGAGATCGCAACCTTCGAGCCCGGTGTCGATGACGTGCCAGAAGAGTACACGGCCCTGCTTGACCGCGGTGTGCCGATCACTTGGCGCGTGGCCGTGGCACCGGGGCTGACATCGTGGGACATCGTCGAGGGATTGAAGGGGGCGAGTTTCCTGACCGGGGCCAGCGAACTGGCGGTGCCGCCCGAAGGATCACTTGCGCCCGACACCTATGACGTGGCGCGTGGATCGGAAGCTGCCGACCTGATACAGCAAATGCGGATCGCACAGGAGCGCATTCTGGCCGATGCCTGGGCCAGCCGCGTGCCCGGCCTGCCGATCGAGACGCCGCAGGAGGCATTGACGCTGGCGTCGATCATCGAGAAGGAGACAGGGGTCGCGGAAGAACGGCGGCTGGTATCGGCGGTGTTCATCAACCGGTTGAACCAGGGGATGCGGCTTCAGACGGACCCGACGGTGATTTACGGGATCACGCGTGGACAGGGCACGCTGGGGCGCGGACTGCGACGCAGCGAGCTGGACCGGGAGACGCCGTTCAACACGTATCGCATCGACGGTTTGCCGCCCGGTCCGATCGCCAACCCGAGTGCCGCGGCGATCCAGGCGGCAATGGACCCGGAGGAGACCGAATTCCTGTTCTTCGTGGCGGACGGGACCGGGGGACATGCGTTCGCGGAGACGCTGGCGGAGCACAACGCGAATGTGGCGGCATGGCGGGCGATCGAAGCGGCGCGGGAGGCGACGTCCGGAAACTGAGGATCGGTTCACACGGCCGAAATTTCGGGATAAATCAATTTTACCAGTAAGGTATAAGAAATTTCGACGTGCAGTGATTTAGGGTGTTGACCCACCGAACGCTCAGAAACATCTTTAGGGCAAGCTGGAAGAAATGGGCGAGGCGGCGCGGGGGACAACTCCGGAGCCGCTTTTTTCATGTCTCCTCGTGCGGACCGAAGACAAACCTGCACGGAGCTTGCCGGATGGAAGCAGAGACGATGAACGCGGTCGGGGTGTCTGTGCCCGGGAGCGTTGAAGACCGCTTGAATGCGGTGTTGCGGAGCATGGAGACGCTTCGCCATGTGGTCGAAAGCAAGGCCAGGGAATTGGCCGGAACAGTGTTCGAGGGCCAGAAGCCCGCTGACATCATCGCGCTGGAGCGCGATTTGGCAAAGACCGTCATGTTGATGACGGAACTGGAAGGGAAGGTATCGGATGCCCGATGTATCGAACGCGGAGGTGACGGGCTTGATCTCGAAGCGGCCCGCGCTGAGATCGGGAGCCGTCTTGATAGCATCCTTGCCGCACGCGGAGAGGGAACGCTTTCTTGAGGGTTTGAGCGAGAACGCAACGGCGTCTTTGCTGTGGCTTTTCGAGTTCTGGGCGCTGGATCATCAGATGCCGCCGGTGGAAAAATGGCGGACGTGGGTGGTTCTGGGCGGGCGCGGTGCGGGTAAAACCCGTGCCGGAGCCGAATGGGTTCGCGCGCAGGTCGAAGGCCCGCGCGCGTTGCAGCCCGGGTCGTGTCGGCGCGTGGCGCTGGTCGGCGAAACATATGAACAGGTTCGGGACGTCATGGTCGAAGGGGAGAGCGGCATTCTGGCCTGCTCCCCGCCTGATCGACGGCCGATCTGGAAGGCGGGCCAGCGCAAGCTGGTCTGGCCGAACGGCGCTGAAGCGCAGGCCTTCTCGGCGCATGATCCGGAAGCCCTGAGGGGGCCGCAGTTCGATGCGGCCTGGGTCGATGAATTGGCGAAGTGGAAGCGCGGTCAGGAGACTTGGGACAATCTGCAGTTCTGCCTCCGGTTGGGTCAGGATCCACGCGTCGTGGTGACGACGACGCCGCGAAATGTGGACGTTGTGAAGGATATTCTGGCGCGGTCGTCGACCGTCGTCACGCATGCGCCGACAGAGGCGAACCGGGCCAATCTGGCCGCCAGCTTTCTCGAGGAAGTGCGGGCGAAGTATGCGGGCACGCGGATCGGGCGGCAGGAGCTGGATGGTGTCCTGCTTGACGACATGGAGGGCGCGTTCTGGACGACGGCGGGTCTGGACGCCTTGCGGGTCGACGATCTGCCGAAATTCGACAGGGTGATCGTTGGGGTGGATCCCGCGGTCAGCTCGGGTGGCGCAGCGGACGAGACGGGCATCGTCGTCGTCGGCGCAGTGACGTGCGGACCGGTGAAGGACTGGCGCGCATGGGTGCTTGAGGATGCGACGGTGTCGGCGGCCTCTCCCACGGTGTGGGCGGAGGCGGTTGCCGCCGCCTATAACCGTTGGGATGCAGACCGTGTTGTGGCCGAGGGCAATCAGGGCGGGGAGATGATCGAGGCGGTGCTGCGTCAGGTGGCCCCGCTGGTGTCATACCGGAAGGTGACCGCTCGGCAGGCCAAGGGCCTTCGCGCGGAGCCGGTTGCAGCTTTGTACGAACAGGGCCGCGTGAAACATCGTCGGGGCCTCGGGCGTCTGGAGGACCAGATGTGCCGCATGGGCGCAACCGGATACCAGGGTCGCGGATCGCCGGACAGGATCGATGCGCTGGTCTGGGCGCTTTGGGAGGCGTTGCTTGACCCGGCGCTGCGAAAAACGGGGCCGCGGATGCGGGTTCTCTGAACGGATCAATGGGGCGCTGCGGGGCGCCTTTTTTCATGGGCAAGACGGAAGGACGGGCAATGTTCGGATTTGGCAGGAAGGACGGCGTGGCCCCTGAGGCGAAGGCGTCTGCCACGGGGCGCGTCGTCGCCTGGGGTGCCGCGGGGCGATCCGTCTGGTCAGCACGGGACACCGGCACCCTGACGCGGACCGGGTTCACCGGCAATCCGGTCGGCTTTCGTGCCGTGAAGCTGATCGCGGAAGCGGCGGCAGCGGTGCCGATCGTCTGCGGGGATGGGGTCGCACGCTTCGACTTGCACCCGGTCATCGACCTGATGCGGCGTCCCAACGGCGCGCAAGGCGGATCGGAGTGGTTCGAAGCGTTGTTCGGGCAACTGTTGTTGTCGGGAGATGCCTATGTGGAGGCAGTCGGCGGCGTTGGATTGCCGGTGGAACTGCATGTCCTGCGTTCCGACCGAATGTCGGTCGTGCCGGGGACAGACGGCTGGCCGATTGCCTATGACTACGCCGTGGGCGGGCGCAAGCATCGCTTCAAGGTCGGTGATGTTTCGCCGGTCTGTCATGTTCGGTCCTTTCATCCCCAGGACGACCATTATGGCTTGAGCCCGATGCAGGCCGCGGCGAACGCAGTCGATGTCCACAATGCCGCGTCGCTCTGGTCGAAGGGATTGCTCGACAATGCGGCGCGACCGTCGGGAGCCATCGTCCACGGGGGCGAGGCGGAATTGAGCCCGGAGCAGTTCGAGCGTCTTTCGGCGGAGCTTGAGGCGAACCATCAGGGCGCGCGCAATGCGGGACGTCCGATGCTGCTGGAAGGCGGTCTGGACTGGAAACCGATGGGATTCAGCCCCTCCGACATGGAATTCCAGAAGACGAAGGAAGCGGCGGCGCGCGAGATTGCGACGGCATTCGGCGTGCCGCCGATGATGTTGGGCATCCCCGGTGATGCGACCTATGCAAATTATGTCGAGGCGAACAGGGCGTTCTATCGACTGACCGTCCTGCCGCTGGTTGGCAAGGTCTGCGAAGCGCTGTCGTATTGGCTGGGCCAGCATTCAGGCCAGACCCTGCGGATCGAAGCCGACCGCGACCGGGTGCCGGCCCTTCAGGCGGAGCGCGATGCGGAATGGGTGCGGATCGCCGGAGCGGATTTCCTGACAGCCGACGAGAAGCGGCGGATGCTGGGTCTGCCACCGCTGGATGCCGTATAATGCCGATGAAGCCGGGGGGATCCCGGTTTCTGTACGATCCATTCGACGTGGCGACAGCGCGGATCGAGGCGAACGAGCGCGTGTTGCAGGAGCGCTGGGACGGCCTGACCTTCCGGCTGGAGCAGATCGAAAGCACGCTGGAGCGGCTGGAACGGCGGCTTTGGCTGGCCGTGATGGGTGTCGCGGGCACGGTCCTGGCCCAGGGCGTCAACTACCTGATTTCACTTTAGGAGGGGCTCATGGCCTTGGAACGCAAGTTCGCGCACGGGGAAGCCTCCGTGCGATTGGAAGAGGGTGTCCTGATCACCGGTTATGCCTCGTGGTTCGGGATCGAGGACAAGGGTCGGGACGTGGTCGAAGCCGGGGCCTATTGCGACAGCCTCGCACGCCTGTCCGCCGAGGGGCGGTCGGTCAAGATGCTCTGGCAGCATGATCCTACTGCGGTGATCGGCGTGTGGGACGAAGTCCGGGAAGACGCGCGCGGCCTTTATGTGAGGGGCCGCTTGTTGCCGGGCGTCGAGAAGGCCCGTGAGGCCGCAACCCTGATAGAGGCTGGCGCGCTGGACGGATTGTCCATCGGATACACGGTCAAGCGAGCCATCAAGGATACTCAGGGGCGAAGGCTTCTGAAGGAACTGGAGCTTTGGGAAGTGTCGCTCGTGACATTCCCGATGCTGCCCAGTGCGCGGGTGGGGGCCAAGGCGGACCCGATGCGCGACGTGGCGCGGGCAATCGAGGCCGCGCGTCTGGAAATGGCGCGCGACTGACGCCGCCGAACCTTTGACACAAGGAGAGACCGATGAGCCATGACAGCGTCGGTGAAGTCACGGAGGCGTTGGCCGGTCTGGTCAGCGATTTCAGAGGCTTCCGCACGGATATCACCCAGAAGATGCAGCAACAGGAAGAGCGTCTGAACATGAACTACAAGTCCCAACGCCCGCAGCTCGACACCGCACATGACGCGGACGCCCCCCACCAGAAGGCGCTGGATGCCTATCTGCGGTCTGGGGACGATGACGGTCTGCGCAACCTGTCGGTCGCCGGCAAGTCGATGAACACCGCGGTTGCAGCCGAGGGAGGCTATCTCGTCGATCCGCAGACGGCACAGACGGTTCAGTCGGTCCTGAAGGCTTCGTCGTCGTTGCGGTCGATCGCCAATATCGTCAACGTCGAGTCTACCTCTTACGACGTTCTGGTCGATCATACCGAGCTGGGCGCCGGCTGGGCATCCGAGAACGGTTCGATCACCGAGACGGACTCGCCCCTGTTCGACCGCATCTCGATTCGTCTGCATGAGTTGTCGGCGATGCCCAAGGCGTCCCAGCGTCTGCTGGACGACGCGGCCTTCGATATCGAAAGCTGGCTTGCGGGCCGGATCGCGGACAAGTTTGCCACGTCCGAGGCCGCGGCATTCGTGTCGGGTGACGGTATCGACAAACCGAAGGGTTTTCTGACGTATGCGGCCGTGGAAGAGGCTTCGTGGGCTTGGGGTTCGCTGGGCTATGTCGCGACAGGTGCGGTCGACGATTTCAATCCGAATATGCCGTCCGATGCGATCGTCGACCTGGTCTATGCCCTCGGCGCCAAGTACCGCGCCAACGCCGCGTTCGTGATGAACTCCAAGACCGCGGGCGCCGTTCGGAAAATGAAAGATGCGGACGGGCGTTTCCTCTGGAGCGACAGCCTGGCCGCCGGACAACCGGCGCAATTGATGGGCTATCCGGTCCTGGTCGCGGAAGACATGCCGGACATCGGCACTGGCACCACGGCGATTGCCTTCGGCGACTTCGGCGCCGGCTATACCATCGCGGAACGGCCCGACCTGCGGGTCTTGCGTGATCCTTTCTCCGCCAAGCCGCACGTCCTGTTCTATGCAACCAAACGAGTGGGCGGGGACGTGACGGATTTCGCGGCGATCAAGCTGCTGAAGTTCGCGGTCGTCTGATCGAGGGACTGGCATCGGCCCGGAAGGGGCGATGCCGACGCCACCCCGTGCCGCGCTTTGGCGGGGCGGGGGACGGGGCTGGTGGGTCTCTGGCCTTGGTCCGCACGAGCGGCGTGCCGGTCCCGTCACATCAAGAAATTCAAACCCTGCGGAGGGACCAATGGTTCTGATGGTTCTCGAGACCGAAGCGCTGGCTGACGAGGCGCTTCCGTTGGCGCAACTGGCCGCGCACATGCGGCTAGCCGAGGGATATGCCGCGATCCCGGGACAGGACGAGCGCTTGCGGCAGCGTCTTCGCGCGGCAATCGCCACGCTGGAGCGGAGGCTGGGAAAGATCCTGATTGCCCGGGAAGTCGTCTTGACCGGGACGATCGGTGACGCGCTCAAGATCGGGTTGCCTATCGCTCCTGTGCAGGCCGTCGTCCGCGTAGACGTCCTTCACGGAGGCGTGGCAACGCCGTTGGAAGGGGTACGGATCGAGCAGGGCGGCGTTTCGCCTTGTCTTGTCTTGCCAAGAAGGGTTCCGTCCGGCGCCTCCGTGCATGCAACGCTGCTGGCCGGCTGGGGTGCCTGGGAAGCGATCCCGGAGCCCTTGGCGGAAGCGGTTTTGTTGACGGCCGAAGCCCTTGATGCAGGAGAAGACACTGTTGTTGGGGCGATGGTCGCCTCGCTGATCGCGCCGTTCCGGCTCCGTCGCCTGGGAGGTGTTCGCTGATGGCGAAGGTGTTCACCCGCAGACTGATCCATCAAGTGCCGATCCAGATCGCTGACGGCGGAGGCGGATACGTCGAGACATGGGAAGTGCGCGGCGCCCACTGGTGCGAAGTTCGGATGAGGTCGGGTGCTCTGAAGGAAACGGAGTTCGGGCTGACACCGCGTTTGCAGGTACGGATCACGACACGTGGGATCCCGCAATCGCACGAGGCGCGGCCATGGCCCGGGCACCGGATGCTGGATGCGGCGCGGATATTCTCGGTCGAGGCTGTTCAGGAAGCTGATGGGGAAGATCGGTATCTGACCATTCTCGCAACCGAGGTCACGTCTGATCAGGTGCCATCATGACCTATGCGCTGGGCGAAGGTTTGCAGAAGGCAGTCTACGGCCTGCTGATGTCCGACCCGGCGTTGGATGCGTTGGTTTCCGGTGCGGTCTACGATGCGGTCCCGCAGGCATCCCCCGACTTGTTCGTGGCACTCGGACCCGAGCAGGTAGCGGATCGATCCGACAAGACGGGGCAGGGCGCGTTGCACGATCTGCGTATCAGCGTCGTGACGAAGCGGGAGGGGTATCTCGCCGCGAAGACGGTTGCCGCGCAAGTTTGCGACACGATGCTGGGCCAAGACCTTGTGATGGTTCGGGGCCGCGTCATTTCGGTACGATTCCTTCGGGCCCGCGCCTTGCGCGACGAAGGCGAGGGCACGCGGCGGATCGATCTGTGGTTCCGCGTGCGTCTTGACGACGACATTTCCTGAGGAGTGAAGAGATGAGTGTACAGAGCGGCAAAGACCTTTTGCTTAAGGTCGATATCGACGGCACCGGGGTGTTCAGCACCCTGGCAGGACTGCGGGCGACGCGGCTTACGTTCAACGCGGGATCGATCGACGTGACCTCGCTGGACAGCTCCGGCGGCTGGCGGGAATTGTTGGGCGGGGGGGGCGTGAAATCCGCGTCGGTCAGCGGATCAGGCGTTTTCCGTGATGCGGATACCGACACACGTGCCCGCCAGCTGTTCTTTGACGGCGAGGTCCCGCAATTTCAGGTGATCATCCCTGATTTCGGCATCGTCGAGGGTGCCTTTCAAATCACGTCTCTGGAGTATTCCGGCAGCCACGACGGCGAGGCGGCATATGAGGTCGCGTTGGCGTCTGCCGGCGAATTGACGTTCATCCCGCTGTGATCCCCGATGGCAATCCTTTCGCGGGAGAAGTGTCGCTTACGCTTGATGGCGAGCGCTGTGTCCTGAAGCTGACGCTCGGTGCTTTGGCAGAGCTCGAGGCAGCGTTGAAAGCAGACAGTCTGGTTGCGCTGGTTGAGCGGTTCGAGACGGGCGGATTTCAAGCGCGGGATGTGATTGTCCTGCTGCTTGCCGGATTGCGTGGGGGAGGGTGGCGCGGCGGTATCGACGGCCTGCTCTCGGCCGAGATCGAAGGAGGCCCGGTCGAGGCCACGCGGGTTGCAGCGCTTCTTCTCGGGCGGGCATTTGCCCTGCCGGGGACCACCCGGTGAGCGACGGCCAGTTCGACTGGCCGGCCCTGATGGCGGTCGGCATGCGGGGCCTTGGCCTGTTGCCGCGAGATTTTTGGGCTCTGACACCTGCTGAACTGGCGTTTTTGCTGGGACATGGGGACGGGCGGTTGCCGATGGATCGCGCCGGCCTCGAAGCGCTGGCGGCAAGATTTCCTGACAGGACGGAGATGAACGATGGATGAACAAGACCTGGACGGATTCGGAGAAAAGCTCGATGCGCTAGAGGCGCGGTTGGGTGGGGGAGAGGCCGTCGTGTCGCGGTTCACCACTGAACTGGGCACCTTGGAAGGGCAGATGAGGTTCACTCAACGTGAAGTCGAGGGCCTTTCCCGTTCCTTTGGTGGAAGTCTGAAGAGGGCTTTTGACGGGGTCGTTTTTGATGGTCTGAAACTTTCGGATGCCCTGAGCGGGCTGGCCAATTCAATGATCAACGCGGCTTACAACACGGCCCTGAGACCCGTGCAGACGGCCATTGGTGGTGCTTTGGCAGGCGGTCTCAACGCGATCCTGCCGTTTGCCGATGGTGGGACGTTTGCCCAAGGGCGCGTCATGCCATTCGCGCGCGGCGGTATCGTCTCATCTCCAACAGCATTCCCGATGCGCGGTGGAAGCGGACTGATGGGTGAGGCCGGTCCCGAGGCGATCATGCCCCTGACGCGCGGCCCGAATGGGCGGCTTGGCGTTGAAATGCAAGGTGGTGGCGGCTCGGTCAACGTCACGATGAATATCTCGACACCTGACTCCGAGGGCTTTCGCAGGTCACGCAGTCAGATCGCAGCTGAAATGTCGCGCGCCCTGTCGCGCGGAACCAGGAATCGGTGAGGAGCGCCAGATATGTCCTTTCATGAAATCCAATTTCCGCAGCGCCTGTCACTCGGATCGGTTGGTGGGCCGGAGCGTCTGACAGAGATCGTGACCCTTGCCAACGGCTTTGAAGAGCGGAACACACCTTGGGCACACTCGCGCAGACGCTATGACGCGGGCGTTGGAATGCGGTCGCTCGACGATATCTCTGCCCTCATCGCCTTTTTCGAGGCACGCCGTGGGCGATTGTTCGGGTTCCGGTGGAAAGACTGGTCCGACCACAAATCCTGTCTGCCGTCGAAAAAGGTATCGTTCGACGATCAGGTCATCGGAATTGGGGACGGCGTGCGAACGTCGTTTCCCTTGTCGAAAACGTACGTTTCGGGCGAACAGACCTATCTTCGGCCCATTGTGAAACCGACCCTGGGATCGGTCCGGGTCGGCATCGAGAACGACGAGCTTCAGGACACCGTCCATTACACAGTCGATGTTGCGGCGGGAACGGTTTTGTTCGGCGATGCGCCGGACTTGGGTGTACAGGTTACTGCGGGATTTGAGTTCGATGTACCCGTTCGGTTCGACACAGACTCGATCCAGACGTCGGTCGCAAGCTTTCAGGCGGGTCAGGTTCCGGATGTGCCGGTAGTGGAGCTTCGCACATGACGCCATTTGAAGATCATCTGGCGACTGGCACGTCGAACGTCTGCCGGGCCTGGATTCTGAAACGCACGGACGGTGAAGTTTTTGGCTTCACCGATCATGACATGAGCCTCGAGGTGGACGGAACGATCTGCCACGCGTCATCGGGGCTGACGGCGGGTGCGTTGCAAAGTGCGACGGGGCTTTCCGTGGACAATGTCGAGGCGAAGGGTGCTTTGAGTCACGACGCCATTAGTACGGACGATCTGCGGGCCGGACGCTGGGACGAGGCCGAAGTCAGGGCCTATCTCGTGAATTGGGCGGAACCCTCCCAACATGAGATCCTGTTTCGGGGCACTTTGGGCGAAATCTCATGGGGCGACGGCGCTTTCAGCGCCGAATTGCGCGGTCTTGCCGAGACTTTGAACCGCGTCAGAGGCAGGGTGTACCAAAGCCGCTGCGATGCTGTCCTGGGGGACGGGCGTTGCCGGCTGGATTTGCAGTCGACTTTGTATCGCATCGAACTTCCGATCATGGCGATCGAGGAGAACAGGGTTCTGATATTGCCCCAACTGCCGCTCTACGAAGCCCAATGGTTCGAACGGGGGCGCGTGCAGGTCCTCGACGGCGCGGCGCGAGGCCTTGTTGAGCAGGTCAAGACTGACCGGACGCTCGAAGATCAGAGGCGTGTCGAACTGTGGGCGTCGTTGCGGGCTGAGGCAAAGGTCGGCGACACAATCCTGCTGGAGGCAGGATGCGACCGGAGGATGGAAACTTGCCGGTACAAATTCAACAATCTGCTGAATTTTCGCGGCTTTCCGCATATTCCAGGCGAAGACTGGCTGATGGCTTATCCCACCAGCACCTCGGTCAATGACGGTGGAAAGCTTTGACGCGCGTCGTCGAAACCGCTCGGTCGTGGCTTGGAACTCCCTATCTTCATCAAGCTTCGGCGCGTGGGGCAGGCACAGATTGTCTTGGCCTGATCAGAGGTGTTTGGCGGGAAGTCTACGGGCAAGAGCCGGAGACCGTTCCAGCCTACACGTCAGATTGGTCAGAACCACAGCGCGTCGAGGATCTGTGGTCCGCTGCCCTCCGCCACCTTTCGCCGGTTCCGACCGGTCGCCAGTTGTCTGTCGGCGAATGCCTCCTTTTTCGCATGCGCGAAGGTTCGGTCGCCAAGCATCTTGGAATACTGAGCGCGTCCGGAGATGTCCCGAGGTTCATACATGCCTATTCCGGGCGAGGTGTCGTCGAGAGTGCATTGTCGAAACCTTGGGCGCGCCGGATCGCAGCGCGCTTTGACTTTCCCGTTACGCCGGACTCGGAGGATTAAGCTATGGCAACACTCGTTCTTGGGGCAGCGGGCGCTGCGATCGGCGGGAGTGTCGGTGGATCCGTACTTGGGTTGAGTGCTGCCGTCATCGGCCGGGCAGCCGGCGCAACGATCGGACGCGTGATCGATCAGAGGATCATGGGGAATGGCGCGGAGGCGGTGGAGCACGGGCGGGTCGACCGTTTCCGACTGACCGGTGCATCGGAAGGGTCGCCCATCCCACGCGTAGTGGGCCGCGTTCGCGTTGGCGGGCAAGTGATCTGGGCGACCAAGTTCAAAGAGCATCGGTCGGTCAGTGGCGGCGGAGGCAAAGGAGCTCCAAAACCGCCGCAAACGACCAGCTTTACATACAGTGTTTCACTGGCCATGGCGCTTTGCGAAGGCGAAATTGCGCGGGTTGGGCGCATCTGGGCTGACGGTTCCGAGATTGCGCGCCAAAGCCTGCAGATGAGAGTTCACAAAGGAGCGGAAGATCAGTTGCCCGACGCGCTGATCGAAGCGGTCGAAGGAGCCGACGCTGCGCCGTCTTTTCGAGGCACGGCGTATGTTGTGATTGAAGACTTGGATCTTACGCCGTTTGGCAATCGATTGCCGCAATTGTCATTCGAGGTCGTGCGATCGGTTCATGTGCCTGGACTTATCCCAGGTCCGTCCGAACTTGTCCGTGGGGTCGCCCTCGTTCCCGGGACCGGGGAATATGCGTTGGCGACCACCCCGGTCTACTATGACCATGGCGACGGCCTGAAAGACTCCGCGAACGTCAACACGGTTCAGGATTCCGCCGATCTAGAAGTTTCGTTAGAAAATCTGGTCGAGGAGATGCCGAATGTCCGGGCGGCGTCGCTGGTGGTGTCGTGGTTCGGGGATGATTTGCGTTGCAACGTTTGTACTCTGCGACCGTACGTCGAGCAGCAAGAGGCAGATGGATCTCCAATAGCGTGGTCGGTTTCAGGCCTTTCGCGGACAACGGCTGGAACAGTTCCAAAGGTTGATGGCAGGCCGGTCTACGGCGGTACGCCAGATGATACTTCAGTGATCGAAGCGATCCGGGCGATCACAGCGCGCGGCCTCGACGTCACTTTCTATCCTTTTATCCTGATGACCCAACTTGAAGGCAACAACCTTCCGGATCCATGGGGCGGCGAAGAACAGTCAGTCTTACCTTGGCGCGGGCGTGTTACGACAAGCGTTGCACCCGGACTGCCGTCTACACCTGACCAGACAGATCTTGCGACATCCGAGGTTGCGGCATTTTTTGGAACTGCATCTGCGTCCGACTTTGATGTTCTGAACGGTGAAGTGATTTACAGCGGACCGGACGAATGGACGTATCGGCGATTTATTCTTCACTACGCCGCCTTGTGCGCGGCGGCAGGTGGTGTTGAAGCATTCTGTATCGGTTCCGAAATGCACGCCCTTACGCAGATCCGAGGTGCGGATAATCGGTTTCCTGCCGTAGAACAGTTAATTGCCTTGGTCGGTCAAGTTCGTGCACTTCTGCCAGGTGCGAAGCTTGGGTATGCAGCCGACTGGTCTGAATACTTTGGCTATCAACCCGGAGATACCGGGAACGTCCACTTCCATCTGGATCCTCTATGGGCCGCACCAGAGATCGACTTTATCGGGATCGACAATTACATGCCGCTCTCGGATTGGCGCGATGGCACCGGGCATGAAGATATTAGTTTTGGTAACATTCTAAATCTCGACTATCTCCAAAAGAACATCGAGGGAGGCGAAGGCTTTGACTGGTACTATCCGACCACGGAGGCACGGAACGCACAGAGGCGCGTTCCGATAACTGACGCTGGACAGGATGAACCATGGATTTTTCGATACAAGGACATCCGGTCGTGGTGGAGCAAGTCGCATCACGAGCGCATTGATGGGCAGCGTTCCGACGTTCCGACGGATTGGGTCCCGCGTTCGAAGCCGGTGCGCCTGACGGAATATGGTTGCGCTGCAATCAATAAGGGGTCGAATCAACCCAACAAGTTTCTCGATCCGAAGTCATCAGAGTCGGGCCTTCCGTATTATTCAAACGGACGCCGTGATGACGCGATGCAGATGCAATATCTTCGTGCAGTGGCCAGTCATTGGAACGACCCGCAGAAAAACGCAGAATCTGACAAGTACGATGGTCGCATGGTCGATCTTGATCATAGCTTCGCTTGGGCATGGGATACGCGTCCATGGCCCTCCTTCCCAGGTCTTCTCGACTTTTGGTCGGATGCGAGGAATTTTGATCGTGGACATTGGATTTGTGGGCGGTCAGCGGGTCAGCCGCTTGCGGGGGTGATAGCCGAAATATGCGTCGAAAGTGGTTTGATTGCCTTCGACGTTTCCCGCGTGTATGGCGTTGTGAGAGGATACGCCGTCCAAGATATTCAGAACGCGCGCGCCGATATTCAGCCCCTTCTGATCGCCTATGGGATCGACGTTGCCGAGCGAAAAGGTGTGTTAACTTTCTTCATGCGCTCCGACGCCGCCGAATGGGAAATCGCAGAACAGCAATTGGTTCGAGAGGATGGTCCCGTTCTTGAAGTCCAGAGATCCTCCGACGCGGAGATACCTGGTCGCGTTCGCGTCCATCACATCGATGCAGGAGGGAGCTTTGCCGCGCGTACCGGAGATGCGGTTGGCTCTGGTCGCAAGCAACTGCCCGTCGCGGAAACGGAACTTCCACTCGCACTTACCGCTGGTGAGGGACATGGCTTGGCCGAGCGGTTCCTTGCAGAAGCACGTATTTCACGGGAAAGCTTTCAGGCTGCTGTTCCGCCGTCAAACCGACAGATCCTGGTCGGTGACCATGTCCGGTTCAAAGGAGGTTCGGACATTTGGCGTCTTGATAGAATTGAAGATGGGGGGCGGAGGCAATTTCAAGCTGTTCGCGTTGAGAAGTCGGTTCTCGAGGCAAGTGATATAGCAGAACGCGCCAGCGGAGCGATTCGGCCAAATGTGGCGCTTCCGGTGGATGTGGTGTTCATGGACCTTCCATCGCTCACTGGTGAAGATGTGCCTGCCGCACCACACATTGCAGTTTCCGCACGACCGTGGCCAGGCTCCGTCGCGGTCTATTCTTCGGTCGAGGATGCGGGATATCGATTAAATACATTGTTGGACGTCCCATCTGCAATCGGGCGAACGGAGAACGTCTTGAAGAGTGCGAGTCCCGCACTTTGGGACCATGGACCGGAGTTGTTTGTGAACCTCCAGAGTGGTGCCCTGAGCAGTGCCACTGAGTTTTCCGTTTTATCAGGTGCCAACGCGATCGCGATCGGAGAAGGCTCAATAGCGGGATGGGAAATTTTCCAGTTTCGCGATGCACGCCTAATTTCACCAGGAGTGTGGGGGCTGTCGGCCCGTTTGCGGGGGCAGCGCGGAACCGAGCCGTTCATTCGGACCGAGTGGCCAGTGGGAAGCACGGTCGTGCTTCTGGACGGTTCGCCAAAACAGATCAACTTCGCTCTGGATGCGATAGGTTTACCTCGGCACTATCGGATCGGAACAGCGCGACTGGCTGTTGATCATCAAAGTTTCGTCTACAAGGTAGAGACTGCAAACGCAGAGAGTTTGCGTCCCTATAGGCCGGCGCATTTGAGGGCAGTCCGTGATTCCAATGGACTGGTGATGACCTGGATTCGTAGGTCGCGTGCAGTGCTGGAAGCATGGGAAGCTCCCGATATCGGACTGGCGGAGGCCTTCGAGAGGTATCGTGTCGTTGTGCACAATGACCTTGGTGACATCGTCTACGAAGTCGATGTGACGAGCCCTTTGTTCGTGCTGTCATCGGAACAACTGCTGTCGGTAAACCCCTCAGCGGGGCCGCTAGACATTCGAGTTGCCCAAGTCTCAGACAGTTTCGGTCCGGGTCATTGGGCCTCGGTAAGCGTCGCATGAATGTTGGCATGTGGGTTTGCAACTCAAGACGTGTAAGCCTATCTCTTGAGACGGGTTACGCGAGGACGTGAAATGACCAAGCCTGAAAGCTCAGTTCGATCAGTGGATTTTGTTTGGGATCGGATGATCAATGAGGCCCGAACCGCGATATCCGCAGAGCCGTTCCTCGGTGGGTTTGTCCATTCGTCCGTTCTGCAGCATGAGACATTGGAGAAAGCGCTCGCTTATCGTTTTGCGCAAAAACTGGAGTCTTCAGAGATGAGTGGACAGCTTCTTCGGGAGCTCTCCGACGCTGCATACGCGGCGGACCAGCGGTTGGGTGAGGCAGCGCGTGCGGACATTGTCGCAGTTTTTGAGCGTGATCCGGCTTGTCACCGTTTCTTACAACCCGTGTTATTTTTCAAAGGATTTCAAGCAGTTCAAGCATACCGGGTCGGAAACTGGCTTTGGCGCGAGGGAAGGAAAGACTTGGCCTACCTTGTGCAGATGCGGATCAGTGAGGCGTTTGGGGTTGATATCCATCCGGGTGCAAAGATTGGGCGAGGCATCATGATCGACCATGCGCATTCAATCGTCATCGGCGAGACCGCAGTCGTGGGTGACAACGTGTCGATGCTTCACTCGGTTACGCTCGGTGGGACGGGCAAGGAAGACGACGACCGCCATCCGAAAATTGAGAGTGGCGTCTTGATCGGTGCCGGGGCAAAGGTCTTGGGTAACATCACGGTAGGGTACTGCAGCCGCATTGCCGCCGGCTCCGTGGTTCTCGAGGATATACCGCCTATGAAGACCGTTGCTGGCGTTCCAGCGAGGATCGTGGGCGAGGCTGGATGCGCTCAACCCTCGATCATGATGGATCAACTGGTAGGGATCCTAAATACCCACGTCTGAACTCTACGGTCGCTGGCGAAACAAAATCCGGGATAAGGTTCTATCCTACGTCACCATTTTACCCTTACGCTAGCATCGTCATCGGGTTTTCAAGATTTTCACTTAATACCTTCAGAAAATCCGCCCCCAGCGCCCCATCGATTACCCGATGATCGACGCTCAGAGTAACAGACATCACGGTTGCAGCCATTATCTCACCGTCACGTCCGACGACGGGTTTTCTTACGCCAGCTCCGACTGCAAGGATCGAACCATGTGGGGGGTTGATGACGGCGTCGAAGTTGTCGATTCCGAACATGCCGAGGTTTGATATTGCGAAACTGCCGCCCTGATACTCGTTTGGGGCAAGTTTCCGGTCACGCGCGCGGCTTGCGAGGTCTTTCATTTCAGCTGACAACGCTGAGAGTGACTTCAAGTGTGCGTCCTTCAGGACCGGTGTGAACAGCCCTCCTTCGATGGCTACGGCTACCGCCACATCAGAGGACTTGAGCTTCAGGATACGATCGCTTGCCCAAACGGCGTTGGCATCTGGGACGGCTTGGAGCGCCAAAGCACTGGCTTTTATGATAAAATCGTTCACCGATAGCTTCACGCCACGCGCTTCAAGTTGCTTGTTCAATTCGCTCCTGAACTTGAGGAGGTTGTCTAGGCGGATGTCGCGCCGCAGGTAGAAATGCGGTATCGTTTGCTTGGCCTCGGTCAGCCGTGCAGCGATCGTCTTGCGCATTCCATCAAGTTTGACCTCCTCGTAGTCGCGCCCCTCATACATCTTGGCGACAGTGTCGGCCGACATTCCGGACGGCATTGCGGGTTTTTGGCCATCGGTCGAAATTACTTTCTGAACCTCTGTCTGCTTTGGCGATGCAACAGTATTGAGCTTGGCATTTTCGACATCAGCTTTCACAATCCGTCCACGCGGGCCGGACCCTTTGATTTCCGTTAATTCGAGTCCCTTATCTTTGGCGATCCGGCGGGCGAGCGGTGACGCGAAAACGCGGTCGGCTTTCTCGGATGCCAAGTCAGATTTCTCGTCGGTTTGAGACTTGGAAGACGACGCGCCTCGACCGTGACCTTTCGCTGGCTCAGTCGCTTCGGACGCCTGCGCCGGAGCTGTGTTCGAGGACCCATTCGATGAAGCAGTTTCGATGGCGGAAGCATCCTCACCTTCCTCCAGCAAAATCGCGATCGGCGAATTGACCTTTACGCCTTCGGTTCCCTCCGTCACGAGCAGCTTGCCGACCACACCTTCATCGACGGCCTCGAATTCCATCGTGGCCTTATCCGTCTCGATTTCGGCCAGCAGGTCCCCCGACGATACAGTATCGCCCTCCTTCACCAACCATTTCGCAAGCGTCCCCTCTTCCATTGTGGGGGACAATGCGGGCATAAGAATTTCCGTTGCCATGTGTTTGACCCCTTAGCGGTAAGTGACTTTGTGGACGGCTTCGATGACTTCTTCCGTCGTGACGAGTGCCAGCTTTTCAAGGTTGGCCGCATAAGGCATCGGGACGTCCTTGCCGGTGCAGGTGATCACTGGCGCATCGAGGTAGTCGAACGCGCGCTGCATTATCGTACTGGCCATGTGGTCGCTGAACGATGCGACCGGAAAGCCTTCTTCGACAATCACGCAGCGGTTGGTTTTTATGACCGACGCAAGCACCGTGTCGTAATCGACCGGGCGCAGCGTTCGGAGATCGACGACTTCGGCTTCGATCCCGTCGGATCCCAACTTCTCGGCGGCCTCCAGGGCGTAGGTCATACCGATACCCCAACTGAGCAAGGTCACGTCTGTTCCCTCGCGCCAAATCTTTGCCTTGCCGAATGGCACGGTGAAATCATCCAACTTTGGCACTTCGAAGGATTTCCCGTATAGAATTTCGTTCTCAAGGAAAATCACCGGGTTCGGATCGCGAATTGCCGACTTCATCAGTCCCTTCGCGTCAGCTGCTGAATAGGGCATCACGACCTTCAAACCCGGAACGGACGCATACCAAGCGGCATAATCATGCGAATGTTGTGCGCCCACGCGTGCCGCGGCCCCGTTTGGACCCCGGAACACCATAGGTGCTCCCATCTGGCCTCCGGACATGTACAGGGTCTTGGCCGCCGAATTTATTATCTGATCAATGGCCTGCATGGCGAAGTTGAATGTCATGAACTCCACAATCGGTCGAAGTCCGCCGAACGCCGCACCGACGCCGATTCCGGCGAAGCCATGCTCCGTGATCGGTGTATCGATTACGCGCTTGGGGCCGAATTCATCCAGCATCCCTTGTGAAATCTTGTAGGCACCCTGGTACTCCGCAACCTCTTCGCCCATCAGGAATACGTTTTCGTCACGGCGCATTTCTTCGGACATCGCTTCGCGAATTGCCTCCCGGACGGTCATCGTGACCATCTCGGTGCCTTCCGGCCAGTCGGCGCTGGCCCTCGACTGTGGTGTCGGTGTCTCTTCCGATACCCGGGCTGCGGCGGGGGCAGGGGACGGCTTGGCCTCCTGCTCATCCTTCGTCTCAGGCTTCGTTGCAGCCGATATGTCAGAGGCGCTCTCGCCATCCTCCAGCATGACCGCGATTGGGGCGTTCACTTTTACGCCTTCGGTTCCTTCGGAAACGATGATCTTGCCGATCGTTCCTTCGTCGACGGCCTCAAATTCCATCGTCGCCTTGTCGGTCTCGATCTCGGCCAGGATATCACCCGACTTGACGGTATCCCCTTCCTTCACAAGCCATTTCGCAAGCGTGCCTTCTTCCATCGTGGGGGAGAGCGCGGGCATCAGGATTTCGGTCGCCATTTACACAGTCTCCTGCGGAACTTCGGTTGAATAGATATCGGTCCACAACTCTTCGAGCGAAGGCTCCGGACTTTCCTTGGCGAACTCGGCGCTCTCGTTGACGATCTCCTTGATCTCCTTGTCGATCACCTTGAGGTCATCTTCGGTGGCGTGCTCCCCGGTCAGCAGCATCTGGCGCACTTGTTCGATGCAGTCCCTCTCTTCCCGCATTTTCTGCACCTCGTCGCGGGTCCGGTATTTTGCCGGGTCGGACATTGAGTGGCCGCGGTATCGATAGGTCTTGATTTCAAGAATATAGGGCCCCTCGCCAGCACGACAGACCGCAACCGCCTTCTCGCCTGCGGCCTTGACGGCCAAAACATCCATGCCGTCCACTTCCTCGCCCTTGATGCCGTATGCCGCGCCACGCTCCCAATAGGAAGGGGAGTGCGTTGACCGCTTCGTTGACGTGCCCATGGCGTACTGGTTGTTCTCGATCACGAAGATCACCGGCAGGTTCCACAACTCGGCCATGTTGTAGGCCTCGTAGACCTGTCCCTGGTTGGCTGCGCCATCCCCGAAATAGGTGAAGGTGACGTTGTCGTTGCCCCGGTACTTGTCGGAGAACGCAAGCCCGGCCCCAAGCGGTACCTGTGCGGCCACGATGCCATGCCCGCCGTAGAAATGCTTTTCCTTGGAGAACATGTGCATCGAGCCGCCCTTGCCCTTCGAATATCCCCCCTCGCGCCCCGTCAACTCGGCCATGACACCCTTGGGGTCCATCCCGCAGGCCAGCATGTGACCATGATCGCGGTAGGATGTTATGCGTTTGTCGCCGTCCTTCGCGGCGGCCTCCAGACCCACGACGACAGCTTCCTGGCCGATGTACAAATGGCAGAACCCGCCGATCAGACCCATGCCGTACAGCTGTCCCGCCTTCTCCTCGAACCGTCGGATCAGCAACATGTCCCGGTAGTATCTCAGCAGGTCTTCCTTCGACACATTCGGCTGGGCTTTGGCGGATGCCTTGCGTGTGGCCATGGGCGGTAATCCTCCGGTGTGGAAAGTCGTTCAACGTTAAACAATCCCCTAACCCAGCGACACGGAAAAGGCAAAGACCTCGCGGTTGTTCGTCGTCCGCATGCCGGGAAGGGTGGTGGCCTGCAAATCTTGGCCGACGCTAGAGCAGGAAATCACCGACGTCCGGAAGGCCGACCCCGATCAGGTCGAGATAGAAATCCGCCTTTCCATCGCCATCGACATCGCCCTGGAGGCGCACCCCGTACGGCTTGATGTTACCGCGCAGCTCACCCGCGACATCGCCGAACTCCTCCGAACCGATCCACGTAAACGCCTGATTTCCGGAGATGCCTGTCTTCGCATCCATCGCGGTGAAGATCAGTTTGTCCACGCCGGTCTGAAAATCCGTAATCTCTTCCGCGGTGCCGTCCTTGCGTCGCCGCGCGTCGCTCGTCCTCTCGAACACGAACCGGTCCGCGCCTGCCCCCCCGGTCAACGTGTCTATCCCGAGGCCACCGACCAGGCGATCGTCGCCGGCGCCCCCTTCCAGTGCATCATGGTTCCGGTCGCCGTAGAGAAGATCATCCGACTGGCCGCCGAAAAGGCTGTCGTTGCCATCGTCGCCGCGAAGTTTCTGGCCCAGGACACCCGCGGCCAGATAATCATGGCCGCCACCGCCCCTGACCGCTCCGGTGACGTCCCCGAACCCGAAGATCGTGACCGCATCGTCGCCACCGCCTGTCTCGATCCCGCCCTCGACGCGTCCCGAGATGATCACCGAATCCGCGTCGCCGCCGGTCTTGGCCGTTCCGACCAAGGTCGCGCCGGACAGGATCGACAGCAGGTCCGCCCCGCCCAGCAGCGACACCGATCCCGTCACCGTCCCCGCCTCCAGCTTGACGTCGTTCACGCCGTTCGAACCTTCGATCGCATGACCGGACACCGACACGACGACGCCGCGGTTCACGAAATATCCGCCGTCCTGCACGCTTGCGCCGGACCGCAGCTCTCCATAGTTGCGCAGGACACCCGACACCTCCGGCATCAGATGGATGATGCCCTCATTCTCGACCCGACTGGGGGCGGAGACGGAGATCGCACTCCGCAGGGTGCCGAGGTTCGTGAAAACCGAATTGGTCAGCGCCATCAGGCCCGTATGGGCGCTGTCCGCCAGATGCGTGATCGCCCCCCCCGAAAAGGTCACCGCGCCCGGTCCCCCAAGCCCGTTGGCGAGCACCAGCGCGAAATACGCAGAGGTGTACCGAATCGTCAGTCCGCCGCTCCCGGCAAGGAACGCGCTGCCGTCAAAGCGGTATCCGGGGCTGTCACCGACAATTTCCGACGGGCTGTGCTGACCCGAAACCGTGACAACGCCGCCAAGGCCACTGAACAGCAGGCGGTCGCCGGCAACCGCCACCTCGTTGCTCAGGCCGCCGTCACGCGAAAAGCGGGCGGTCCCTGACGCCAGCGTTCCGGCGCCTCCGGTGATCGTGCCGTCGCCCGGAACGATATCCCATGTGAGAACAGTCATTCAGCGGCCCCCTGCCGCTGCGGATCGCAGCATGCCTCCGGGACATCTGTTCAAAAGGCGTTAACTTACTGTTAACGGGCGCGACCGATCAGAGCCCGGTCACTCGATTATGATCTCGTCGGTTCGTGCTGCCCCGAGGACGATCCGCGCCCGCTCGTCGAGCAGGTCAAGATCCAGATAATCGTCGGACAGCCGCAGGGTGCGATCCGTCATCCGCTCTACTTCGGCCGTCAGAAGCGCAAGTTCCGCCGTCAGCACGTCGCGCTCCGCCTCAAGCTCGACCCGCCGGAAGACACCGTATTCCCCCTGCACCGCCGCAAAGACGAAAGACGCCGCAAACCCCAGAAGGGCGATCGGAAGGATCAGGCCATAGCCTGCGCTCGTGCGGTTGGATGACATGCTCGTACCTGTTCGAAGGCCTCTGACGGACCTTTGCTGGTGCGACTATTGCATGGCCGAAGACGCGAAGGAATCCCCCGCGCGCACGGCTCTTGGGTCGTGGGGAACCGTTGCCGGTCCGCCACGCCCCTGCCGCGCACAGCGTCAGCCCGCGACGGATGCGGCGCGGATACTTTCGATGGTGCGGGCCAGCTCCGAATTGAAGGTCGCATCGTCCTGCCCGTCCGACAGGCCCTCGGTCAGGGCCCGGCTGAAACTCGCGATCACGCCGCGATTTTCCGACAGGCGCGCGTTCGCCTCGTCGCGCGAATAGCCACCGGACAGGGCCACGACGCGCATGACCTTCGGGTGATCGACCAGCGCCCCGTAAAACCCCGCCTCCTCGGGCAGGGTCAGCTTCAGCATGATCTCGATCCCGTCGTCCAGCGTATCGAGGTGCCGCAGGATGGCGTCGCGCAACAGGCCCTCCGCCTCGGCCTTGTCGGGAATCGAGATCGTCACTTCCGGCTCCAGCATCGGCACCAGCCCATGTGCCAGCACCTGATGTCCCACGGCGAACTGTTGCGCGACGATGGCCGCGATCCCGTCCGCGTTCGCCGCGTTGATGACCGACCGCTCCTTGGTGCCGAAAATGCCCTTGTCCTTCGCACGGGCCAGCGTCGCGTCGAGGTCCGGCATCGCCTTCATCAGTTGCACGCCGTCCGCTTCCGCCTCCAGCCCCTTGTCGATCTTGAGGAACGGGACCACACCCTTCTGCTCCCACAGATACGTGGCCGAGGGGACGCCTTCGAATTCCCGGTCCATCGTCTGCTCGAACAGGATCGCACCGACAACGCTGTCGCCGGTGAAGGCGGGGGCCCGCACGATCCGGGCGCGCATGGCGTGGATCAGGTCGAACATCTCGTCCTCGCCGCTGTAGCGGTCCTCGTTCACGCCATAGAGCCGCAGAGCCTTGGGGGTGGAGCCACCGGATTGGTCCAGCGCGGCGATGAAGCCCTGTCCGGCGCGGATCTTCGCGGCTTTCTCGGTCTGGGTCATGACGGGCGCTCCTCGGCTGAAATATCCTTGCTCCGGGCCTAAATGCACCGCCCTGTTCCTGCAAGTGACTGGTTGCGCTAACGGCGGCGCGGTGTCCCGCTGCCGAAGGCGACGTTACCGCCTCGGCGGGTTCCTCGATGACGTGCCGTCCCGGTTCCCGAGCGACGGTCCCGGTATCGGACTGACAGGGTATCGACGGCGCGCCGGTGCCTCCCGCAGGACGCTCAGGCCGACAGGGCCGCGACGCCCGGCAGTTCCTTGCCTTCCATCCATTCGAGGAAGGCGCCCCCGGCAGTGGAAATATAGGTGAAATCCTGCGCCGCGCCCGCCTGGTTCAACGCCGCGACCGTATCGCCGCCACCCGCGACCGAGATCAGCTTGCCGGCTTTCGTCAGCGTCGCCGCATGTGCGGCGGCGGCATTCGTGGCCGCGTCGAACGGCGTCATCTCGAAAGCCCCGAGCGGGCCGTTCCAGATCAGCGTGGCACAACCGTCGAGGACGGTCTTGATGTGCGCGACCGAATCCGGGCCCGCGTCAAGGATCATCATGCCCTCGGGCACCGATTCCGACGCCACGGTCACGGTCGGCGGGTCGGCGCGGAACTCGGACGCGCAGACGACGTCGCGGGGCAGCAGGATCGCGCATCCCGCCGCCTCGGCCTTGGCGATGATCGCGCGCGCCGTATCCAGCAGGTCATGCTCGCACAGGCTCTTCTGGACGTTGACGCCCTTCGCGGCGAGGAAGGTATTGGCCATGCCCCCGCCGATGATGAGATGTTGAACCTTGGTTACGAGGTTGCCCAGCAGGTCCAGCTTGGACGATACCTTTGCCCCGCCCACAACTGCCGCGACCGGCGGCTTCGGCGTCCCGAGCGCGGCTTCGAGCGCGGTCAATTCGGCTTCCATCTGGCGCCCCGCGCAGGCGGGCAGCTTGCGGGCCAGCGCGTGGGTCGTGGCG
>JBARXR010000124.1:0-2807 GCA_049647445.1 Jannaschia sp. | reverse complement strand
CGACAACGCGGCGGCGGCCTGCGGCGCGGGGTGCTTTGCCGAAGGACAGGGCTTCGTGTCGCTCGGCACCTCCGGCGTGCTGCTTGCCGCCAAGGACCGGTTCGCGCCGGATCCGGCATCCGCCGTTCACACGTTCTGCCATGCGATCCCGGATCGATGGTACCAGATGGGGGTGATCCTTGCCGCCACGGACTGTCTGAACTGGCTGTCCCGCCAGTTGGGTCAGAGCGCCGCCGACCTTGCGAGCGCCCTGCCGCAGACCGCCAGCGGTCCGTCGAAGCTGCTGTTCGTGCCGTATCTGTCGGGCGAGCGGACGCCGCACAACGATGCGGGCGTGCGGGCGGCTTTCGTGGGACTCGACGTCGCCCACGGACCGGCCGATTTGACGCGGGCCGTGGTGGAAGGCGTGTCATTTGCGCTGCGCGATTGTCTGGAGGCGCTGCGCGGCACCGGCACCGACCTCACGTCGGTCATCGCCATGGGCGGCGGCGCGCGGTCGCGCTTCTGGCTGGAGACGTTGGCGAGCACCCTTAACCTGCCCCTCTCGATCCCCGCGGGCGGAGAGTTCGGTGCGGCGCTCGGTGCGGCACGGCTTGGTATCGCGGCGGTGACAGGCGCGCCGCTCACGGATATCATGACGCCACCCGTCATCGGCGCGACGATCGCACCGCGCGACAACCTGACCGGGGCCTATGCGGAAACCTGGGACAGATATCGCGCCGTCTATCCGGCTGTGCGCACGGCGATGGCCTAGGCGTCGGCCCGCCCGACGTTCAGGACGCTGAGGTCCGAAATCTTCTCGATCCCGTAGGCCGCCGCCCCCTTGGCCCACATCCTGTCACCCCAATGGTGCACGCGGATGTCCGGCAGGGAAACGTCGACCTGAACCGTCTGCGCCGCGACCCGCGCCAGAACGGCGGGCGTGCACAGCGGATGCTCCGTCGCCGTCTCGACCGCGAGGATCAGCAACTCGGGGTCGAAAATGTTCACCAGATTGGCAAGGCTCATGGCGAAATACCGTCCCGCTTCGTCGAGAATGGGACCGACCACGGGATCGCCCGCGCGCGCCGCTTGGGACAGGTCGCCGATGTCCGTATAGCGGTCCAGCCCGGCCGCGTTCGCCCGACGCAGCAGGGCATATTCCCCGGCATAGGCCTCCAGACATCCCAATTGACCGCATTGGCAAGGGGCGCCGTCGAGGCACACCTTCGTGTGTCCGAATTCCGCCCCGCAACCCCGCGCGCCCCGGTGCAACTGCCCGTCGATGACGACGCCCATGCCGACGCCGTGTTGCAGGGTGACGACGAGGAAACTTCCGACCCCGCGCCCCTTGCCGAACAATTGCTCCGCCTTGGCGACGAGGTTGGCATCGTTCTCGATGAACACGGGGCAGGGCGCGCGCACCCTCAGCATGTCGCCCAGTTCCACGTTCCGGTGCAGCAGCGCCGAGGACCAATGGACGTGCCCGCGCGCTCCATCGATCTGTCCCGCCAGACCGACGCCGATGGCCGAGACTTCGGCCAGCGCCCGCCCGTGGCGCGCGCAGGCTTCGGCGGTGGCCTCCACCATCTGGTCGGCCAGCGCCTCGCCGGTGGATTGCGCCTCTGGCCGGTGGAAATCGTGGGTCCCGATGTCGGCGCCCTCAAAGTCGACCAGCAGGACGGTGATCGTCAGGCGCGAGACCTTGAGGCCCGCGACCAGCTTTGCCGCGCCCCTGACCTTCAGGGCCTCGCGCGGCCGACCACGCCCGGCACTTCCGGATCGGGGGTCGGGCAGGATGCGCTCGATCAGGCCTTCCGCAAGCAGCTCGGCGGTGATCGCGGTCACGGTCGCTGGGCTGAGGCCGGTTTGCCGCGCAATATCCACCCGCGCCATCCGGCCGCCGTGCCGGATCAGGCCGAGCACCCGTGCACGCCCGGCCTGACGGCTGTCGATGGCACCCTCTGGTTGCTCCGGATCGCTGGCGTCGCGCCGGTGCTGGGGGTCGAAATTCATGGCGCACTTTCCGGTGCCGAACCCGGCACCCTTCCTGTCGGCATTTAATTTGACAGAAAAAGTAAATCTGTCTAGCACTCATTCCGCCGGAAGGGGCAGGGAGGAGATCCTCTCGCCGGAGGGACCGATCGGCGTGCAGCCCGGACAGATCGGGTCGATGCGCGCCGAGGGTCGGTCTTGTCGCGACGCTCTCCGATCAACGATTAGGAAAGATGCACGGATGACCACAGGCTTTTTCGACGGACTCTCCCGCGCGACCTTTCAGGGCGACGGCAGCACCGATCCATTGGCCTTTCGGCATTACGACCCCGACGAGGTCGTGATGGGCCGCCGCATGGAAGATCATCTGCGCTTTGCCGTCGCATGGTGGCACTCTTTCGCGTGGGAAGGTCAGGACCCGTTCGGCGGCCAGACCTTCCGCCGCCCGTGGCATCCGCAGGACGACATGGGACGCGCCAAGATGAAGGCGGATGTGGCCTTCGAGATTTTCGACCTGCTGGGCGTTCCGTTCTTTTGCTGGCACGACGCCGACCTGCGTCCCGAGCAGGGCAGCTTTGCCGAGAACCTGTCGACGTTGCAGGAGATCACCGATTACATCGGTGGCAAGATGGAGGGGACGCGCGTCGGTTGTCTGTGGGGCACGGCCAACATGTTCTCGGACCGCCGCTGGATGTCGGGGGCCGCGACCAACCCGGATCCCGACGTCTTCGCCTATGCCGCCGCGACGGTGAAAGGCTGCATGGACGCCACGCACAAGCTTGGGGGGCAGAACTACGTTCTCTGGGGCGGCCGCGAGGGATATGAGACGCTGC
>JBARXR010000123.1:0-6037 GCA_049647445.1 Jannaschia sp. | reverse complement strand
GCACTGGCACGGGCGCTGCTGCGGGGCCGACCATGGCTGCTGCTGGATGAACCGTTCGCAGCCCTCGGTCCCGCGTTGCGTGCCGACATGCTGACGCTGTTGCGGGACACGACTCGCGCCGAGGGGGTTTCGGTGTTGATCGTGACCCACGATCCCTCTGACGCGCAGTCCGTTGCGGACGATACCTGTGTGCTGTCGGATGGGGTGGTTGCGGCGCCGACGGAGACGAAAGCACTGTTCGCAAACCCGACCCCGGCCCTGCGCGCCTATCTAGGCTAGCGCGGGCGTGTCGGGGTTGCGGCGCAGCACGGAAGCATTCAGCGCCCCGGCGACCGTTACCCAAGCGAGATAGGGAACGATCGCCCAGAAGGCGGCACGATCCAGCGGCCAGAGGCTGATCAGCAGGCTCAGTACCGACACCCACAGAAGGCAGATGATAACCAGGGCGGCCCGCATCCGCCGCAAACCGAAAAAGACCGGAGTCCAGAGTGTGTTGAGCGCGATCTGGATGGCCCAGAACGCCATCGCGTATTGCGATCCCTCAAGCGGCGCGACGCGCGCACCGGCGAAGGCGAGACACAGATACAGGATCGACCATGCGATGGGGAACAGAAGGTCCGGTGGGGTCCACACGGGTTTGGACAGGTCGCGATACCATTGGCCGGGCGGGAACATCGACCCGGTCGTCCCGGCGGCGCAGCATGCCCCGAGGAAAAGAAGAAAAAGCGTCCAATCCATCTTCGAGACTTAGGGGATGGGGCGCGTCCTCGCAAGGTGGCGATCTTGCGCGGCGAGTTGCGCGAACACGCCCATGATGTCCTCACCCCAGCCATCGCGTGCATGGCGCGGGTCGGACGCGGCGGCAACGAGGAAGGCGACCTCCTCGAGGGGGCGGGCGTGCAGGACCGGCGAGCGGGGTAGCAGCGCGGTCAATCCGACCTGCACGACGCTGCGCGCGATCCAGCCCAGTTTCTGCCGGCCGGTCGTATGCGCGCGCGCCGAAACGCTATCGAAGCCTGCCCGTCGCACCTGTCCGCCGATCCCGTCATAGACGTGGCGGGCTGCCAGAATTCCGGGCCGGGCCGAGAGCGGCAGGGCGCGGACCCCGGTCTCGGACCGCTGATAAAGGCGGTGCGCTTCGGCCAGCAGGCGGCGCGTCATGTCGCGGATCGCGGGCGTGGCCACCGGATCGCGCAAAAAGGCCTCCGGCTCCAGACCCGCTTCGGCGAACCATTCGACCGGCAGATACAGCCGTCCGGCGCGGGCATCCTCGCCGACGTCGCGCGCGATATTCGTCAGCTGCATCGCAACGCCGAGGTCACAGGCACGGGCCAGCGCGTCGCCATCGCGCACCCGCATCAGGACACACATCATGGCGCCGACGGCGCTGGCGACGCGCGCGCAATAGGATCGGAGCGCCGACAGGTCGTCGTAGGTCCGCCCTTGCGCGTCCCAGGCCAGTCCTTCCAGCAAGGCTTCGGGCAAGGCGCGCGGCATGTCGAATTCCTCGATCACGCGGGCGAAAGCGCGGTCTGCCGGGGCGTCGAGGGGGTCTCCGGCGAAGGCCAACTCCAACCTGCGACGCAGCGCGAGAACGGCGGGAGCCTTGTCGGTCACTTCGTCGACGGCATCGTCGGCCAGACGGCAGAAGGCATAGAGCGCGAGGGCCGGGTCGCGCACCGCCGACGGCAGAAGTCTGGAGGCTGCATGAAACGAGTGCGACCCTGTCCGGATTGCGTCGCGGCAGAATGCCATGTCCGATACGGCGCTCATTCTGCGGCCTGAGCCGGCATGAACGGAACATCCCCGCGGATCGATCCATGCGCGTCCGGTATCACCTGTTCCAGAACCTCGGCAGAGGCGACGACGCCGGGCAAGCCCGCGCCCGGATGGGTCCCCGCACCGACGAGGAACAGGCCGGGCACCTCCTCCGAGACGTTGTGGGGCCGGAACCACGCGGACTGGAGAATCCGGGGCTCGATCGAGAAGCCCGCTCCGTGGGGCGACAGATACCGGTCGCGGAAATCTTCGGGCGTCAGGCACATGCTCGCCGTCAGGTGGTTACCCAGACCGGGCATCACCGTCCGCTCGAGGACGTCCTGCATCTTCTGGCGGTAGGTCTCGGCCTCCCGCGCCCAATTCACCGGGTTCCTGTGACCCAGATGCGGCACCGGCGAGAGAGCATAGAAGGTATCGTCTCCCTCCGGTGCGGCGGTCGGGTCGGTCACGGAGGGGCGGTGGATATACAGGCTCATGTCGTCGGCCAGGTGTCCGCGCCGGAAGATGTCGCGTAGCAGGCCCTCGTAGCGATGACTCGACTGGATGGTGTGGTGCCCGAGGTCGGGCCACATGTTTCGCGTGCCCTTGGTGCCGAAATACCAGACGAACAGGCCCATGGACCATTTGGTGCGATCCAGCTTCTGGTCGGTCCAGCGCTTGCGGTCATGTCCGGCCAGAAGGCGGCGATAGGTGTGGCCGGCGTCCGCGTTGGAGACCACGATATCGGCGGCGACGACGGATCCGTCGCTCAGCTCCACGCCCTTTACGCGACCGGTGCCGTCCTGGAGAATGCGATCGACCTGCGCGCCGAAACGGATCTGGCCGCCCTGATCGCGCACCACGTTCGCCATGGCATCGGCCATCGCGCCGACCCCGCCCATGGCATAGTGGACGCCATGCTCCTTTTCGAGATGGCTGACGAGGGCATACATGGATGTCACGCGGGTCGGGTCGCCGCCGATGAACAAGGGATGAAACGACAGCGCCATGCGCAGACGCTCGTCCTTGACCCGGCTGCGGGCCAGACCGAGGATCGACTTGTCGGCCCGCAGCCATGCGAACTGCGGCAGGACCCGGATCGTCTCCCACAGCTTGTGCATCGGTTTGGTCAGCATCCCCTCGTAACCGACGACATAGCGCTTTTCGGCATCTGCAAGGAACTTGCGCCAGCCAGCCACGTCACCGGGGGACAGACGTCTGATCTCGGCCTCCATATCGGCATCACCCGCCCGCGCGTCGAGATGCGACCCATCGGCCCAGCGAATCGTATAGAAGGGATCGAGCGGCTTGAGCGTCACCTCGGCATCGAAGTCGCGCCCGCAGTCGGTGAAGAGTTTGCGAAAGACCTGTGGTGCGGTGACGATCGTCGGACCGAGGTCGAACCGGTGCCCCTGCGTCGTGATCGAGCTGGCCCGCCCGCCCGGCATGTCGAGGCGATCAAGCACCGTTACGCGCCAGCCCTTGGCACCCAGGCGCATCGCGGCGGCAAGGCCACCAAGCCCGGCGCCGATGACGACAGCATGGGACATGTCGGGAGGGTCAAAGGATTGATGTCTGGTCATAACAGTCGCACTTGGCTTGGGTGTCTATTTCGATTTACACTGCTTCTGTCAGTAACGCCAACACTTGTTGCAGGGCGATCCCTGCGCCCCGAGGACCAGACCATCCAAACCGTGACCCTGACGCTCTATCGTTTCGGCCCCCTGCGGGACCGCCTTTGGGCGTTCGCACAGATGGGTTTTGCCCGGCTGCCGATGGCGCGTCTGCCGGGCCTCACGTTCTGGAAACTTCTCGGGTCCGGCACCGGCGAGGGATTCACGCCGGTTCCGAACACCGGTGTCTATGCGATTCTCTGTGCCTGGACCGATGCCGACGCGGCGCAAGAGGGCCTCGCCGCTCCGGTATTCCAGCGCTATGCCCGCCGCTCGTCGGAGCATGGGACCTTGCACATGTCGCCCCTGTCATCGCGCGGCAAATGGTCCGGCCGATCACCGTTTCGTCCTTTGTCCGAGGCGACCGTACACGGACCGCTGGCCGCCCTGACACGCGCGACGGTGCGGCACCGGAACCTTCTGCGGTTCTGGCGCCGGGTGCCCGACATCAGCCGCCGGATCGGTGAGAACGCCGACGTGCGCCTCAAGATCGGTGTGGGCGAAGTGCCGTTCCTGCATCAGGTGACCTTCTCCGTCTGGCCCGACGCCGACGCGATGGCGCTGTTCGCCCGCACGTCCGGCCCGCATGCCGCCGCCATCGCGGCGGTACGCGACGGCGACTGGTTCGCCGAAGAACTCTACGCCCGCTTTTCCGTGACGGCCGCGACCGGCGCGTGGCTGGGGCGTCCCCTGACCGAGGTACTTGAATGATCGCTTTTCCCTTCACGGCCATTGTCGGCCAGGATGAGATGAAGACCGCGATGATCCTGACGTCGGTCGATCCGGGAATCGGGGGCGTGCTTGTATTCGGGGACCGGGGGACCGGAAAATCAACGGCGGTGCGGGCGTTGTCGTCCCTGCTGCCGCCCTTGCAGATGGTCGCGGGCTGTCCTGTCAATTCCGCCGCTCCGGAGGACGTGCCCGACTGGGCCCGGCTTGAGGATCGGTCCGTGACGGCGCGACCAACTCCGGTCGTCGATCTGCCGCTTGGCGTGACCGAGGACCGCGTCACGGGTGCGCTGGATATCGAACGCGCCCTGACCCGGGGCGAGAAGGCGTTCGAGCCGGGCCTGCTGGCGCGGGCCAATCGCGGATATCTCTACATCGATGAGATCAACCTGCTTGAGGATCACATCGTCGACCTGTTGCTGGACGTGGCGCAATCCGGTGAAAATGTCGTCGAGCGCGAAGGGCTCTCGATCCGTCACCCGGCGCGCTTCGTCCTCGTCGGCTCCGGCAACCCCGAGGAAGGAGAACTTCGGCCCCAGCTTCTGGATCGCTTCGGCTTGTCGGTCGAAGTGCTGTCACCGAAAACCATCGATGACCGCGTCGCCGTCGTGCGTCGCCGCGACGCCTTCGACCGCGATCGTGCGGGTTTTGTCGAAAGCTGTGCCGACGCAGAGGCCGCCCTGCGGGCCCGAATCGTCGACGCGCGCGCGCGGCTGTCGGCTGTGGCGGCGGACGATGCCGTTCTGCGCGATTGTGCGGGCCTTTGCATTGCGCTTGGTTCGGATGGGTTGCGGGGCGAATTGACGCTGTTGCGCGCCGCACGGGCGCTTGCCGCTTTCGACGGCGATGCCGCTGCAACCCGTGTCCATTTGCGACGCGTGGCCCCGATGGCCCTGCGCCACCGTTTGCGTCGCGACCCGCTGGACGAGGCCGGTTCCACCTCCCGCGTGACCCGCGCGATGGAGGAGGTTCTGCCGTGAGCGATGCGCGCTGGACCAACGCCGTCCGCGCCGCGCAATGCCTGATTGCCGATCCTGTGGGCCTCGGTGGCATCCACCTGCGGGCGCGCGCAGGTGACGCGCGTGACGTCTGGATATCCCTGCTGAAGGGGACATTGCAGTCGGCTGCGCGTCTGTCCCCCGAGATCGGGGATGTGGATCTGTTCGGCGGTCTGGACCTGACCGAAACCCTGCGTCTCGGACGACCGGTGCAGCGTCCCGGCATTCTCGAACGGTCCTCAACGCTGATCCTGCCGATGGCCGAACGGGCGCAACCGGGTCTCGCCGCCCGTCTGGGACAGGTGCTGGACGCTGGAAAACATTGTTTGATCTGTCTGGATGAAGGGACGGACGCGGACGAATGCCTGACGGCAGCTCTTGCCGATCGTCTCGGGCTTGCCATCGATCTCGACGGCTTGCGGGCGGGTGTGATGCCGATTCCCCTGCCGCTTGATGACAGCGACGCGGTTGCCGACCCCGACGCGGAGCGGCGTCTCGCTGCCGTGACCCTGGCCTTCGGGATCGCCTCCTTGCGCAGGACCGGACTGGCGATGCGCGTCGCCCGCGCGTCGGCGCACATCGATGGTCGCGAGAGCCTGAGCGAGGCCGATCTGACCTTCGCGGTGGAGGTAAGCCTTGCACCCCATGCGACACGGATACCGCAGGCCGAACAGGACCCCCAGCCGGAAACGCCGGACACCTCGCCGGACCAGCCCGACAGGCCGGATGACGAGGGCGAGACCCCCGATCTGCCGAAAGGCGATATCCTGCTGGAGGCGGCGCTGGCGACCCTGCCGCCCGACGTTCTGGAGCGGCTTGCGGCGGGGGTCGTGCCGCGTGCCTCCGGCGCCGGGGCGGGGGCCACGCGAAAGGGCAATC
>JBARXR010000122.1:0-7167 GCA_049647445.1 Jannaschia sp. | reverse complement strand
GCCGCGATCTCCTCGCAGGCCTCGACGCCTTCGGGCTCCTCGATCTGGACGATGACGATGGTCTCCGCGTCTTGGGCCAGCACCTCCTGCATGGGACGTGTCGCGAAACCTGCCCAGCGGGTCGATCCGGCATAGCCGCGCCCACCGTGGCCGAAGTGTGCCGACTTGGCGACCGCCCTGGCCTTTTCGATAGTGTCGACATGCGGGACAACGATCCCGAGGGCGCCGCCGTCGAGAGCCTTGAGGATTTCCATGGGCGAGCCGGTGGGGACCCGAACCAGCGCCGGAAACTTCAGGGCCTTCGCCATCGCGAGGCAAACATCCATGCGGCCATGATCGAACGGCGCGTGTTCCGCGTCGAGACAGATGAAATCGAGACCGGACCGGGAGAGCACTTCGACCAGTTCGTGCGCGGGCGTCTTGAAGAAGGTTCCCGCCAGTATCTGCCCGCCCAGCATCCGCGTCTTGAGGCTTGCATCCGCCATGACCTGTTCCTTCCGATTTCGGTGCGGGCACTCGACCCTGCAGATGCGGTCAGGTCAAGAGGCCTGCGCTAGGGCTGCACCCCTGTCGGTCCGACCAGGTAGCGCGCGGCGATCGGGGCATAGGCGGCTCCGATGGCACGCGCGTTCTCGCCGATGCGACCTTCCTGGATGACGGGGATCACGAGGCCGCGGGTGTCGAGGTCGCCTAGGCTTTCGCGGACGCGGTCGGTCAGGCGCGCGCGCACCGCGGGCGGCACCGCACCGTCGATCACGACGGCGGGAAAGTCGATCACGGAGCAGACCGAAACGAGGGCACGGCCGATGGCAGTTCCGGTGCGATGGATCCAGACATCCAGCTGCGGCGCAAACTCCGTCCAGTCGCGTGCCCCGGTCCAAAGGCGGGTGGGATCGCCCCCCGCCGCCGTGATCGCATCCTCCAGCAGATAGAGGGAGGCCGTGTCGAGCAGGGGTGCCGCGCTGCCGTCGGGACGCTGGCTCCGGATCGGGCCGAAACCGCCCGCATTCCCGTGCGGGCCATCGAAGACGGATCCGTTCAGCACGATACCACCGCCGATGAACGATCCGATGAAGACATAGGCATAGTCCCGGAAACCCGGACCCTCGCCCAGAGCATTCTCGGCCATGCAGGCGGCTGTGGCATCGTTGATGACGGTCACGTCGAGGCCGGAGACGGCATGGACGTCGCGGACGAAATCAACGTCGCGCCACGCCCTGAAATCGTCATGCGGGGCCCCCAGGGCCTCGTTCCACTTCCAGATCTCGAAGGGTGCCGCGATACCGATCCCGCAGACGCGGGCGCGCAGATCGGCAGGCAGCGGTCCGAGCAATGTCACGAGGCCCCGGCGGACGAACTCGAAGACGTCGCCCGGCAGGGGATACCGGTAATGAACCTGAAGCTGGTCACGAACGGTGCCGTGGAAATCCATCAAGGCGAGGTCGGCGCTGCGCCGTCCGATCTTGAGGCCTACCGAAAACGTGCCATCTGCCGCGAGGGCCATGGGAACGGAGGGTTTGCCCACCCTGCCCTTTTGCGGCACGCCGCGTTCGAGCAGGCCGTCGCGCTCCAGCGACCGCAGGATGACCGAAACGGTCTGTGCCGAGAGACCCGCGAGGCGCGCAAGTTCCGACCCGGAGACGGCCCCCATGCGATTTATCATCGACAGCAACAGCCGTTCGTTGTGGTCGCGCACGCCGCCCTGCGTCGCGGCCGCACCAAACTGCAACTGTCCGTCCTCGGCCATCCGGTCGTCCTCCCCAGCCCGACCATGACCGGACCGAATTAATAAATCAATCCGATTTATTAATTGACGCGACGCATCGAATCGCGGCATGAGAAGAGACCGGCGCGGGGAGGACTGCGCCGTCGAGGACAGAAAACGTCCACCAAGGGAGAGATAGAATGAAGAAGCTGCTTACGGGCACAGCGCTGGCGCTGACCGCGATGACGGGTATGGCAATGGCCGATGCGCACGGCATCACGGCCTGCCTCATCACCAAGACCGACACCAACCCGTTCTTCGTCAAGATGAAGGAAGGGGCCACCGCCAAGGCAGAGGAACTCGGCATCACGCTGAAGTCCTTCGCCGGTCAGGTCGACGGCGACCACGAGACCCAGGTCGCGGCCATCGAAACCTGCATCCTGGACGGCGCCAAGGGCATCCTTCTGACCGCCTCCGATACCTCCGCCATCGTCACGGCGGTGCAGCAGGCACGGGACGCCGGTATCCTCGTGATCGCGCTTGACACACCACTGTCGCCCATCGATGCGGCGGATGCGACCTTCGCGACCGACAATTTCCTTGCCGGTGAGTTGATCGGCCAGTGGGCCGCGGCCACGCTGGGCGACGAGGCGGCGAACGCCAAGATCGCAATGCTCGACCTTGCCGTGTCTCAACCGACCGTGGGTGTGCTGCGGGATCAGGGCTTCCTGACCGGCTTCGGCATCGACGTGAAGGACCCGTCAAAATGGGGCGACGAGGAGGATGCCCGCATCGTCGGCAACGACGTGACTGCCGGCAACGAGGAAGGCGGCCGCAAGGCGATGGAGAATCTGCTCGCCGTGGATCCTGAGATCAATGTGGTCTATACGATCAACGAGCCTGCCGCGGCCGGCGCCTATGAGGCGCTTCGGTCGATCGGCCGCGAAAACGACGTTCTGATCGTGTCCGTCGACGGCGGTTGCCCGGGCGTCCAGAACGTCGCCGACGGCGTGATCGGGGCCACATCGCAGCAGTATCCGCTGTTGATGGCGTCGCTCGGGATCGAGGCTATCAAGGTCTTTGCGGACACCGGTGAAAAGCCCGTGCCGACCGAAGGCAAGGATTTCGTCGACACGGGCGTCTCGCTCGTCACAGACGCGCCCGTCGATGGTGTCGAGTCGATCTCGGTCGCCGAGGGCACGGACCGCTGCTGGGGCTGATTGCTTGCACGCCCGAAGACCGGCACGCGGGACCCTGTCCCGCGTGCCACCCCAGACATGCCCACACCGGGAGGAACCGCAGTGGCCGAGTCAAACACAAGTGACCGATATGAGAGCGCCATCAACCGCACCGAAGCGATTGCGGAGTTCGCGCAAGCCAAACGCGGATTCGTGGGCACGTTCCAGCACCTGCTGCACATCAACCCGGCGCTGGTGCCTCTGATCGTCCTCGTCGCGTCGATCCTGACGTTCGGCGCACTGCTCGGGTCCAAATTCTTTTCTCCTTTTGCCCTGACGCTGATCCTGCAACAGGTGCAGATCGTGGGCATCGTGGCCGCCGCCCAATCGCTCGTGATCCTGACCGCCGGTATCGACCTGAGCGTCGGTGCGATCGCGGTCATCTCGTCGGTCATCATGGGCCAGTTCACGTTTCGCTATGGCGTTCCGGTGGAAATCTCGGTCGCCATCGGCCTGCTGGTCGGAACGGGTATCGGCTGCCTGAACGGCTGGCTGATCGCGGTCATGAAACTGCCCCCGTTCATCGTGACGCTGGGCATGTGGCAGATCGTTCTCGCCGCGAACTTCCTCTATTCCGCCAATGAGACGATCCGAAGCCAGGACATCGAGGCCGCTGCACCGCTTCTGCAATTCCTCGGCAGCCGGTTTCAGGTCGGGGGGGCGACCTTTACCTATGGCGTCGTCTTCATGGTGCTGCTCGTCCTGCTGCTGGCGTATGTCCTACGACATACGGCATGGGGGCGGCACGTGTATGCCGTGGGCGACGACCCGGAGGCGGCGCAGTTGTCCGGTGTGAACGTCAAACGGATGCTGATCTCTGTCTACGGTATCGCGGGACTGATCTGCGGGTTCGCGGGCTGGGCCCTCATCGGGCGCATCGGCTCTGTTTCTCCGACGTCGGGCCAGCTGCTCAACATCGAAAGCATTACGGCCGTGGTGATTGGCGGCATCTCCCTTTTCGGTGGTCGGGGCTCGATCCTGGGCACGTTCTTCGGGGCCTTGATCGTCGGGGTCTTCACGCTGGGCCTGCGTCTTCTCGGGGCCGATGCACAATGGACCTATCTGCTGATCGGCGTCCTCATCATCGCCGCCGTCGCGGTGGATCAATGGATCAGAAAGATTTCGGCATGAGCATCGAACCAATTCTCAAGGGGCGCAATCTGGTCAAGCGCTATGGCCGCGTCACGGCGCTCGATCACTGCGATTTCGACCTCTACCCCGGTGAGATCCTCGCCGTGATCGGAGACAACGGCGCGGGCAAGTCGAGCCTGATCAAGGCGGTGTCCGGTGCGGTCCAACCCGACGAGGGCGAGATCTTCCTCGAAGGTCGCAGGGTCAGCTTCGCCTCGCCCATCGAGGCGCGGGCCGAGGGCATCGAATGCGTCTACCAGACGCTTGCGATGTCCCCCGCGCTGTCGATCACCGACAACATGTTCATGGGCCGCGAGATCCGCAAACCGGGTTTCATGGGCACCTGGTTCCGGCAACTGGACCGCAAGGCAATGGAAACCTTCGCCCGCGACAAGCTGTCGGAACTGGGTTTGATGACGATCCAGAACATCAATCAGGCGGTGGAGACGCTGTCGGGTGGCCAGCGTCAGGGCGTGGCCGTCGCGCGCGCGGCGGCCTTCGGGTCCAAGGTCATCATCCTGGACGAGCCGACGGCGGCCCTCGGCGTCAAGGAAAGCCGCCGCGTGCTGGAGCTGATCCAGGACGTGCGGTCGCGCGGCATCCCGATCATCCTCATCAGCCACAACATGCCCCACGTCTTCGAGGTTGCGGATCGCATCCATGTCCACCGACTCGGCAAACGGCTCTGTGTCATCAAGCCCGGCGACCATTCGATGTCGGACGCCGTGGCCTACATGACGGGTGCCGCGGAGCCGCCCATTGCCGCTTGATCCGCTGGCCGATCTGGTCGCGCGCATAAACGCGCTGCCCGGCGCGCGCGTGGTAGTGGCAATGGTCGGTCCGCCCGCCTCCGGCAAATCCACGCTGGCGGAAACGCTGGCGGAGCGGAGCGGCGGTCGGGTCTTGCCGATGGATGGCTTCCACCTCGACGACAGAGTGCTGGGACCACGCGGCCTTCTGCCGCGCAAAGGCGCACCGGAGACGTTCGACCTTGGCGGTCTGTCCCGGACGCTGACTGCGCTGCGGAGCGGAGTGGAGGTGGTGCATCCGGTCTTCGATCGCAGCCGTGAGATCGCGATTGCCGGGGCGGGCGTTATCCCTGCCGCCTGTCGCGTCGTGGTAGTTGAGGGCAACTGGCTTCTGCTGGATGTACCCGGCTGGCGCGAGCTCGGTCCCTGGGACCTGACTGTCAGGCTCGAGGTTCCCGAGGAGGCGCTGCGCGCCCGGCTCGAAGACAGGTGGGCGCACCTGACGCCCAAGGCCCGGGTTGCCAAGATCGACGACAACGACCTTCCGAATGCGCGGTTGATGCGTGACCGGTCGCGCGTGGCGGATGTGGTTTTTTCACGGGATTGACGCGCCGCGATCGACCGCTGCGCCATACGTATTTTGGGCCCGTGATGCGGGGTTCAGACGGCGTCAAGGTTGACGCGCTCCGTCCTCCTCATCACGGGTCTTCAAATACTCGAATCCCCACGCCGGATGTGGGCGCAGGGTCTTGAAGGTCAGGCCTTCACGGCCTCCATGAACCGGTGCTTGATGACGACGGGGTCCATGGTGATGACCGGCATCTTGGCGTTGCCGCTGTCGCATTTGACCACGATCACGTGCATCTTCTTGCTGTCGAGGGCCTTTTGCAGCACCGCGCCGGTATCCACGTCCTTGCACTCGATCACGTTCTCGCAGCCGCAGGCCTTGGCCACACCGGCAAGCGATGTCTTCTTGCCCGTATAGGTCGGCTGGTCGCCGGTCGACCCGTAGGACCCGTTATCGATGATCATCAGGATGTAATTGTCCGCCACGTTGTTCGCGATGGTCGGCAGCGTGCCCATGTTGGTCAGGATCGAGCCGTCGCCGTCGATGACGATCACAGGCTTCGGTTGCGACAGCGCGAGCCCCAGACCGATCGACGAAGCCAGTCCCATCGTGCCGAGCATATAGAAATTGGTCGGTTGATCGTCGATTGCGTGCAGCTCCTGGGACGGGATGCCGATATTGCACACGACAAGTTGGTCACGCAGGATCGGGGCGATTTCCTTCAGGATTTCAGAACGGATCATTGGTCTCCATAGCCTCCCCAGAAGTTGGCATCGGTCAGGATCGCGACCGGCTTGTTGCACATGAACGTGTATTTCAGGATATTGTCGAACTCGACCACGTCCTTCTGCCAGTGAAAGTGGTAGGTCGGGATGTTGAGTTGCGCGAGCAGGGCCTTGGTGTGCACCGCCATCTCGACCTGACAGGCCACCGGCTCCCGCAGCTCACCCCGGTAGGAGATCAGCATCGGCAGCGGCATGCGATAGAATTGCGTCAAAGTCGCCAGCGTGTTGATCGTCACGCCGATCGCGGTGTTCTGCATGATGATCATCGGTCGCTTGCCGCCCATCCACGCACCGGCGCACAGCCCCATCCCCTCGTCTTCCTTGTTCGACGGAATGTGGAAAATCTCCTGCCGCTGATCGACCTCCTCGATCACCCCGGCAAGTTGCTTGCAAGGGACGGTCGTGACGAACGAGACACCGTTCGCGACGAGGTCGTCACATATCTTCTTGTCGATATTCAAGGTTTGGTCCTCTCAGATGTCAGGCTTCAGGATGATCTTCGGAGCCGCAACGCGACCGGCGCGGATGTCGGCAAAGGCCTGCGCGCCCTCGGACAGCGGCCGCTCCTCAACCCAATCGAGCGGGCCCAATCGACCGTCGAACAGGGCGGCGCAGGTGTCGCGGAAGTCCTGCGCCGTGTACGTATAGATGCCGAGGACCGAAATTTCCTGCAGCGTTATCCGGCGGATATCGAGGCCCGCCTGGCTGTCGCCCAGACCGATGTGCACGATCACGCCACCGGGCCGGACCATGGCGCTGGCCGACTTGCGCGTTGCCGAGACGCCGACCGCGTCGACCACGATATCATAGGCCGAGACTTCGGTTGCGGCGGCAAGGGCTTCCTGCCCGCAATGGTCCTCAAGATAGGCCCGGCGCGCGGCCAGGGCTTCCACGATGGCGACGTCGGTGACGCCCTGCGCCGTCAGGCACAGCGCCGCCCCAAGACCGATCGCTCCGCCGCCCAGCACGAGGGCGCGCCCCGGACCACCGG
>JBARXR010000121.1:0-20553 GCA_049647445.1 Jannaschia sp. | reverse complement strand
ACGCGGGGCGTGCCGCGGGCGTCGGCGGCCGCATAGACGGCCTCGATCAGCTTGCGGGCCACGCCCTTGCCGCGCGCGGCCGGGGACGTGAACAGGTCCTGCAGGTAGATCACGCCTTCGGGCCGCCACATGTGCGGGTGGTGGACCCAATGGACCAGGCCGACGGCAGCATCCCGACTCCAGGCGATCAGACCGTGAAAGGTCGTCGGGTCGTCCGACAGCAGGCGTTCGAAGGCCGTATCATAGGTCGCTTGCGGCAAAGTCGTTTCGTAATAAGCGAGGTATCCCGTCCACAGCCCGCCCCAGACGGTGCGGTCTTCGAAGCGGGGCGCCTGCAACGAGATTGTTTCCGAAGTCATGTGCCTGCCGCCCGCGTTTCCCGCTTTGGTGACAGGCTAGGCGGGCTTTGTGGCGCGATTGCGGCACGGATGCGGCGCGGGTGGGGGTAGGTCGGCTTGGCATCGGCAAGGCGCTGGACTAGCGTCCGAAGCGTTAAGCCGTGGTTCCACCACGAAGAAGACAGTCGACAGAAAGATGGCATCATGAGCGGAATGACGGGAAAGGCGGTTGCGACCCTGATTTCGGCGGCGCTGCTCTGGCCCCAGCTTTGTCTGGCGCAGTCGGACACCGATATCCGGCAGGCGCTGATGCAGGTCGGCTGCGCCAGCGAGTCGCTCGCGGGGGCCAGCGTCCTGACGCTTCGGACGTCGATCCGGTGCTATCAGAAGTCGCGCGCCGATTGGATACCGAGCGGGCGGCTTTCCGACGACCAGGTCGCCACGCTGCTGACCGATGCAGCGCAAGGGTTCAAAGTGGAAAACGGCGTTCGGTCAGCTGCGGAGGTGGCGTCTGAAGTGGCCCGTGCGGCAGCCGAGGCCGCCGCCGAGGTCCGCCGCCTGAACGACGCCGGACTGCCGGAGGGTCCGATCGCTCTGAACGACCCGCTGGTCCAGCATATCGGTTTTGCGATCAACGACGATCTTGCGGTGACGGCGGTCATCGAGAACTCTCCGGCGTACTTCGCCGGTGTCCGGGTCGGAGATGTGTTCGGGCGGGGCGCTGGCGGCGAGGCTTTCCCTTCAGGCGTCTCGCGTACGAAAATTTATGAGGGCATCTCGCGCAAGCTGCAACAAAGGGTTGAGTCTAACGCGACCACGAGCGTCCGCTTCCTGCGCGACGGGCGCGCCCACGAGGCCCCGTTCCCGCCGAGAGCATTGGGCGCGGTCCTGGCGACCCGGTCCTTGTCCGAGGACGAAAAGAACGTGTTCGACCTGCTGCCGCGAGATCTTTCAGGCTTCTTTTCGGCCATCTATCTCGATGAATTCGAACTTGCCCAGACCTTTCAGGCCGTGGCCTATGACCGCGCTTTCGCGGCATCCCCCTACGGCACCGTCGTCACGGCATTTGGTGGCGCCGAAACGGCGCGGGAGCGTTTCATGAAGTCGCGCGGACTTGGACTGATAGCGCAGTTCATACTGATCAAGAGCAATCATCTGGGGGCTTGCGATCAGCCGATGACAGACATCACGGTCACTCAGGAACGCTACCGGGTCCTTGTCGATGGATATGGCAGCGAAATCGGGCCGAGGCGGCGGATCGAGCCAAACGTCTATGCCTTCTCGGTGCCGGAACGCTGGGCCGCGCATCTGTTGAACGCCGAACCGATGGGAGAATATCCTTGGTGGAATGCCGATATTCGCGCCTTCGTCACCGATGCGGGCGGGTGTGACAGTTCAATCCTGCAACGGCTGGAGGCAGGCATGTTGCGATATCTGGCAACGTGACGGCAGGACGGCCCGGCCCGTCCATCACCGCCCGCCGCGGGCCATGAAGGCCAGCCGTTCGAACAGGTGCACGTCCGCTTCGTTCTTCAGAAGGGCGCCGTGCAGGCGGGGCAGGGCACTGCCGGCGTCGCGTTTGAGATCCTCCGCCGTCAGGTCCTCGGCAAGCAGCAACTTGAGCCAGTCCAGAACCTCGGACGTCGAGGGCTTCTTTTTCACGCCCTGCTGGTCGCGCACGGCGTAGAATTGCGTCAACGCGACCCCAAGCAGGTCCTGCTTTATGCCGGGATGGTGCACTTCGACGATCTTGCGCAGCGTCGTCTCGTCCGGGAAGCGGATATAATGGAAGAAACAGCGGCGCAGGAAGGCGTCGGGCAACTCCTTCTCGTTGTTCGAAGTGATGATGACGATGGGGCGATGCCTGGCGGCCACGGTTTCTCCGGTCTCGTAGACGTGGAATTCCATCCGGTCGAGTTCCTGCAGAAGGTCGTTCGGAAACTCGATATCGGCCTTGTCCACCTCGTCGATCAGCAGCACGACGCGCTCGTCCGCCTCGAATGCCTGCCAGAGTTTGCCCTTGCGGATGTAATTCGAGATGTCGTGGACCCTCTCGTCGCCAAGCTGGCTGTCACGAAGTCGTGAAACGGCGTCGTATTCGTACAACCCCTGCTGCGCTCGCGTCGTCGATTTCACGGCCCATTCGAGCATCGGGACGCCCAGGGCGGCGGCGACCTGCCGGGCCAGTTCGGTTTTGCCTGTTCCCGGCTCTCCCTTCACCAGAAGGGGGCGCTGCAAGGTGATTGCGGCATTCACGGCAACCCTCAGATCATCGGTCGCCACATAATCCTTCGTGCCGTCAAACCGCATCGACCGTCCCCGTATCGTGTTCAATTGAGGCGCAACGTAGCAGTCGATCGCGCCAGCGCAACCAATGCACGTCTGGGGCGTGACAACCCTCCGGACGTGATGTAAGCGGCGCGCAGAGACATCGGGACCGGTCATGATCCAGAGGGATCGTCCGCCGTGCACCCGCCGAGAGGGACCGCATGATGAAAGCCGAAACCTTTCTTCCGAACGACTACATTCCCGCCGAGGATGAGCCTTTCATGAACGAGCGTCAGACGGAGTATTTCCGTCGCAAGCTGCTCTCGTGGAAAGCCGATCTTCTGGATGAAAGTGCGACGACGATTACCGGGCTTCAGGACGCGGCGCGCAGCATTCCGGACGTCGCCGACCGCGCCTCTGAGGAAACCGATCGCGCCCTGGAATTGCGGACGCGCGACCGCCAGCGCAAGCTGATCGCCAAGATCGATGCGGCGCTGCGCCGGATCGACGACGGCGAATATGGCTACTGCGAACAGACCGGCGATCCGATCTCGCTGAAACGGCTGGACGCCCGCCCGATCGCGACGCTTTCCCTGGAAGCGCAAGAACGGCACGAGCGTCGCGAAAAGGTCCACCGCGACGACTGAGCGGCAGGTTGGCGCGTCCTGACCTTGCCCCGGACGTCACGGTTCTGGGCGCTGGAATCGGTGGCCTCGCCGCGGCAATTGCCTGTTTCCAGGCGGGTTATTCCGTAGAGATAATCGAACAGGCGCCCGCATTGACCGAGGTCGGCGCCGGTGTGCAGATCGCGCCGAACGGCCTGCGGGTGCTGCGCGCCCTCGGTGTCGACGTGCCGGGCCTAGACAGCCGCGCCGTGCATCTGATCTACGGGGCGACAGGGCGTAGCCTGATCCGGATGCCGCTTGGACCGGGCTTTCGGCTGGTGCATCGCGCCGACCTGATCAGCGCCTTGACGGATCGCCTCGGTGACATCCCCCTCCGCCTCGGAACCGAGGTGACCGACGTGACAGACAATGGCCTGCGCATCGCGGGCGGCGCCGAGTTCTCCGTGAATAGCCTGATCGGCGCCGATGGCGTGCGGGGGGCAAGCCGCCGGTTTGTCGCCCCCGATCACGTCGCACGCTTCACGGGACAGGTCGCCTGGCGCGCGGCTGTCCCGGTGCACGACTGGCCCTGCGAGGCGCAGGTGCACGTGGGCGCGGGGCGGCACATGGTCCTTTATCCCCTGCGCGATGGGCAGACGCTCAACATCGTGGCCGTTGAGGAACGGGCCGAATGGACCGCGGCGGGCTGGTCCCGGACCGATGACCCTGCGAACCTGCGGGCTGCGTTTGCGGCCTTCGCCGAACCCGTGCGGGCGCTGCTGGACCGGGTCGAGCGCGTGCATCTTTGGGGACTGATGGATCACGGGGTGACGCGGGGGTGGACGCGCGGGGCCTGCACCCTGATCGGGGATGCGGCGCACCCGACGCTGCCGTTTCTGGCCCAGGGTGCGAACCTGGCGCTTGAGGATGCCTTCGTCCTCGCCCGACACCTTCACGATCCGGCCGCCTACGAGACCAGACGCCGCCCCCGCGTCGCACGGGCCCTCGCGGCGGCTGCGGGGAACGCCGACAGCTACCATCTGGCAGGTCCGAAGCGGATCGCAGCCCACGCCGTCCTGCGCGCTGTCGGCGCGCTTGCCCCGCGCGTTATGCTGCGACGGTACGACTGGCTCTATGGTCACGATGTGACGGCGGACTGAACGGATGAACGGGCGCTTTACGCGGGCAGGGGCGGGGCGTTCCGGCGTCTGAACCGGATGCTTGCGGGTCATCGGGCGTCGCACCGAATGCGCTCGTCTCTGAGGAGCGGATTTGTCAGAGTTGCAGAAGCGCGCCGCGCCGCAGTCGGATATCCTGCTGCTGAAATCGCCGCCCGGCACGGCCACGACACCAACCGAAGGAACGATCCCATGACCCACCACGACGCCGACATGATCACCATGCCCGTGGGCCCGGCGTGGCAGGATATCCGCGATGCGGTCGGGCGCTTGTGTGACGATTTTCCGAACGAATACTGGCTCAAGCTGGATGCGGCGGAAGCCTATCCGCATGCCTTCGTGAAAGCATTGACCGAGTCGGGGTTTCTGGGCGCGCTGATCCCCGAAGAATACGGCGGTTCGGGCCTGCCGCTGGCCGCCGCCGGTGCCGTGCTGGAGACGATCCACGCCAAGGGCTGCAACGCCGCCGCCTGTCACGCGCAGATGTATACCATGGGAACGGTGCTCAGGCATGGATCGGAGGAGCAGAAGCGCAAGTATCTGCCGAAGATCGCAAGCGGAGAGCTGCGGCTTCAGGCGTTCGGCGTGACCGAACCGACGACGGGCAGCGATACGACCCAGCTCAAGACCAAGGCGGAAAAGACGGATCGCGGGACCTATGTGATCAATGGCCAGAAGGTCTGGACCAGCCGGGCCTTCGAATCCGACCTGATGCTTTTGCTGGCGCGCACAACGCCCATCGCAGACTGCGCGAAACGGTCTGACGGCATGTCGGTCTTCCTGATCGACATGAACGAAGCGCGCAAGACCGGCCTCCGGCTGTCCAAGATCGACGCGATGATCAATCACAACACCTGCGAAGTGTTCTTCGACGACGTCGAAGTGCCTGCTGAGACGCTGGTCGGCGAGGAGGGCAAGGGTTTTCGCTATATCGTCGACAGCATGAACGCCGAACGCATCCTGATCGCCTATGAATGCATCGGCGACGCGAAGTATTTTGTTGAAAAGGCCTGCGCCTATGCCAACGACCGTTCGGTGTTCGGACGGCCGATCGGTGCCAACCAGGGCATCCAGTTCCCGATCGCCAAGGCCTATGCGGAGGCGCAGGCCGCCGAGTTGATGGTTGCCAAGGCGGCGGCGTTGTTCGATGCCGGGCAGAAGGCCGGTGCCGAGGCGAACATGGCGAAGTTGCTGGCAGCCGACGCCTCCTGGGCCGCCGCCGAGGTCTGCATGCAGACCTACGGCGGCTTCGCCTTTGCCCGCGAATACGGGATCGAGCGCAAGTGGCGCGAGGCCCGGCTCTACCAGACCGCACCGATCTCCAAGAACATGATCTTCGGTTTCCTCGGCCAGCACGTCCTCGGCCTGCCGCGCAGCTACTGATTCCGGACCGAACCCGATGCCTGCCGATAGTTCCATGCCTGATGCGGGCGTAACCGGCGCACGCTGGCCAGTCTTGCTGAGCGTCTGGCTCGTGTATTTCTGCTTCGGGGTCATCGTCGCATCGATGGCGCCCCTGATCGGCGAAATCCGGCGGGACATCGACGTCAACAATGCCATGATCGGCCTGATCCTCGGGGCCTGGCCGATCACCTACATCCTCTGCGCGATCCCCTGCGGTCTGTTGCTGGACCGGATCGGCGCGCGCCGCATGCTTGTCATCGCAACCCTCGTGATGGCTTCCTCCGCGGTCGCTAGGTCGGTCGCGGATGGCCCGGTCGGCCTGTTCCTCGCCGTGGCGCTGTTCGGTGCCGGCGGGCCGATGATATCGGTCGGCGCCCCCTTCGTCATCGCGCGGCTCTACACGGGCAGGGCCCGGTCCACGGCCATGGGCCTCTATGTCACCGGCCCCTATCTCGGCGGCCTCGTCGCGCTCGCGGCGACCAATAGCCTCTTGATGCCGCTGGTCGGCGGCAACTGGAGGGGCGTGATGATCGTCAACGCGGGGCTGGTTCTGGCCAGTGGTCTGGTGTGGCTCCTCGTCTCCGGACGACGGGCAGGGGATCTCGGCCTCGGCAGCGGCAAGAAGTATGACCTCCGGGCCTTCGTGGAGATCCTTGCCGTGCCACGCGTGCGCCTGATCCTCGCGATAAGCGTCGGGGTGTTCTTCATCAACCACGGGCTGAACAACTGGCTGCCGGAAATCCTGCGGAGCTATGGTCTCTCGGCCGTCAACGCAGGGTATTGGGCGTCGATCCCCTCGGCGGTGGGTATTCTCGGTGTCCTCGTCATTCCGAGGCTCGCGACGCCCGAACGGCAGCTTCAGGTCATGGGCGCGCTTGTCGGGGCGGCGCTTGTGGCAAGCCTGCTGTTGCACACCAGCCAGCCCGGTCTGCTGGGCCTTGGCCTCGTGCTCCAGGGGTTGGCGCGGGGGTCGATGATGACGGTTGCCATCATCCTGCTTATGGATACGCCCGAAGTGCCCGCAGACCAGCTTGGTCTGGCCGGGGGCGTGTTCTTCGCCGCCGCCGAGGTCGGCGGCGTCCTCGGGCCGCTGACATTCGGGGCGCTGGCCCATCTGACCGGTGGCTTCGCCCTGCCGCTGGTGAGCGTGTCGCTTGTCGCGCTATCGCTTCTGGCGCTGTTGGTGGCGCTGTGGCGGCGCGGGCAGGCGTCCGTGATCGCACGCATCTGACGTTTGCGCTCCGGCCAGAACTAATCCGTGATCGCGGCGCCGTCCGATCGGGGATCGGAGGCGGCTTCGATCAGGCCGGACGGGTGGCGCACGACCGCGCCTGCGTGCCCGGCCAGATCGGAGTATGGCGCGATCATCTCCACGTCATGACCCGCCGCCAGAAGCTGTGCCACGACAACCTGATCGAAACGGTCTTCGAGCTTGAGGCTTGTCGTGTCCTGTCCCCAGGTTTTGCCGAGCAGCCAGCGCGGGGCGGTAATGGCCTGTTGCAGGTCCATCCCGAACTGCGCGTAGCGGGTGAAGACGGCTGACTGCGTCTGCGGCTGTCCTTCCCCGCCCATGGTTCCATAGGCCATCACGCGGCCGTCGGCCAATTCGGCCAGAGCCGGGTTGAGGGTGTGGAACGGTCGCTTTCCCGGTGCCAGTTGGTTCGGGCCGGGTTCCAGCGAAAAGCCCGCGCCGCGATTCTGGAAGAACACGCCGGTGTCCGGACACGTCAAGCCGGAGCCGAACTCCCAGAACACCGACTGGATGAAGCTGACGACGGTCCCGTCCCGATCGCAGGCGCCCATCCAGATCGTGTCGCCCTTCTTCGCCTCATGGGGCCAGGGCAGGGCTTTGGCGGGGTCGATCCGGGCCGCCATCGCATCCAGTGCCTCCGGGGCCAGCCAGTCCTGCGCGGGTGTCGCCATGTGGGTGTGATCGCCCAACTCGGCGTTGCGCTTGATGAAAGCCTGCTTGGTGGCCTCGATGAGACCGTGGATATGGTCCAGCCCCTCGCCCGCCGTGATGCCCAGCCGGTCGAACAGGGCGAGGATCATCAGCGATGAGACGCCCTGTGTTGGCGGGATCATGTTGTAGAGCCGCCCGTGCGAGGTCGCGACCGACAGGGGCGTGACCCGTTCGGCCGCATAGCTGCGGAAGTCTTCGCGGCGGAGCGGACTGCCCTGCGCCTCGAGATATGCGGCATGGGTCTCTGCGAGCGGGCCCTCATAGAAACTGCGCAACCCGTCCTTGGCCAAGTGCCGCAAGGTCGCCGCAAGCGCGGGCTGGCGAAACAGGACGCCGGGCACCGGGACCTCACCCGACATGAGGTAGGTTTCGGCAAATCCGGGGACATCACGCAACCCGTCAAGCTTCTCGGCGGTCGTCCTGGACTGATTTCCACTCAGCGCGAATCCGTGTTCGGCATATCCGATCGCGGGCGCAAGAAGGCGGTCGAGTGGCAGGCGCGTATCGGACAGCCCGAGCGCCGACTGCCACCCGCCGACAGTGCCGGGAACGGTCAGCGCGGCAAGGCCGCCGCGCGCCGGGATCGCCGCCGCGTGTCCTTGATCGGAATACCATTCAGGTGTCGCAAGGGCCGCCGCCGGTCCGCCGGCGAAGATGCCCACGGGTGCATCGCCCGGCCGCTTGATCAGCCAGAATCCGTCACCGCCGATGCCGTTCATGTGCGGATAGACCACGGCGATCGTGGCCGCCGCCGCGACCATTGCCTCGATGGCCGTTCCGCCGTCGCGCAGCACGTCCCGACCGGCCAGCGCGGCGGCACGGTGCGGCGCGGTTACGCCACCCTCATATCCCAAAGCGGCATGAAGCATGTCTTGTCTCCCGTTTCTTCAGGCCAGCCGATGGGCGGCACATATTCAAAAAAGCCCTCAGGTTCGCAGGACAGGCGGCTGCGATGTCGATGACGCCGCGATGCCGGACCGGATCACCTGCTACCGAACCATGTCAGGAGCCAGTTTGCGACGGTCAGCACGCCGCGATCGTTCCCCGGAGTGCCAACGACTTGCACGCCGATCGGCAGCCCGTCCGCCGATTGCAGGATCGGAACGGAACAGCAGGGCAGACCGATCAGACTCCAGATCCGATTGAAAGCGGGTGAGCCGGTGCCCGTTTCGAACAGCGGCGCCGGTCCGGCGGCTGACGGCGTCAACCAGACGGCATCACTTGGGCGCAAGCCCTGAAAGCGGCAGCGCAGGTCCAGCATTGCGCGCCGGTCCCGCGCCCGGTCGTGCGAGCCCATCGCCCGGCCTTGGGTCAACTGATCGGACAGCGCGGGCGACAGCATCCCGGGTGCCACGGCGTACTCGTGCGCCAAAGCTTCTGCCGCCTCGGTCACCATGATCCGCGCATGCAGTGTGGACGCCTCGGCCAGCATCTTCTCGATCTCGGGGTCGAAAACCTGCTCGCGCAGCCGGTCACCCAGATCGTTCTCGAACCGCGTCCACGCCGCGTGCAGCGCCGCCTCTCCCTCGTCCCAGACGGGCGAGCGATAGACCGCGAATTCAGCCGGGGTCGTTGCGGTGTCCTGTTGAAGGTCCAGACCGGTCAGGACAGCCGCGCCGAACGCCGCGTCGGGCACGGATCGGGCAAAGACGCCCACCGTGTCGAAACTGCGCGCGAAAGGGGCGATCCCGCCGGTGTCGACCAGATCGAACGACGGCTTGAACCCCACGACGCCGCAGAACGACGCCGGCCGGATGATCGATCCCGATGTCTGCGTACCGAAGGCCAGCGGCATCATCCCACAGGCCACGCCCGCGGCCGAGCCGGATGACGATCCGCCGGGCGTGCGCGCCCTGTCCCGCGGGTTGCGCGTTCGGGTCGGCGTGTAGCCCGCGAATTCCGTCGTCTCGGTCTTGCCCAAGACGATGGCGCCCGCAGATCGCGCAAGCGCCACGGAGCCCGCATCGAACCCGGCGATGCGGTCCTTCCAGATCGGCGAGCCGCAGCGCCACGGCAAGTCCTTGACGGCGAATATGTCCTTTATGCCGATTGGAACGCCATGCAACGGACCTCTCGACGATTGCCGATCGAGCACGCGCGCGGTGTCCAGCGCACCCTCTGCATCGACGTGAACCCATGCTTCGAGATCGGGCTCGAATTCGTCGATGACGGCCAGACACTGTCGAACGGCAGCTTCGGCGGTCAAGGCGCCGTCCGCGATCAGCATCGCCGTGTCCAAGGCACCGGGGAGATCGTCCGTCCGGGTGTTCATGCGTCAGATCTCCTGTCCCAAGGCATGTGCTGGAAAGCATGTCTGCGCGAAAGGTCCAAGCCCCGCAGATCGATTTGCGCAAATACCGCGGGATTCCGTGGCGCCTTCGATGGATGCCGCTCGCCTTTGCGCCATTCCAATGTGTGCGCCGCAAAAGGCCATGGCCCGATGTCGTGAGATGGACGCGGACGAGATTCGCAGAACAGGCAGTCGGGCCGTTCGCGACATGTCGTTTATTTGGACATACTGAAACAAAACGCTGAAATATTGGGCAACAGAACAGGTTTTCACAATGTGTTTGCGCAAACTGTTTCAACGACATGATGCAGACAGCGGCCGTTGGCGCGCTAGTCCCGCTCGGGGGGTTGCGCTAGCCATAGTGCACCCTGTCCATCGGGAGTGTGTTGCCGTTAGACTCAGCGGATCTACGTGTACTGCGGTCACATCGTAAAAAATGTGTTATATCAGGAGGAAATCTCATGGAGAGACGCAAGTTTCTTAAAGTTGCAACCGGCGGGGCGGCGGCGACTGCAACGTTGGCGGCACCGGCAATCGCGCAAGGTCGCATCGATATGGCGATCGTGTCGACCTGGGGACGCGACTTTCCCGGATTGGGCACCAGCGCACAACGTGTCGCGGCCCGTATCGAGGAAATGACCGAAGGCCGCATCGCGGTTCAATACTTCGCGGCGGGCGAGCGCGTCGGCGCCTTCGACAGCTTCGACGAAGTCGCGTCCGGCAACGCCCAAGCGTATATCGGCACCGATTACTACTGGAAGGGCAAGCATCCGGGTTGGGCGCCGTTCACGGCGGTTCCGTTCGGTCTGACCTATACGGAAATCGACGCCTGGATGAAGTTCGGGGGCGGCCAGGCCCTGCTCGACAAGATCGGCAGCGAGTTCGGCATCAAGGGCATTCCCTGCGGCAATACCGGCCTGCAGATGGGTGGCTGGTTCAACAAGGAAATCAATTCGCCCGAGGACCTTCGCGGTCTGAAGATGCGTATTCCGGGACTTGGCGGCGACGTCATGGCGAAGGTCGGAGCGTCCCCGGTTTCCCTGCCGGGCGGCCAGATCTACGAGAACCTCGTGTCGGGCGCTATCGATGCGACCGAGTGGGTCGGCCCGTGGAACGACTTCTTCCTCAAGCTCTATGAAGCCGCTCAGTACTACTACTGGCCCGGTATGCATGAGCCTGCCAGCCAGGTCAGCCTCGGGATGAACGCGGCCTGGTGGTCGTCGCTGTCGGAAGTCGATCAACGGATCATCACGATCTGCTGCGCGGAAGAGAACGCGATGCAGCCGGCGGAGACCAATTACCAGAACGGTATCTATCTCAACCGTCTGGTGAACGAATACGGTGTCGAGCTACGCGAGTTCAGCGACGACGTCTACCAGGCGTTCGGCGACGCGGCCACTGAAGTGATCGAGGAAACCCGTGACCACAGCCCGCTGGCCGCCGAGATCATCGACAGCTTCCTCGCCGTTCGTGACAACGTCGGTGTCTGGAGCAACCTGTCGGATGCGCCGTACGTCGCCAAGCGGAACCGTTACCTGCGTCTTGGCTGAGGTCGTGTGAACTTTTGCCAGCCAATTCCGGGCTGGTCCCTGTCGGGCCGGATTGTTAATCCGGCCCGAGGCTCATAGACGATAGTGAGACCACGCGACGGGGGATCAAATATGCAAGAGATGCAGGGCGCGCCGGCGCCTTTCGTGCGCATGTTCGGCTGGGTGATGCTCAGCACGATGACTGCGTTCCTCTTCAATGCGATCCTGACGTTCTGGTTCGATTTCCCGGGGGCCGCCACAGCCCTCTCGGGCGGTGGTTTTACGGCGATCGTCCAGGTCCTGATCTACGTCGGTGCCGTGGCGCTCGCCATGATCGGCGTTCTCAGGTCACGGGACGTGACGCTGCGGTCCGACTCCGCCCGTGTCACCGTGATCAACACGTTCCTCATCCGTGCCGCGTTCTGGGTCGTCCTGCTGGTCGGTCTCGGTGACGCCATCGTGTCCTTCATGCGGGTCAACCGGATGCTGGAGGATGCCGTCGGCGCGGACCTTGCCGGAAACCTTGGCCGGGCCGAGTTTCGCGGTCTCTACTTCCACGCCCCGCTCGTCGTGATCGGGATCCTGATCGCGTCGGTAACGCGATCGCTGGGCTTTATCTGGCTCGCACTGCTGGTTGTCGTCGCAGAGCTTCTGATCGTTTTCAGTCGCTTCGTGTTTTCCTACGAACAGGCCTTCATGGCCGATCTGGTCCGCTTTTGGTACGGCGCGCTGTTTCTGTTCGCCTCGGCCTATACCTTGTTCGAGGACGGGCATGTCCGTGTGGATCTTTTGTATGCAAGCATGCGCCGCGAGGCGCAGGGCAAGGTGAACGCCTGGGGATCGGTCGTCCTCGGGATGCTGCTGTCCTGGACCATCCTCATCATCGGGTTCGCGTCGTCGTCCAGCGTGATCGTCGGCCCGATCCTCGTATTCGAGGTGACGCAGTCCGGCTTCGGCATGTACGTCAAGTACTTCATGGCCGGCTTTCTCGGCATCTTCGCTGTCACGATGATGGTGCAGTTCGTTGCACAATTTTTTGAATCCGTGGCGGACAAGCGCGGCGAACCAGGCGCGCGCGTGACGCACGCCGAGATGATGTAAGAGACAGGGTCGCACGGCATGGAACTTTTCTTTCTTCTTCTTCTCGTCGTCATCATGGCGACCGCCCTCGGGTCCGGGTATCCGGTGGCGTTCTCCCTGCCGGGCGCGGCGATCATCACCGTCCTGCTCGCCGCTGGCGCGGGCTACCTTTTTGGTGGCGGCGTCGACGCCTATTTCGAATCCGGTGGTCCGTCGCAGTGGTTGAGCGCGGGTGTGACCAACCTGCGTGGCGTCTATTGGGAACCTGAACGAGACACGCTGATCGCGATCCCGCTGTTCATCTTCATGGGGATCATGCTGCAGAAGTCCAAGATCGCCGAAGACCTCCTCGTGACGATGGCGCAGCTGTTCGGTCCAGTCCCCGGCGGTCTCGGGATCTCGGTCGTCGTGGTCGGGGCCCTGCTGGCCGCGACCACCGGCATCGTCGGGGCGACGGTCGTCGCAATGGGCCTGATCTCTCTGCCGGCGATGATGCGCAACGGCTATTCCAACGCCCTGTCGTCCGGTATCATCGCCTCGTCCGGAACACTCGGGCAGATCATCCCGCCCTCGATCGTCCTGATCATCCTTGCCGACCAGCTTGCCTCTGCCGTCGATCAGGCAGGGCAGGCGCGTCAGGTTTTGTACCGCGAAGTCACGGGCGAACTGTCGATGCCGTCCGAATACGCCGTCGTCTCGACCAGCGCCGGTGACATGTTTCTTGGCGCGTTGGTGCCGGGCCTCGTGCTCGTCGCTCTCTACATCCTGTTCATCCTGACCATCGCAATCGTCCGTCCGCGGCTTGCGCCCGCTGTTCCGTTTGAAAACGATTACGACCTGCGTTTTCTCGGTGGCGTGCTTCTCGCCATGGTTCCGCCGCTTGCGCTCATCGTCATGGTGCTCGGCTCGATCATCGGCGGCATCGCCACGGTGAACCAGGCGGGTGCGATCGGTGCCGTCGGTGCGCTGGTCATGGCGGGATATCGGTTGCATCCCGGCGGCAGACTGCAATTCATCCCGGCCATCCTTGCGCTTGCGGGCCTTGGCCTGATCGCCTTCGTGTTGTCGAATTACGACACGAACGTCCAGAACATCCAGAACGCGGACGACCAGTTCGGCGTCGGACTTGCGCTTGTCGGTGTGGCGATGACTTGCATCGCGATCGTCTGGAGCGGGTACCGTGCCTATGTGACCGAAAATGCCCTGACGGGCGTGATGGTGGAGACCGCCAAAACCACGTCGCTGGTCTTCATCATCCTTCTGGGTGCCGCGATGCTGACGGCCGCGTTCCGGGCCTTCGGCGGCGAGGAGTTGGTCAAGCATTTCCTCGAAGGCCTGCCCGGAGGCTTCTGGACCAAGTTCATGATCGTCATGCTGGTGATCTTCGTCCTGGGGTTCTTTCTGGACTTCATCGAAATCGCCGTCGTGGTCGTGCCGATCGTTGCCCCGATCCTGCTGGCTGACCCGGAGGCGAATGTGACCGCGGTCTGGCTTGGCGTCATGATCGGCCTGAACATCCAGACGTCTTTCCTGACGCCACCATTCGGTTTTGCACTGTTCTACCTGCGGGGCGTGGCGACGAAGGCGGTCAAGACCATCCAGATATACATCGGTGTGATCCCGTTCATCGGGCTTCAGATCCTGTCGCTGCTGATCGTCGCCTACTACCCGCCGCTGGTGAATTATCTGCCGATGCGAAGCTCTCTGACGGCAGAGACAGCGCCACCGCCGATCAACCCGGCGCTCCAGTACTGCGTCGAGAATTACGTGGCCGCCGAGTTCGAGGCCAATGGCGCGGCGATCAGGTCGGCCATCGAGACGGCGCGTGGCCTCGACATTTCCTACTTGCCCGAGGACGTCGCGGACGACTTCGTCGAAAGTCTCGACAAGGCCGACGCCGCTTTTCCCCTCATCGCGGAGATCGAGGACATCAAACGCCAATTGTCCGAAGCGGCCGTGGCGTACCGTCCCCAGCACACCGTCGTTCGGGACCTCCAAAGCGGTGCCCGGCGGCTTGAGGCCGAACTGGAGGATTTGCGCACCCAGGTCAGTCGTGGATTTGGCGACACCGAAGCCCTTCAGGCCCGTGTCGAGGAGTACGAAGCAGAACGCCAGGCGCTGCTCGATCAGATCCCGCCAGAATGGGCCGATCAGCAGGCGGCGTTCGGTACGATTACCTCCAGCGACCGTCGCGTGCGCGGTCTTTACCGCCGCACCGTGGACCAAGCCTATGAACCCGTGCAGGAGTTGATCGCGATCATCACTTCCGCCGAGGCCCTTGCCGCGATCGAGGAGCCGATCGACGCGCTCGCTCGGGACGCAGCGGACATGGACGGTGAGACGGCTGCCGCGCGTTTCGGCGACGTGGAGCGTATGTTCGGTGACGTTGCCGGAAGCAACGACATGCGCAGTCTCCTGTCCGATGCCCGTCGCGAGATCGACGCGCGCACGCCGAATCCGGAACGGGCCCTTGAATACGTCGCCGAAGCACAGGCCCTGTTCGCATCCGAAGTTGCCTGGCGCACCCGTGCCATGACCGACTTGCTGCCGGAGATCGAGCAGTACGAGGCGGCGATCAGCGATACCATCGGACTGCGCGAGCAACCGAGACTGCCACGGGAGCAAGCGCTTTACATAGCGTCCTGCAACTCGACACACCGTGACATCTCTTTGAATTTCTGACGGTCTCCGCCGGACCTGCGCTGCGGATGTGGCGTCGACCCGGCGGCTGAGCGGAGCCCTGAGCCAAGGCGGTCCGGTATCGGGACAAAAAGGCCGACGGGGCAGGAACAGGACGGCGGGTGCCGGACCCGTCATCAGACGTGCGAGGTATCGGTATGACCGCAGAATACTCCGTTTTCGAGATCGAGAATTTCCGGCTTCAGAGGGGTATCACGCTCCCGAAGGCGAAGGTCGCCTACAAGACCTACGGGCGACTGGCCGAGGACAAATCGAACGTCATCCTGTATCCGACCTCCTATGGGGCGCAGCATTTCGATACCGAGTGGCTGATCGGGAAGGGCCGTGTTCTGGACGATACCGACTGGTTCATCGTCATCCCGAACATGTTCGGCAACGGGCTGTCGTCCTCGCCCTCGAACCTGGAGACGCCGTTCGGCACACAGCGCTCTCCGGACTTCACGCATTGGGACAACGTCGAGGCGCAGCGCCGCCTGCTTCAAGAGGTGTTCGGCGTCGAGCGGCTTGCGATGATCTACGGCTGGTCGATGGGCGGGCAGCAGGCCCTCCATTGGGGCATGCGCTTTCCCGATCAGGTCGCGCGCATCTACGCCATCTGCACGTCGGCGCGCACGTCCATTCACAACAAGGTCTTTCTCGAAGGCGTGCGGGCCGCGCTGACTGCCGACCCGTGCTGGCAGGGGGATCATTTCAACGACCATCCCGTGCGCGGTCTGCGTGCGATGGGCCGTGTCTATGCCGGCTGGGCCATGTCACAGGCGTTCTATCGCGAAAAACTGTATGAACAGGCTGGCTTTTCCTCCGTCGAAGATTTCCTGATCCGCTTCTGGGAGGCGAATTTCCTGCGCCGGAATGCTCATGACCTGCTGGCCAGCATCAACACGTGGATTGCGTCGGACATCTCCGACAATGAAATTCATGGGGGCGACCTGCCGCGCGCCCTTGGGGCGATCACGGCCCGGTCCATCATCATGCCGTCCGTCACGGACCTCTATTTCACGGCCTCCGACAGCGCTGCGGAAACCGCGATGATGCCGAATGCCGAATTCCGCCCGATCGAATCGATCTGGGGGCATCGGGCGGGGAATCCCAATTCCAACCCCGCCGATGAAGCCGTCCTGCGCGAGGCGGTTGCCGATCTGTTCGCCCAGTCGTAAGGCGGCGACGCGTCGCGTCTGTCCCGCGACGTGGGATCTTTCGACTGCGACGCCGCGCGGATGGCGACCGCGTTGCGGGCAAGCGCATCTGGTGCCGGGTCTGCCTTGTCAGCGGATCCTGATATCGCCACCTTGCGCAACGGGTGCACTCCGACAGCGGGCGCGCGCTGCTGCATGGCTCACCTAACCGAAGGAACCGCCATGGATATTGATCCCGAAGCCATCCTCGAAGCCGCGCCTGTCGCCCCGGCCTTCTTCGATCATTTCGAAGACATCACCGTCGATGGTCCCGATGGCCCGATCTTTGCCCGCGTCGGCGGATCCGGGCCGCCCGTCGTGCTGCTGCATGGCTACCCGCAAACCTCGGCCATGTGGCACCGGATCGCGCCCGTTCTGGCAGAGAGCCACCGTGTCATCTGTCCTGACCTGCGCGGCTATGGCCGGTCCGCCAAACCGCCGACCGACAAGGCCCACACGCCCTATACCAAGCGGGCGATGGCGGCCGATATCCTGACCTTTATGGATACGCTCGGGCACGACCGATTCCTTCTGGGCGCGCATGACCGAGGCGCGCGGGTTGCCCATCGGCTTGCCGCCGACCATCCGGACCGCGTGCGGGCCCTCACCACCCTCGACATCGCCCCGACCCGGGAAATGTATGCCGTGGGGGACGCGCGTTTCGCTGCGGCCTACTGGCACTGGTATTGGCTGATACAGGCGGCACCGCTGCCCGAACGCCTGATCGGGGCGGACCCGGACTGGTACTGGTGCCGGAAATGCTGTTCCGGCAAGGCCGGGGCGCGCCCTTTCGTGCGGCAGGCGCTGGAGGAATATCTCGCCGCCTTCCGCGACCCCCGGACGATCCATTCCAGTTGCGAGGATTACCGGGCCGCATGGACCACCGACATCATCCACGACGATGCCGAAACCCGGAAACTTCCGATGCCGCTGCTCGCTCTCTGGGGGCGGGACGGGGCCATCGAGGCGCATTTCGATTGCTTGGACCTGTGGCGCAGGCGGGCGGAAGACGTACGCGGCAGGGCGCTTCCCGGTGGGCACTACCTTGCAGAGGAAGTGCCCGAGGCCGTGCTCGCGGAGTGGCTGCCCTTCTTCAAGATCGCTCCGGCCTAGGGCGCGTCCGCCAGCGATCCGCGCAGTTGCAGGGCGCAGCGCAATTCGACCTGCCCTGGCGTCGCACCGTCGCGCACCATCGACGTCAGGATCCCGGCGGCCTGCCGACCCATTTCCGCGTGCGGAACAGTGACCGTCGCCAATGGTGGATCGGCAACGACGGCGATTTCCATGTCGTCGAACCCTGTGATCGATACCTGCCCGGGCACGTCGATCCCCATGATGCGCGCCTGCCGCAGGGCACCCAGCGCCAGAAGGTCATTGCCGCAGATCACCGCCGTGGGCCGCTCCGGCCAATCCATGAGGGTGCGGAACGCCTGCGCGCCGGTCTCGATCCCGTAGGGGGTCTCGATCACCTGCAGGCATCCCGGATCGAGGTTTCGCGATGCCATGGCGTCCCGAATGCCCTGGACCCGCGCACGGGTCCTGTCGTTCATCTTCGTATGTCCCGAAATCGTCGCGATACACCGGTGTCCACGATCGAGGACGGCCTCCGTCATCGCGGCCATGGCCTTTCGATTGTCGAATCCCACCGACGGGCGAGGCTGGTCCGGGTCATGCACCCAGGCGACCAGAACCGGAACCCCGTGTTTGGCGAGAAACTCATAGATGATCGGATCGCGGTCGTGACCGATCAGGAGAAGGCCGTCCGCGCCCCGGGCAACAAGGGTGCGGATCTGCGCTTCCTCGAGATCCGCGCGATAGGCCGACGAGGCTAGAAGCAGCGTCATTCCATGCTCCACCAGCGCGGTCTGGAACGCCTGCAAGCCGCGGGCGAAGATGGAGTTGTCCAACGTCGGGATGATCGCGCCGATTGTGTCCGTGCGTTTTGCAGCCAACGCACGCGCCCCGAAATTGGGCGAGTAGCCCAAGGTCCGGATGGCTTCGTTTATGCGGGCGCGCGTGTTCGGCTGCACGCGCTCGGGTGCGTTCAGGCATCGCGATACCGTCGCCGTCGAAACGCCGGCAAGCGTCGCGACATCCGCGAGCGTCGGAACGGCCGTCGTGGTGTCCCGCTCCATCTGCCTCCCTGTCACAAATTCCGGTCAGCCAGATATGTAAGCGCTTGCATCAATCGATGCAAGCGCTTACATAATGGGGCTGAAATCGAGTCGGAGGGGATCGAGGATGGCACGCGAATATCTGAAGAAAGCCACGCTGACCGCTCGGTCCGATGCCGCCGACGTCTCGGAGACGGTTCAGGCAATCCTGTCGGATATCGAGGCGGGCGGCGATGCGAAGGCACTGGAATACGCCACGAAGTTCGACCGGTACGAGGGGGCAATCCTGCTGTCACCCGAAGATATCGAGGCGGCCTGCGCCCTCGTCCCCGAAAAGCTGAAGGCCGACATCCGGTTTGCCCACGACAACGTCCGGCGCTTTGCCGAGGCTCAGAAGTCGACCATGACGGATGTCGAAGTCGAGATCGTGCCAGGTCTTGTCGCGGGCCAGAAGGTCATCCCGGTGGACGCTGCCGGATGCTACATCCCCGGTGGCCGCTATAGCCATATCGCAAGCGCCGTCATGACCGTCACCACCGCTGCCGTGGCCGGGTGCACACATATCACCGCCTGTTCCCCGCCGCGCCCCGGTGTCGGGATCGCGCCCGCAATCGTTTATGCCGCCCATATCTGCGGCGCGCACAACATCCTGGCGATGGGCGGGGTGCAGGCCGTTGCGTCCATGGCGTTCGGTCTGTTCGGCCTGCCGAAGGCCAACATTCTCGTCGGTCCCGGCAACCAGTTCGTCGCCGAAGCCAAGCGCATCCTCTATGGTCGTGTGGGCATCGACATGATCGCGGGGCCGACCGACAGTCTCGTGCTGGCCGACAAGGCCGCCGACCCCGAGATCGTGGCGACCGACCTCGTGGGGCAGGCGGAACACGGCTACAACTCACCGGTCTGGCTCGTGACCGATGACCGGACGATCGCCGAGACCGTCATGGCCCGCGTGCCCGCGCTGATCGCTGATCTGCCGGAGGTCAATCGCCAGAGCGCCGAGGCCGCGTGGCGCGACTATGCAGAGGTCATCCTGTGCGACGACCGCGAGATGATGGCCGCCACGTCGGACGAATATGCGCCCGAGCACCTGACCGTTCAGGCCGAGGATCTTGACTGGTGGCTGGGGCGCCTGAATTGCTATGGCTCGCTCTTTCTCGGGGAAGAGACGACGGTGGCCTATGGCGACAAGGCGTCCGGCACGAACCATGTCCTGCCCACCAGCCGTGCGGCAACCTATACCGGTGGTCTGTCGGTCCACAAATACATGAAGATCGTCACCTGGCAGCGTGCCACCCGCGACGGGTCCAAGCGGGTCGCCGAAGCCACCGCGCGCATTTCCCGCCTCGAAGGGATGGAAGGCCACGCCCGCACCGCAGATATCCGCCTTGCCAAGTATTTTCCGGGCGAGAACTTCGATCTGAGCGCGGAAGGCTGATCCCGTGAAAGCCCTCGTCTATACCGGGCCGGAAAAGCTTGCCTACCGCTCCGTGCCGGATCCCGTCGCGGCGGACGGCGAGATCATGGTCCGGATCGGCCGCGTGGGTATTTGCGGATCCGACATGCACGCCTATCTCGGCCACGACGAACGACGCCCCGCCCCCCTTATCCTCGGGCATGAGGCGGCGGGCACGATCGTGTCGGGCAAGCGCAAGGGTGAGCGGGTGACGATCAATCCGTTGGTCACCTGCGGCGGCTGCCGGGCCTGCCTGAGCGGGCGGGACAACCTGTGCGAGTCCCGCGCGATCATCTCCATGCCGCCACGCGAAGGGGCGTTCGCGCAGTTGGTGGCCATGCCGGAGCGGAACCTGGTCGCCGTCCCCGACCGCATCGGCGATGCGCAGGCCGCCTTGGCCGAGCCGCTTGGCTGCGGTTGGAACGCGGCGCGGCAGGCCATCGCGCGGACCGGTGG
>JBARXR010000120.1:0-1567 GCA_049647445.1 Jannaschia sp. | reverse complement strand
GGTCGAAAGGACCTCGACCGCCATCTGCGCGAGCGTCGGAGTCACGCCCGCACGGCTTCCAGGACGGCCTCCGAATGGCCGGGCACCTTCACCTTGGACCAGACCTGTTTGACGACGCCGCCCGCGTCGATCAGGAACGTCGCCCGCTCGATTCCCATGTAGGTCTTGCCGTACATGTTCTTCTCGACCCAGACGCCGTAGTCCTCGCAGGTGGTGCCCTCCTCGTCGGAGGCGAGGATCACGCCCAGCTCATGCTTGGCGATGAACTTGTCGTGCTTGCTGACGCTGTCCTTCGAGATGCCGACGATCACCGCGCCCGCAGCTTCGAAATCCGCCGCCGCTTCGGTGAAGGCGATCGCCTCCTTGGTGCAGCCGGGCGTGTCGTCCTTGGGATAGAAATAAAGGACCACCTGTTTGCCACGCAGGGCAGACAGGCTGATCTCGCCACCGCCATCGCGCGGCAGCGTGAAATCCGGGGCCATCTGGCCGACGTCTGGTGTCTCGGACATGGTCTCACTCTCCTGCTGGCCGCCCGGCGGGCGGGCATTTCTTTCGGCAGGACTTGGAACCCGCTCCCGCCCGCGTCAAGGTAGAACCATCTCTCCCGATGGATGTGACGATGTCCGATGTCCCTGCCAGACCACGCAAAAGGCGCGCGTTGTTCCGCGTCGTCAGCGTGTTGCTGCTGCTTTTCGCCGGGGGCGCGTTCGGGGCTGCGGCACAACTCACGCGGGGCGCCCTGACGCTGCCGGACTGGGCGGTCACCCGGATCGAGGCGCGCGCGACGCGCGACCTGTCGGGCGCGGATCTGTCCATCGGACAGGTGGCGCTGGCCTATGACGTCGATGACCAGGCGCTGCGCTTCAGGGTGCGACAGGTCGTCTTGTCCGATGGCACGGCGGAGGTTCTGACGCTGCCCGAGACGCGGCTGACGCTGGACGGTCCGTCGCTGTTGCGTGGCAAGGTCCGACCGCGCGCCATCGACCTCGCCGGACTGGCGCTTGACGTGGAACGCGACGCTTCGGGCCGGATCAGCCTGTCTCTCGGGTCCGGCGGGGGCGGGGGGGTGCCGCGCGACTGGCCCTCGGCCCTCGCGGCCCTCGACGGCGTGCTGGCCCTGCCCGTCGTGGCCGACCTCGACACGATCGAGATCACGGGCATCACCTTGCAGGCCCGCGATGCCGTCACCGGGATCGAGCAGCAGATCACCGAGGGCACGGTGACGTTGCGCCGTGAAGGGGGCGGCGCGCGGCTGACCCTGACGCTTGAACTGCCGGTCGGAGGGGGACGGCGGTCCGTCATGGCGATGACCCTGATCCGCGCCGGGCAACAGCGCGGTGCACAGGCCACCATCGCGCTGGCCGATCTGCCGATATCCTACCTCGCGCGGTCGTTGCCGAAGGTGCCCGCGTTGTCGCTCGTGACGGGAAACCTGTCGGCCAGCGGGGCCTTCACGGTCTCGGAGGACGGCCAGCCTGGACCCGTGCGCGGTCGGCTCGAGACCCGGGATCTGCGCGTTCCCGGTCATCCGGACCTTGCCCTCGACCGCGCAGTTCTTGCATTCGAC
>JBARXR010000119.1:0-1773 GCA_049647445.1 Jannaschia sp. | reverse complement strand
CGCTCTGGTCGTCGGTCCTGACCCCGCAGGGCCCGATCTACGAGATACGGGCCGGTTATCCCCTGCGGGAGAGCGTGGCATGATCCGACGAAACCCGATCGCCCCGCATCGGTTGACCCCGGAACAGACCCGGAGGAAACCATGCTGAAACCCCTCGTCCGTCGCGCGGCCCGCCTTGTCGAGACCGGCCTCGAACGCATTGGCACGGGCGATGCGTCGCAGCCGGTCCTCGAGCCGTATTTCGGCTATGCCGCGGACAGGGGCCTCGTGATCCGGGGACGCGTCCTGACCAGCCTGCGCCGAACGGAACCTTCGCCGGAAGCGTCGAAATGGGCGAACCTGCGGCAGATGGCGACGCTTTTCATCACCGACGAGGTGGCGGATGTGACCGTGCGCGGCGGCGGTGTCGATGCGGTGACGGACGCCGAGGGCTATTTCACCCTGCATGTTCCGGGCGATTTCCTGCCGGGCTGGGCCGAAATCATGGTCGCCCTCGACGGACAGGACCCGGTGCCGTTCATTGCCCGCGTGCCCGGGCCAGAGGCGCGGCACATGGTGATCTCGGACATCGACGACACCATCATCCGCACCGGCGCGCACAGCCTTGCGCGCAATCTCTGGACCACTTTCACCGGCTCCGCCCTCAGCCGCGAAGCCTATGCCGACGCGATCGCGCTGGTGGAGGATCTGGCGGCGGACGGAAACAACCCGGTCTTCTACGTCTCCTCCTCGCCGTGGAACCTGCACAATTTCCTCGACCGCCTGTTCACGCACCGCGGGGTGCCGCGCGGCCCGATGTTCCTGCGCGATCTCGGCCTGACGGAGGAGGGCGTGGGCGAAAGCCACGGGCGCCACAAGGGCGCGGCCATCGACGCGATCCTTGCCGCCAACCCGGACCTGTCCGCCTACCTGCTGGGCGACACCGGCCAGCACGACGCCCGGGTCTACCGCGATGCCGTCCTGCGCCATCCGGGCCGCATCCGGGGCGTCGCGCTGCGCGAACCGGTCCCCGGTCTGGGTGCAAACGACGCCGATGCCATTTCCGCCATCGAAGCCGCAGGCGTGCCCTGCTATCACGCGCCGACGTTCGACGGCGCGACAGACCATTGGGGACCGCGATGACCTATTTCGACGACCTTGAAACCCGCAGCACCGATGCCCGCGAAGCCGCCCAGCTCGCCGCGCTGCAACGCCAGCTCCGGCAGGTGACGGAGCATCCGGACAGTTGCCTGCCGGACGTCGCCCTCGACAGCCTCGCCGACCTTGCGCAACTGCCGGTTCTGCGCAAATCGCAACTGGTCGAGTGGCAGGCCGCGCGGCGGCCCTTCGGCGGCATCCGGGTCTCGAACGTGGCCCATATCTTCCAGAGTCCCGGCCCGATCTATGAGCCGGGCGGCGTCACCCACGACTGGTGGCGCATGGGGCGGTTCCTGCACGCCTGCGGCATCGGGCCGACGGACATCGTGCAGAACTGTTTCGGCTATCATCTGACGCCCGCCGGCATGATTTTTGAGTCGGGCGCGCGGGCCGTCGGCGCCGTGGTGCTGCCCGCAGGAACCGGCCAGACCGACCTGCAGGTGCGCGCCGCCGTGGACATCGGCACGACCGCCTATGCGGGTACGCCCGACTACCTCAAGGTGATCCTCGACCGCGCCGACGAGATGGGGGAGCGGCTGGGGATCGTGCGGGCGGCTGTCGGCGGCGGGGCGCTGTTCCCGTCCTTGCGCGCGGAATACGCCGACCGGGGCATCGCCTGCCTGCAATGCTCTGCCA
>JBARXR010000118.1:0-1686 GCA_049647445.1 Jannaschia sp. | reverse complement strand
GTGGAGTCGGCGGAGCAAAGGTATTACCTCATCGTTTTTATGGAAAACTTGGCGCACGGATAGATGTCGTACTGTCGCCATGAAGGATCATTGCCTTCTACTTTAAAGTAGATTGGCGGCCAAACCTGGCACGAGTATGTCAGATCGTCCTTCTTGAAGAGCATTTGCCAGCTGGAGCTTTCGTCACCATTTCCACCGGCAGCGGCTATCAGTTCAAAGCCATCCTCTAGCAAATCCTCGGCAAAAATGGCTTGGTTCTCTTCCGCCGACAATCCTTGAAACGAGACCAACGCTAGACAGAATATTGAGAACGACGTCCTCACCGGTCAATCTCACCAAAAACAACGTCCAGCGTCCCGATAATCGCAGCCACGTCCGCGAGTTGATGCCCGCGCGCGATATGGTCCATCGCCTGCAGGTGCAGATACCCCGGCGCGCGCAACTTGGCGCGGTAGGGCTTGTTCGACCCGTCCGACACCATGTAGACGCCGAATTCGCCCTTGGGCGCTTCGACGGCGGCATAGACCTCGCCCTCGGGCACGTGGAAGCCTTCGGTGTAAAGCTTGAAGTGATGGATCAGGCTTTCCATCGACGTCTTCATGTCGCCGCGTTTCGGCGGGGTGATCTTGCCGCGGGCAAGGATATCGCCCTGCCCGTCCGGCGCGCGCAGCTTGTCGATGGCCTGCTGCATGATCCGCAAGGACTGCCGCATCTCCTCCATCCGCACGAGGTAACGGTCGAAGCAGTCGCCGTTGTTGCCGGTCGGGATCAGGAAATCGAACTCGTCGTAAAGCTCATAGGGCTGTGCCCGCCGCAGATCCCACGCCAGACCCGACCCGCGCGCCATCACGCCGGAAAAGCCCCAGTCCATGACCTCCTGCTCGGAGACGACGGCGATATCCACGTTCCGTTGCTTGAAGATCCGGTTCTCGGTCAAGAGGCCATCGATATCCCCCAGAACGCGCGGGAAGTCGGCGATCCATGTCTCGATATCGTCGATCAATTCCGGCGTCAGATCCTGATGCACGCCACCGGGCCGGAAGTAGGCCGCATGCAGACGCCCGCCGGAGGCCCGCTCATAGAAGACCATGAGCTTTTCACGCTCCTCGAAGCCCCAGAGCGGCGGGGTCAGCGCACCGACGTCCATGGCCTGCGTGGTCACGTTCAGGATGTGGGACAGGATGCGCCCGATCTCGCAGAAGAGCACCCGGATCAGGGACGCACGCCGCGGCACAGGCGTGCCCGTCAGCCGCTCGATCGCGAGGCACCAGGCATGTTCCTGGTTCATCGGCGCCACGTAGTCGAGGCGGTCCAGATAGGGCAGGTTCTGAAGATATGTCCTGCTCTCCATCAACTTTTCGGTGCCCCGGTGCAGCAGGCCGATGTGCGGGTCACACCGCTCCACGATCTCCCCGTCCAGTTCCAGCACAAGCCGCAGCACGCCATGCGCCGCCGGGTGCTGCGGCCCGAAGTTGATGTTGAAGTTGCGGATCTTCTGTTCGCCGGTCAGGGCGTCCTCGTATCCGCGCGGGTTCAGGTCACCGTCCATCATGTCGGTCTCCTCAAACTTTCAAAGCCGAAGGGCCCATCGTGCGGAACACCTTGGTCAACAGTTTCCACGACCCGTCCACACGGACGAACCCCAGGTGATCCTCGTATCGGCGCGGCGGCACGTCGACCCACAGG
>JBARXR010000117.1:0-6456 GCA_049647445.1 Jannaschia sp. | reverse complement strand
GTCCCGCCCTGCGCGACCAGCAGGTCGCAGGCATAGCCCAGCGCCGGGTTCGCCGTGATCCCCGACCAGGCGTCCGACCCGCCGCATTGCAGCGCGACCGTCAACTCCGACGCGGGGCAGGGCGTGCGCCGCGCGGCGTTCGCGATCGGCAGCATGGCGCGGACCTTCTCGACCCCCACCTCGATCGTGCGCCGCAACCCCGCGACGTTCTGGATGTTCATCGTCTGGAACGTCGGCCCCTGCTTCAGGCCATACGCCTCCAGCAGCCAGTCGATCTGGTTCATCTCGCACCCGAGACCCACCATCAGAACGCCCGCATGATTGGGATGCCGCGCATAGCCCCACATCACCCGTTGCAGCGCCTCGAACCCGTCGCCGTCGCCGGCCATCCCGCAGCCGGTGCCATGCACGAAGGCCACGACCCCGTCGACGTTGGGAAAGTCCGCCAGCTCTTCGGGTCCGAAACTATCCGCGATCCGCCGCGCCGCTGTGGCGGAGCAATTGACGCTGGTCACGATGGCGATGTAATTCCGCGTCCCCACCGACCCGTTCTCGCGCCGGTAGCCCATGAAGGTATCGCCCGTCGCAGGCGTCACGGGCCGCAGGTCGGTGCCGAATTCATAGGCGTGATCGGTCGCCGCAAAGGCGCAGTTCTGGACGTGGACATGGTCTCCCGGGGCGATGTCCACGCTGGCATAGCCGATGATCTGCCCGTATTTGCGGATCGCCTTGCCGGTCGGGATGACCGTCGTCGCGATCTTGTGGCCCGACGGGATCAGGGCGGTGGTCGCCGTCTCCTCCACGGATGTTCCGGCCTCGAGCGCGCGGGTTGCCGTCACCACGTTGTCCGAGGCGTCCAGACGTATCGTCAGGGTCATTATATCACGCGCAATGCGGGCTGGTGGAGGTCCAGCGGTGGATCGGGATATGCAATTCAGGCGCCAGCCGCGTCCGGGCGTCGAGCCACATCTGCCGGACCGTCCGCCAATCCGGCGCAGGGCCCGGGCGCGCCGCGAAATCCGGGAAATGCGACCGCCCCGTCGGCTGGCCGGTCGTCTGATAGCGCAGGTCGAACGACCACCGGAAGCCGTCGGTCACGTTGTCGCCCGCCGAATGCGGGATCATCGGATGCAGCAGAACCACGCCGCCCGCCCGTACGGGCAGGGGCCGTGCCCGGCGCAGGTCCAGCATCTCCGGCGGGATCGCCGTCTGCTCCAGCGGGCAATGGGGCAACATGCGCTGCCCGCGCTCCATCGGCTGAACCACAAGGCAGCCGTTGTCGGGAGTCGCGTCGGTCATCGCCACCCAGACCGTCACCATCTCCGTCTCGTCCGCCTCTGCGTGGGCGACGCCGCGATCCTGATGCCAGGACGTCGCGACCGTGTGCGCAGGCGCGCCCTTCGCGACGGTGCGCGCGGGCGGCTTGATGCGGATGTGCTGGATCGGGGTCGAGGTGATCCTTGGACCCACAAGGCTTTCGGCGATGTCCAGAAGCGCCGGACAGGTCAGCAGGTCATGCACGGCCGGGCCGTAATGAAACGGCGTATCCGCCGCGATCACGCCGCCGGGCAGCGTGATGTCGAGGGCCTGAAACCAGTCGTGCCCGGCGTCATGCACCGCCCGCAGCGTCTCGAGGAAGTCGCCCTGCCAGGCGATGCCCCGTTTGGCGGCGAAGGCCCGCATCAGCACGGAATATTCCACCTCGACGGCGTCCCGCGTCGCCTTCGGCACCACGTCTTCGACGACGAGGCAGCCGTCTTTCCGGAACGTTTCGACCTGGGCGCGGCTCAACATCTTTCAATCCTCCGTTGGGCAGGTCTCTGCTGCCGCGACTTCAATCCAGAAGCACTTCGATGATCGGCGGATAGATCAGCAGGACCGACAGCGCGCACAACTGGATGCAGATGAACGGCAGGAAGCCCCTGAAGATATCCGTCAGCGATATTTCCGGCGGGCAGACGGACTTGAGATAGAACGCCGCCGGCCCGAACGGCGGCGACAGGAAACTGACCTGCATGTTCATGCAGAAGAGCACGCCGAACCAGACCGCAAGGTTCTTCGGCTCGACCTGGCCCAGCAGGCCGATTTCCTCGATCGGCAGACGCTGCACGATGGGCAGGAACACCGGGATGATCAGCAGGACGATCCCGACCCAATCCATGAACGCGCCCATGAACAGCAGGATCAGCATCATCACCAACAGGATGCCCATCGTCGGCAGGTCCGCAGCCACGATCAGGTTCGCCACGTATGTCGGCCCGCCCGCGATGGTATAGGCCCCCGCCAGCGTCGCCGCCCCGATGGTCACCCAGATGATCGTGCCGGTGGATTTCAGCGTGCGCATCAGGCTGTCCCAGACCAGCTCGATGCTGGCCTCGCCGCGGAACACCGAGATCAGGAACACCGCCACGACGCCCATCCCCGCGGCCTCGGTGATCCCCGAGATGCCGCCATAGATCGACCCCATCACGACCCCGATGACGACGATGGGCGCGACCAGGCCCTTGCCCATGGTCCAGCCGGTCTTGGCGCGGTGGACCTTGAAGACGACCGCGATAAGCGCCAGCGCGACGGCCACGGCGATGCCGAAAACCCAGATGTGATGCGGCTGACCGAGGCTGATGGGGTCCACGTTCTCGATGATAGCGTTCTGTCCCGTCACCGTGAAGAACAGGGCCCGAAGACACAGCGCCGTCGAAAAGCCCGCCACGAGGATCGACAGGAAGGCGCCGAACAGCATGGCCTTCTCGCCGGTCTCCGGCTCTCCCGGAACGGCGGGCGGCAGGGGGGCGAGGGACGGGTTCAACTGGGTCCGCACGATGATGTATATGATGATGAACGAGGCCAGCATGAACCCCGGCACGAAGGCCGCCGTGAACAGCGCCTTGATCGAGGTCTCGGTGATCAGGCCGAAGATGATCAGCACGATGGACGGCGGGATCATCGTGCCCAGCGACCCCGAGGCGCAGATCGTGCCGATGGCGAGGTTCTGGTCATAGCCGAGGCGCAGCATCTGGGGCAGGGCGATCAGGCCCAAAAGGACCACCTCGCCGCCGATGATGCCCGACATGGCCGCCATGATGACCGCCATGATCGAGGTGACCACCGCGATGCCGCCACGCATCCGGTTCATCCAGACGTTCAGCGACGAATACATGTCCTTGGCGATGCCCGACCGCTCCAGCAGGGCCGCCATGAAGATGAACAGCGGGATGGAGATCAGCACGTAATCCGTCAGAAGGCCGTAGATCTTCTGCGCGAGGATATTGAGGGGGCCGGACCCGAACCGCCCCGTCAGGATGCCCTCCCCGAATTCCCACGGCGCGGTCAGCAGGTTCGGTTCGAACTTCATGACCAGCACGAGGACCGCAAGGATGGCCGATGCCATGCCAAGCGGCATGCCGATGGCCAGCAGCAGCATCAGTCCGATCAGCAGGACCAGTGAGATTGTTCCGACGTCCATGTGCCCGGTCCCCGTTTCGTTTTCTTATGCCCGGATCACTCGACGCCGACCGATTTCTTCAGCCGCTCGATTTCGTCGGGATCGATGTCGTCCGCCGCCGAATGGATCACCGCTTCGGCGTTCCAGTCGCGGATCAGGTTGGCGATGGCCTGCACCGCCACCAGCGTGACCACGATCAGCACCATCGGCTTGAGGGTGGCCGGGATCGGTGGGTCGAAGGCGGTGCCGAAGGTTTCCCACCGCGCGAACTTGGCCGCCGCCTCGCCGTAGCCGCCCCAGAACAGGAAGAAGGCGAACAGCAGGATCAGCGACGTTGAGATGATGTCGCAAAGCCGCTGAACGCTTCGCGGGAACATGTCATAGAGCAGGAAAATCCGGATATGGCTGCGCTGCTGCATCGCATAGAGACCGGACAGGATGAAGATGAACCCCGCCATCCACAGCGACAGCTCGTTCGCCCAGAGCGTCGGTTTTTCGAACGCGTAGCGCAGCACGACCTCGTAGACCATCACGCACACGAGGCCCGCGATCAGCAACATCGTGATCCGCCCGATGAAGACCGACAGGCGGTCGAACACGCCCCACGCCTCGAATTCCATCGGCGCGCGGCGCACCGTCATCACCCCCAGCACGGCAAAGACCGCGACGCCCAGCAGGGCCAGCCAGTCAAGCGGGCCGGCGGCGTCGTAGCGGCGGGCGAGGGCATCGACGGTCGCCCCCGGCTCGGTGAAGATCATCAGGAACGCGGGCATCCGCCACATCGCCCAGGCCCAGCAGATCGTGAACGCGATCGGCATCGCAAGCTGCATCGGTCCGGGAACCAGTTGCACTTCGTCCTTGGTGTGCTGAGCCATGGAAACGCTCCTTTCCGCCCGGTGGGGGTCGCTTTCTGCGCCGGTCGCGGCAGACCGACGTTCGTGTCCTCGCAAAAGGCGCGCGGCCTTGTGCCAGATCACGACGGCGATGGACGGTCCTGCAGGTCTGGTGCGCGGGCCGCCCGGATCGGCCCCGAGTGGCGCGGCCCGAACCCGGGCCGCGCCATCGTCGTCTCAGGCGAGGGTCACTGGCTCACGAGACCCAGCTGGGTCAGGTAGGCCATGTGGCTTTCCACGAGGGCCTCGGCCTCCGGCGTCGTCGCGAACTCGGGCCAGGTCGCCTGGGCCGCGGCGCGGAAACCGGCCAGGTCCTCGGGACCCCACTGCGACAGCGTCACGCCATCGGCGCGGAGCTGTGCGGCGGCTTCGGCGTTCTTCTTCTCGAACGTCAGCGCGGTGCGCAGGGCCAACGATTCCATCGCCGTCAGCATGATCGACTGCTGATACTCCGGCATGCCGTCCCAGACCGCCTTGTTGCACGCCAGGTGGTCCGACGGCATCGAATGGAAGCCGGGGAAGTTGGCGAACTTGGCGATGTCGTAAAGACCGAGGCCCACGTTGTTGGCCAGCCCCGAGGCGTCGGCCCCGTCGATGATGCCGGTCTCGAGCGCGGTGAAGATCTCGGTGAAGTCCATCACGATCGGCGTGGAGCCCAGCTTTTCGAAGATCTTGGTTTCCATGCCCGGAGGCGAGCGGAACTTCCAGTCCTGAAGGTCGGCAAGCGACGCGATCGGCTTGGTCGAGGCAAAGCTTTCCTGCCCATAGATCCACCAGCCGATCAGCTGCATGTCATAGGTATTGTAAAGCTGCTGCGCGGTATCGAGACCGCCGCCGTAATAGAGCCACGACAATTGCTGATAGGGGGTGTCGTAGCCGCCCATGATGTCGCCCACGAACTGAAAGGCCGGGTTCTTGCCGGTCTGATAGGCGCCGCCCGTCATGTCGCAGTCGAGGATGCCGGTGGCGGCGGCGTCGAAGGTCTCGACCGATTTGACCACCGAGGAGCTGAAGAAAGGCTCGATCACGATGGTGCCGTTCGACATCAACTCGACCTTGTCGAAGTATTCCTGCGCCAGGCGACCGGACTCGGTCTCGGGTGCATAGTGCGTCTGGATGCGCAGCGTGGTCGTCGCGTGCGCGTCTGCAAGCGCGACAGACGCGGTCAGCGCCGTAGTCGCCGCGGCAATGGCCGCGATCGTCAGGGTTTTCATGGTCGTCCTCCCGTTTTTCTCAATTGCCCGTTCTCCGGACCCGCAGCCGGGCCTCCCTCGGAGAGATGCGCCTCGGAGCCTAGCGAGGTTTCGCGGCAGCGCAAACGAAAAAGTGAAAATCGGTGGACAAGCCGATATTCCAGCGAATATCAAAATTCCGGGGGAGGCCCGTGATGACAGAATCCCGCATGGGAACGCCCGCGATCTATGCGGACCTGCAACGCAGGTTGCTGACCGGCGGCTTCGAACCCGGCTCCAAGCTGATGCCGTCGGCCCTGCATCTGGAATACGGCTGTTCGGCCAACACGGTGCGCGATGTCCTGCTGCAACTCTCCAAGGTCGGTCTCGTCGATTTCGAGATCCAGCGCGGGTTCCGGGCCCGCAGCGTCAGCCGCAGGCGGCGCTCCGAAGTGGTCCGGTTCCGCATCCTGCTCGAACAGGAAGGCGCCGTCGCCTCGATGCGGAACGGCGGGCTGGAGTGGGAAATGGCCCTGACCGCAGCGCACCACAGCCTGTTGCACATCGAACGCCAGATCGCCCGCCAGACGGATACCGTGCCCTTCATCGGCATCTGGTCGGATGCGGAGTTGTCGTTCCACCGCACCCTCCTGTCGCAATGCCGCCTGCCGCCGCTGCAGGAGGTCTTCGACAACGTCTACATGCAGTTCCGCCAGCAGATGGTCGGTCTCGAATCGAACTGCGTGCCCAGCTATTTCGGCCGGATCGTCACCGAACATCAGATCATCGTCGATGCGGCGCTGTCCAAGGACGAAACGGCGCTGCGGGGTGCCATCCAGAACCACCAGAACCGGCATCTGATCGACGTCGATACGGAGGTGGTCAATGCAGCCCGTTGAGGTCCCGCAACTCGAGGAACAGGGCCGAGTGATCCAGATCGCCGCCCGCC
>JBARXR010000116.1:0-5169 GCA_049647445.1 Jannaschia sp. | reverse complement strand
CCCCGCCCCCGAACAAGGTGCCCAGCACGACCGGGTCGGCAACCATCGTCGAATCCTCCCAGAGGTATTCGAGCCAGGCCTCGGCGGCGAGGCCGACTTCGGTATATTTGCTGGTGAGAGACTGCATGATCATCGCGTAGAAGCTGTGAAGCAGAACCCCCGAGATCAGCAGGATCAGCGCCCCGCCGACCCCCGCCGTGATCGCCACCGGAATGCGCGTGCCCCTGTTCATCGGGCCGGTCGCGGTCTTTCCGATGACCTTCCAGCCGATCACGAGGCCCGCGAGGGCAAGCAACTCCCGGAATCGGCCGACAAGGCTGCCTTCCGGCAGGGCGACCCGCACAATGGTCTCGGCGGTCCACCAGGCGAGGGCGGCGAACAGGACGGCACAGACAAGTTTCGCGGGCGTGGGCATCAACCGGGCTTTCTGACGATCATTTGTATCACGTCGCAGTTATCATACTCGAATGCGCCCGCACAGGACGTGAGATAGGTGTTCCACATCCGCCGGAACCGGTCATCGAAGCCAAGGGCCGCCACCTCGTCCCAACGGTCATTGAACCGGTCGAACCAGCGCCTCAAGGTCAGGCTGTAACTCTTTGCGAGGCTTATCGAATTGCCCTCCAGAAGTCCGGCGCGCGTGATCTCCTCGGTCAGCCGGAACGGGGCCGGAAGGAAGCCGCCGGGAAAGATGTATTTCTGGATGAAATCGATCGACCCGACATAGATGTCCCAGCGGCGGTCCGGGACCGTGATGATCTGAAGCGACGCCTGCCGTCCGGGCCGGAGCCTGTCGTGCAACGTCGCGAAGTAGGTGGGCCAATAGCGTTGGCCGACCGCCTCGAACATCTCGATCGAGGCGATCCCGTCATAGGTGCCCAATTCATCGCGGTAATCCTGCAACTTGAACTCCACCCGATCCGAAAGTCCAAGCCGATCAATACGTTCCTGAGCGAACTTCAACTGGTTCGGACTTAGTGTCAGACAGGTGACGCGCAGGCCCCTTTCCTTGGCGGCATATTCGGCGAAACCGCCCCAGCCGCAACCGATCTCAAGGACGTGTTCCCCGGGCCGGACCTCCATCCTGTCGACGATCGAGGCATATTTCGCGACCTGCGCGGCCTCCAGGCTTTCCTGTCCGGTCTCGAAGATGCCGGCGGAATACGTCATCGTGTCGTCAAGCCACAAGCTGTAGAAATCATTTCCCAGATCGTAATGCGCCTCGATGTTCCTGCGAGCCTGCCGTCTTGAATTGCGCTGCAGCCAGAACCGCATCCGCTCATAGGCGCGGGCGAACGCGAGGCCGGGATTCTGCTGGATCAGGCTGTCGCCTTCCTTGTTGATCAGATCGAACAGCGTCATCAGGTCGGGCGTGGTCCACTGGCCCTCCAGATAGGCGTCGGTGAACCCGAGATCGCCCTCCCGGATCAGCCGCGCAAAGACGTTCGGGTCCTTGACCACGATTTCACCAATCGGTCCCGGTTCGGCACCTTCGTGGCGGAACCGGCGTCCGTCCGGCAGCACGACATCCATCCGACCGCTCTTCATCTGCTGGAGCATCGCGAAAGCCGCCGTGAAATAGCGTGGCAAGTCGGTCTGCCCGTCAAGCGTCGTGATCGCGTCCATTGAACCCTCTAAACTCCATGAACGGCACGAAACCATCCCTTAACCATTTGGGCAAGCCGCAGAACCCTATTCCGCGACGTCCCGTTGCCTGTAGGCCTCCAGTGCCTTCTCGCGCCCTTCCTTGAGGTCGACGATCGGGGACGGGTACGCATCCGACGCAGACAGGCCCCAGCTGAGCGGAACGGCATCGAAGAAGGAACAGGCGAGTGCGCCGGGTTTCGGGAACACCTCCGCGATCCAGCGCCTCCGGTATCGCCCGCCCTTGTCGAACTTCTCGGCCTGCGTGTCGGGGTTGAAGATCCGAAAGAACGGCGCCGCGTCCGGACCCGATCCGGCGGCCCATTGCCAGCCCATCGCGTTCGAGGCCGGGTCCCAGTCGATCAGGCAATCCGCGAACCAGTCTGCGCCGACTTTCCAGTGCGTCATCAGATGCTTGGTCAGATAGGACGCGACCAGCATCCGGGCGCGGTTGTGCATGCGGCCGGTCACGTACATCTCGCGCATGCCCGCATCAACGGCTTCGATTCCGGTCCGCCCGCGCCGCCAGGCCTCCGCCAGATCGCTGTCGCCTTGCCAGGGGAACGCGTCCCAATCGGCGCGCCAGTTCTCGCTCACAAGATGCGGGGTGTGATAGGCGAGATGATGGGCAAAGTCGCGCCAGACCAACTCCTTGAGAAAGGTCTCGGCCCCGGTCTTGCCGTCCTGCAGGGCCCGTTGGCCCGCGGCCCAGCAGGTGCGGATGCCGATCTCGCCATAGGTCAGGTTCTCCGACAAACCGCTGGTTCCGGTCTCGGCCAACTGGTCCCGCGCCGCGTCGTAGCCTTCGATTCCCCCGGCGATGAACGCCCCGAGACGGCCCTGGGCTGCCTTTTCGCCAACCGTCACATGCCCTGCCACGACATCGCCGCCGCGACGCATCGCGCGGCCGAGGCCCCAATCGTCACGATCGTCGGTCGCGGGCCAATCCCGGGGCGCCGGGATGGCCGGGACGGATGGCAACGGCGCACCCGGGTCCCGGTCCCGCACCGATTTCCAGAACGGCGTATAGACCTTGTAATATCCGCCGGATCCGGTTTCGACCGTCCAGGGCTCGAACAGGACATGGGCGGCGAAGCTGCGGGCCTGCAGCCCGTCGGCGCGCAGGGCCTCCTTGACGCCCGTGTCCCGGGCCCGTTCGTCCGCGACATAGAGCCGGTTCCAGACCACGCAGTCCGCGCCGGTCTCGTCCACCAGCGCGCGCAGCGCGTCCAGCGCCTGTCCACGCCGCAGCACGAGCCGCGACCCGGCGCCCGACAAACGTTCCGATAGCGTCTCGAGCCCAAGGTCCAGACGCCATTTCGGCGCCGCGCCCCAGCCCTCTACGACCTCATCGAGAAGGAACACCGGGATCACTGGCCGCCCCTGCTCCACCGCCCAGGTCAGCGCGGGATTGTCCGCCAGCCGGAAATCCCGACGCATCCAGTAGATGATAGGTGCCACGCGGCCTCCGTCTCTTGCTCAGGCGCGACTTAGGCCAATTGGCCCCGACGCCCACGCCCGATCGTCCTCCGTAGCCAAATATTCGGATTGGCGGGCGGGCACCCCCCATACCCGAACCTATCCGGAGGTCCGGTCAGGCGTTCATGTCGACGACGACGCGACCGCGCACCTGGCCCTTCAGGATGTCCGCCCCAAGCCGGGGCAGGTCCGACAGCGTGGCGGGCACGACCATCCCCTCCAGCGTCTCCATGGGCAGGACTTCGGCCAGTTTCGCCCAGGCGCGCACCCGGTTTTCGTAGGGCTGCATCACGCTGTCGATGCCAAGCAGGTTCACACCGCGCAGCAGGAACGGAATGACGGTCGCCGGAAGGGTCGCGCCCCCCGCCAGACCGACCGCCGCGACCGAGGCACCGTACTGCATCTGGCCCAAAAGTCGCGCGAGCATCGCGCCGCCCACCGCGTCGACGCAACCGCCCCAGGTTTCACCCTCCAGGGGGCGCTTGACCGTCTCGGCCAGGTCTTCACGCGCGACGATCTGCGTCGCGCCAAGACCTTTGAGGTAATCCGCCTGCTCCGGCCGCCCGGTCACCGCGGCGACCTCGTGGCCCATCGCGGCCAGCAAGGCGACCGCAACGGATCCGACCCCGCCCGCCGCACCGGTCACCAGCACGGGTCCCGACTTGATGCCGTGGTCCAGCAACGCCTGCACCGCCAGCATGGAGGTGAAGCCCGCGGTTCCGACCGCCATCGCCTGCCGCGTCGTCAAGCCGTCCGGCAGCGGCACCAGCCAGTCGGCCTTGACCCGCGCCTTCTGTGCATAGCCGCCCCAATGCGCCTCGCCCACGCGCCAGCCCGTCAGAACGACCTTGTCTCCGGGCGCATAGCGCGGATCGTCAGAGCTTTCGACCGTCCCGCTGAAATCGATGCCCGGAACATGCGGATAGGTGCGCACCAATCCGCCACCCGGCCCGATGCACAGCCCGTCCTTGTAATTCACCGTCGAATATTCGACGGCGACCGTCACCTCTCCCTCGGGCATCCGGTCCAGCGACATCTCCTGCACGGCGGCCGATGTCTTCCCCTCGTCGTTCTTTTCAACGACCAAAGCTTTGAACGTCATCGTGCATTCCTTTCTATTTCCAAAACTTTTCCCGCAGTTTGGCCTTCTTCGGCCCGTCCTGCGTCTCGACCACGACGGCCTCGCCGGCATCCCACCTGCGATCCACCATACCGATCGCGACGCCGCAGCCGAACTCCAGCGACCAGGCGGCCGAGGTGACGACACCGATGCGCCGGTCGCCCAGCATGATCGGCCAGCGACGGTCGCAGCCGGGCACCGGCCCTTCCATCTCCACCGCCATCAGGCGGCGGTCGGACACATGATCCTTGAGCGCCGGTCCGCCGATGCAATCGTAGTGCTGCACGTACTTGCCCAGCCCCACCTCGTAAGGCGTATCCAGATCGGTCATGTCGTTGCCATAGCTGAGCATTCCGCCTTCGATCCGCTCCACCAGGTTGGGACAGCCCGCCCGCACGTCGAGGTCGCGCCCCGCCTCGAACAGGGCGTTCCACAGCGGCATGGCGTCCTGCTCGCGCTCGACATAGACCTCGAACCCGCCCTGCTTGGAATACCCGGTCCGGCTGATGATCATGTCGGTGCCGTTGAACGGGAAGCGGGCATGGCGGAAGAACTTCAGCGCTCGAACCCCGTCGCCAAAGACGCGCGAGGCCAACTCATCCGACAGTGGCCCCTGAATGGCCAGCGGCTGGACGTCGGCCTCGAAGACGCGCACGCCATAGCCCCCGGCCTCCGCCATGCCCTCGATCCACAGGCGCAATTCCCCGTCGGCAAGACTGACCCACCAGGTATCCGGGCGCGGCTTGAGTGCCACCGGATCGTTCAGCATGCCGCCATCGTGATTGCAGATCGGCACATAGGCGCATTGGTTGACCTGCAATTGCGTCAGGTCGCGCGGCGTAAGTCGCGCCATCAGCGTGTCGGCGTCGGGGCCGGTAATCTCCACCTGCCGTTCGCAGGCCACGTCCCAGACCTGAACCGCGCGC
>JBARXR010000115.1:0-18036 GCA_049647445.1 Jannaschia sp. | reverse complement strand
GTCGGACCCGGCGGGCGACCGCGACGCGGGGTCCGGTCACTGCGCCGGGACGAAACGTTCAAGCAAGATACGGACCGGGCCGCTGGCGCTCTGATCCACAAGGCGCACGGCCAGAAGATAGCTGCCGGGCAAAAGCCGCGTGGCCATGAAGCTGTCGAGGCCCTCGGGCCCGTCATCGTTCTCGGCCACGCGTCGGCCCACCCGGTCGAACAGGACGAGCGTCGGGTCCGCATCGCCCGAACCGATCCCCTCCGTCACCAGAAGCCCACCGTCGGGCAGATCGAAGCGCAGCCACTTTGCCGCGCCGGATGCGGTGACATCGTGGACGATGGTGCTTTGCACGACGCCCAGATCTGTGATCGCCACATCGTCGAGGGCAGTCGGCGCGAACTCCGCCGCATTCAGGCGACGGCGGCGGTCTGCGGCGGGATCGAACGCGCGCAGCCCGACGGTGATGTCGTTCGCCTCGCCGTTCAGGTCCTGCAGGGCGATGCAGTACTCGCCTGCGGGCAAGGCATCGACCATGTCGATCCGGCTGTTGAGGCCGTCGAAATCGTCGTTCTCGCCCAGCGACGTCCCGGTCGCGTCCAGCAGGGTGATCAGCGGATCCCCGTCGATCGAGTCGGCGGTGATCGTCAGCGGCATCGGGTCCAGAAGCGAGAACGCAAAGCCGGGATTGCGTCCCGCCGTGCCCGTGGCGGTCAGGCCGTCGCCAGCGTCGACCATCGACAGATCGCGCCCGATGACGGTCACGCCGGGATCGCCGCAGCCTGCGCCCTCACCGGGCAAACCGATGGACGGCGCGTCCGTTTGCCCTGCGCCACCCGTGGTCAGCGGCTCATGCGACGGGCGACCGATGCGCACGGCGACATCCGTCACGCCGGATTCGTAACTGCGCGCGGCAAGGCAATAGGTGCCGGCAGGAAGGCTTGCCTCCACCCTCGCGGCGAAATCCCCGCCTGAATCGTCGTCTGCCGCGACCTCTGTCCCGCTTTCGTCGTAGATCGAGACATAGGGGTCGCCCGCAGGCACTGCCGCGACTTCCGCCCGGATGTCGCCTGGCTGGGACAGGGTGAACATCCGCACGAGGTGTCCCGCGATGGGCACTTGCCCGTCGGCATCGAACGCCGCACCGGCCATCGTGATGTCGGACGCCTCTTCGGTGCCGCCGACCCATTCGCCGACAAGGCTGATCCCGCCGCAGATCGGCGCTTGCGCAAGGGCCGGGACGGACCAGAGCACCGCGAGGGTGGTGGCGGTCAAGAGGCGATGCATGGCGGATACTCCCGATGGTTCGACAGTCTTGGGGGCAGCCTAGGGGGCCGCCCCCGTTCGGGCAACCGCTCAGGCCAGCCCGTCGAAGACTTCGTCCAGAGCCGCCGACAGCTTGGCGAACATCTCGGACATCTGCGGGTCAGTCATGATGAACGGCGGGCAGAGCACGACGGACTGGCCCAGCGGGCGACAGATCAGGCCGTGGTCGGTGCAGGTGTTGGCGATCCGCTCCGACACCGACAGATCGCCGTCCCATGGCGTCTTGCTGGCCTTGTCCTTGACGGCCTCCAGCGCGCCCATCAGGCCCTTGCCGCGCGCTTCGCCGATGTGGGGGTGTTTCGCCAGCTTGGCCATCCCGGCCTCGAACGCGGGTGTCAGCTTGCGGACATTGTCCAGCAGTTCGGTCTCGACCAATTCAATGGAGGCGAGGGCGATGGCGCACCCGACCGGATGCCCGGAGGCGGTGAAGCCGTGGGGGAATTCCTCGATCTCATCCGTCGCGCGTTGCAGCCGGTCGCCGAGGTCCGCCCCGAGGATGACGGCGCCCATCGGGAAATACCCTGCGGTCAGCGCCTTGGAGGAAATGATTGCGTCGGGGGTGAAGCCGTAGGTCTGGCAGCCCCACATCTCGCCGGTGCGGCCGAAGCCTGTAATGACCTCGTCCGCGATGATGGGGATGTTATGCTTGCGCAGGATCGGCAGCATGGCGTCGAAGTATCCGGCGGACGGGGGGATGCACCCTCCCGCGCCCTGGACCGGTTCGGCGAAGAACCCGGCGATGGTATCGGCGCCTTCGCGGGCGATCGTCTCTTCCAGTTCCTTGGCCAGCCGCTTGGTGAAGTCGGCCTCCGACTCGCCGTCCTTGCCTTCGCGCCAGTAGTGCGGGCAGGTCAGGTGGATGAAGCCGGGCAGGGGCAGGCCGAAGACGGAATTATAGGGTTTGCCCGTCATCGAGGCGGAGACGACGGTGACGCCGTGGTAGGCATTGTTCCGGGTCAGGATCTTGCGACGCTGCGGGTTGCCCTCGGCGGCGTGCAGGAACCACAGCATCTTGACCATGGTGTCGTTCGCCTCGGACCCGGAGTTGGTATAGAACGTGCGCGCGCCCTCGAACGGTGCGACGGCGGCGATCTTTTCCGACAGCATGACCGTCTGGTCCGAGATGCGGCCAAAGAAGGCGTGGTAGCCGGGGAACCGTGCGTACTGATCCTGCGCGGCACGGCGCAGGGCGGGGTGGTCGAACCCGGCGATCATGTTCCACAGGCCGGAGTTCGAATCGAGGTATCGGTTCCCCTCGGTGTCGACGACATAGGGACCTTCGCCATGGGTCAGCACGATGGTGCCCCGCCTCTCGATCGAAGGCAGGTCCGTAAAGCCGAAGAAGTTTGCGGACTTGGCGCGGGCATCCCACGAATTCGGGCGTTCGGTATCGGGCATTGTGGTCACTCCGGATGGTTTGCCCATGGCTACTCCTGTCCCGTGCCGCCGTCCATGCGCGTCCTTACTGCATCACCCCACCCGAAAAACGTCGCGGTGGCACGTCCGGTCACTTTCAACCCTTCGAGGGCGGGGGCACTTTGCCGTCAGGGGGACGTTTTTGATGGGCTCGACATTTTTCGGCGCGATTGCGGATGATTTCACCGGTGCGACGGATCTGGCGGCCATGCTCGCACGGGCCGGGGTTCCGGTCACGTTGAGGATCGGCATACCAGCCGCAGGCGTTGCCACGACGGCCTTCGAGGTGGTCGCCCTGAAAATCCGCACGATCCCGCCCGAGGATGCCGTGACCGAGGCGCGCGCAGCTCTTAAATGGCTGCGGGCACAAGGGGCGCAGCGGATTTTCTGGAAATACTGCTCGACCTTCGATTCCACGCCGCGCGGCAATATCGGCCCGGTTGCCGATGCGCTCATGTCGGACCTGAAAACCGACCTGACCGTCCATTGCCCGGCTTTCCCTGAAAATGGACGCCGGGTGTTCATGGGCAACCTGTTCGTGGGCGATCAGCCACTCGACGAATCGTCGATGAAGGATCACCCGCTCACGCCGATGCGGGATGCGAACCTGATGCGGCTGTTGTCCCCGCAGGTCCAGCGCCAGGTCGGCCATGTCGCGTTTCCGGCGGTCAGGCGCGGGGCGGAGGCGGTGCGCGAGGCTCTGACTTCGCTGGCGGGGCATATCGTGGCCGATGCGGTCGAGGATGCCGATCTGGAGGTCGTGGCCGAGGCCTGTCAGGATCTCGTGCTGCTGTGTGGTGGCTCTGCCATCGCGCGACCGCTGCCAGCCCTCTGGCGCGAGGCAGGGGCGATGGGGGCACCCGCGTCCGATCCGCTTCCCGCGCCGGGACCGGGGCGGATCGTGCTGTCGGGATCGTGCTCCGCGATGACGCGGTCGCAGGTCGGCGCCTATCTCAGGCATGCCGTCGGCTATCGGCTGGACCCGCAGGAACTTGCGCAGGGTGGACTTTCCGACGCGCGCACGTGGCTGGCGGCGCAGGACCCCGCAGCAGACAAGATCATCTATGCCACCGCCGAACCGAAGGCCGTGGCGCTGGCGCAGCAGGCGCTGGGCGTGGCGCGGGCCGGTGCGCTGGTCGAGGACGCATTGGCGCAACTGGCACGGGACGCGGTCGCGCAGGGCATCGGACAGATCGTGGTGGCGGGCGGCGAGACGTCGGGCGCGGTCACGCGCGCGCTCGACGTGGACGAACTGCGCATCGGGCCGGAGATCGCGCCGGGCGTGCCGTGGTGCTTTGCCGGAAACGGGGTTGCGGTGGCGTTGAAATCGGGAAACTTCGGCACGGAAAGCTTTTTCGCGGATGCCTTCGAAATGCTGGCGACCGGGGGTTCCGTCGCCGCCGAGTAGGGCTAAGGTCACGCCATGGTCCCTGACCGAAATTGTCCGAACTGCGGTGCCGCGCTGCCGTCGCTTCTGGCCCATGCGCGCATGGTGAACTGCGACTTCTGCGGAGCATCGGTGGTGCTGGACGATGACGTTCTGCGCAAGGCGGGTGAGGCGGGCGCAATGCTTGACGCGCCCGAACTGGTGGCGGTGGGCGTACCGGTGGCGCTGGGCGATGTGGGCACGTTCACGGCGACGGGGCATGTCCGATACGACTACGGGCGCGGCCACTGGGATGAATATCACGGCACGCTCGACGACGGCTCTCTGGTCTGGGTCTCGGTAGATGAGGGCGACGTCGTGGTGCAGCGCGCGCTGGCCGAGGATCAGGTTCCCGCGATGCCGGGCAAGCCGCGCATCGGACGGCAGATCACGGTGGATGGTGTCGACTACGTCTGCTCGGAGGCGGACAGCGCCAGGGCGGTCGCCTTTCGCGGCCAATTGCCCGAGGAAATCGTGATCGGCGAAACGCATTTCTTTGCCAACTTCTCCGGGCCGCGCGGGGCGCTGGTGTCGGCGGAGCTCTGGGGCGACGGTGAGTCCGCGATGTATTTCGGCTTCTGGGTCGATCCCTTCGATGTGCGGGCCGTGATGTGACCGGCACCGTCAAATCCGTCAACTGCACCAACTGCGGCGCGGGCCTGCCGGTGCTGGGCGGGGGGCGCGTGGTCACGCAGGTCTGCGGCTATTGCGGAGCGCGGCTGGATGCTTCCGACGCCTATCGCGTCCTGTCGGTCAATGCGGGGATGGAGCGGCCCGCGTCACCCTTTCGTCTGGGGATGACGGGGGACGTGGACGGGGTGACGTTCACCCTCATCGGGACCATGGGTCTGGTGGAGCGGTGGCAGGGGCGCGAATGGCGCTGGGTCGATCACATGCTCTATTCGCCCACCCACGGCTATTGCTGGCTGACGCTTGAGGACGGGCACACCCTGCTGACGCGCAAGGTCCGCGATTGGCCTGCGGGACCTTTCCTGACGGCGCGGGCGGTGGAGCGGGCGGAGAACCGGCCCACGGTCACCTGGCGGGGGGAGCGCTATGCCTATTACGCCTCGTCCAACTGGTCCGTCGATTTCGTCGAAGGCGAATTCACCTGGCGACCCGAACGCGGTGCGGCGGGCAGCACGATCAGCCTGATGCCGGCTGGCAGGGCCAGCCGGATGTTGGCCTACAGCGACACCGGCGAACGGGAGGTGGAGGTCACCCGCTATTTCCCGCAGGCCCCGTCGGCGTTCGGTGCGGACGCTCCGGTGCCTCGGGGCGTGCATGCGTTGCAGCCCTATGAGGCAAAGGCGGGAAAGGGGTTCTATGTCGCGTGGTTCGGGGCGATGACGGCGGCATCGGTGTTGCTGGCGATCGTCGTTGCCACGACCGCCGGTCAGGCGCGCCTGCTGTTCGACGGCGCGCCGCGTGACCTGCCGCCCGAGATGACATTCGAGGTCGAGACCCTGACCCGGCCCGCCCGTGTGCAACTGCGTCAGGACCTTTCGCAATCCTGGGCGGAATACGATGTGACGCTAACGGACCCCGAGGGCACCGTGCTGGCCGAGACGGGGCGAGGGATCAGCTATTACTACGGCGGATCGGGCGACGACGCTTGGTCGGAGGGCAGCCGGTTCTCGGACCTGACCTTCCAGCCGACCATTCCGGGCACATATCTGCTCGAAATGGCGCTGGTCGAGGGTGAGGGGAACGGCCTGAGGGCCCCGCTTCGGATTGCCGTGCAGGACGGGATCGGCCGCGCGCTTTGGGCCTGGGTCGCGGTGGCGGCCTTCGGCCTTGCGCTGCTGTGGACGCTGTCGTCCGGTTGGCGGCACCGCAAGGCGCGCTGGCGCGGCAGCGACTGGACCGAGGAGGACGACGACTGATGGCGATGCGCGCAGTCATCATGGTGCTGTCACTGGCCGTGCTGGGCGGGGCGGGCTACGCCTCGTGGTACGGAATGGGGGCGGTCAGTTCCGACACGGGACCAACTTCGATCCGCACGGGATCGGTCGGCGTGGGCGGCGTGGGCCGCCTGCGGGTGAAATAACCAACGAGGGGAGATGGCCCATGGCCGCTTTCGAGAACATCATCTTCGCCGAGGTCGTCAGCACGATCTTCTACACCTTCTTCGGGCTGGTCCTGATGCTGGCCTGCTGGTGGCTGATCGAGCTTGTGACACCCTTCTCGCTCCGCAAGGAATTGGAGGAAGACCAGAACACCGCCATCGCCATCGTGATGGGGGCGATGTTCCTGGCGCTGGCGATCATCATCGCGGCGGTGATCCAGACGTGATCTTGCCGAGCGGTGCGGCGGTGCCGCGTGTGTTTTCTGAAGGGATGGGGGCTCTGCCCCCAAACCCCCGCGGTATTTGCGGTCAGAGGAAGGCCGAGCCCGGGGCGGACCCGCAACCGTGACGGAGATGCGGCGCGGCACCGAGGTCTGGTTGCTGGCGACAACGCTGGTCGTGGCGGTCGCGGGGCTGATCTATGAACTGATCGCCGCCACCGTGTCGAGTTACCTGCTGGGCGACTCCGTGCGACAGTTCAGCTTCGTCATCGGTGTCTTCCTGTCGGCGATGGGCGTGGGGGCCTGGGCCTCACGATTCGTCGAGGACGCTGTTGCAGGGTTTGTGCGGGCGCAGATCGGGTTGGGACTGGTCGGCGGTTTCGCGGCGCTGATCGCGTTCTTCGCCTATGCGACCGTCGAGGCGGTGACGGTGCCGCTTTACGGGGCCCTGATCGTGGTCGGCATCCTGTCGGGCATGGAAATCCCGCTCCTTGCGCGCATCCTGGCCGAGATCGGCGCCGGGCGGTTCCGCTTCGAGAACGTGCTGTCGGTCGATTACCTCGGGGCGCTGGTCGCTTCTCTGGCGTTCCCCGTCCTGATCGTGCCGCACCTGTCGCTGATCGCGGCGGGGCTGGCGTTCGGCTTGCTCAATCTTGCGGTTGCGGGCGGGACGATCTGGCTGTTCCGCGCCCGCCTGCGCGGGGCCATCTGGGCCGCCTGGGGCCTGTCGGTGATGATGGTCGCGGGTGCGCTGGCCTGGTCCGGTCCGGTCGCGGCGGCGCTGGACGCACGGCTCTACGAGGACGAGATCGTGTTCAACACCCGTACCGAATATCAGCAGGTGACGCTCACGCGGTTCCGGGGGCGGACCCGTCTGTTCCTTGACGGATCGGTGCAATTCGATACCGGCGACGAATACCGCTATCACGAGCCCCTGGTGCATCCGGCGATGGCGCAGGCGCCGCGCCGGGCCCGCGTTCTGGTGCTGGGCGGTGGCGACGGGATGGCGGTGCGCGAGGTGCTGCGCTGGCCCGACGTGGAGGTGGTGACGCTGGTCGATCTGGACGCGGAAGTGACGGCGCTGTTCCGGGACCGTGACGACTTGGCGGCGCTGAACGGGTATGCGCTACGCGACGCGCGGGTGGAGGTGGTGACTGCCGACGCCTTTGCCTGGGCGCGCGACGGGGAGGGGGCGTATGACGTGGCCATCCTCGATCTGCCGGACCCGAAGACCCTGTCTTTGTCGCGGCTCTATACCGCCGAATTCTACCATCTTCTGTCGCGGCGCATGTCGGCACAGGGGGTCGTGGTGACGCAAGCCGGATCGCCGCTGTTCGCGGGCGATGCCTTCTGGATCGTGGTCGAGACACTTGCGATGAACGGGTCGGTCACGCCTTACCAATCCTATGTGCCCAGCTTCGGCTTGTGGGGCTTCGCGATGGCCGTGCCCGAGGGGATGGTGGCGCGGCAAGCCGATTATCCGGACGGCCTGCGCTATCTCGCGCCCGGGGTCTGGGCGGCGGCGCAGGTGTTCGGCGGTGACACCGGGCCGCGTGACGTCCCGGTCAACACGCTGTCGACGCATCCGCTGCCGCGTGCCTACGAGGCCGGTTGGGATGCCTGGTTCCGCTAGTTTCGGATCACTCCGCGCCCCGGTCGAGAATGCGGCGGCTGGTGCGCGCAGGCCCGAGGTCGCGATCGAGGGCGTCCGCCGCAACCTCCACTTGGGCTGCGCCGCACATGAAGAGGTCCAGCGCCGTGTAGCCGCGTTCGGGCCAGGTGTGGACGGTGATGTGGCTTTCGGCCAGCAGCAGGACGCCGGTGAGACCACCCCCCTCGAAGGGATGGAAATGCGCCGACAGGACGGTCGCCCCGGCGGCCCGTGCGGCGGCATGGAGGGCGCGCCTGATCCGGGCGGGGTCGGTCGTGCCGCCCCAGTGTTCGAGAATGAGGTGACGGCCGATCATCTGTCGATCGGGATCGTGACGGGGCCGTCGTTGACGATGTGGACCACCATGTCCGCGCCGAACCGACCCGTCTCGACGGCGACGTCCTGCGCGCGCAGGTGGCTGACGAAATGGTCATAGAGGCGCTCGCCCTCGGGGGGCGGGGCGGCGGCGGAAAAACCGGGGCGGTTGCAGCGCGACGTGTCGGCGGCGAGGGTGAACTGGCTGACGACGAGGGCGCTGCCGCCGGTCTCGCGCACGGAGCGGTTCATCCGACCGGCGTCGTCGCGAAAGATGCGCAGCTTCGCAATGCGCTCGGCCAGAGCTTCGGCGTTGGCAGGCCCGTCGTCCTGCATCGCACAGACGAGGATCATCAGGCCGGGACCGGTGCGCCCCACCGCCTCTCCGCCGATTTCGACCCGGGCCTCCGAGACACGCTGGACGATCGCTTTCACGGGGCGTCCGTCACAGCTCCGACGTCCAGGGCGGGTTGGCCCCGGCGCGGCTCACGGTGATGGCGGCTGCCTTGGCCCCGAGGGTCAGGGCCGCGCGCAGGATGTCCTCGGACGGCGTGTCCTTGGTCAGGGCGCCGGCCTTGTGCAGACCCGCAAGAAATCCCGCGTTGAACGTGTCACCTGCGCCGACCGTGTCGACCACCTTGACCGTCTCGGCGGGCACGGAGACGCGCCCCTCGGCGGTAATGGCGGTCACCCCCTTCGCGCCCTCGGTCAGACACAGAACGCGCGCGCCCCGCGCCAGGATGTCCTCCGGCGTGGTGCCGAGCCAGCCGATGTCCTCGTCCGACAGCTTCACGATGTCGGCGACACGCAAAAGACGGTCCATGCGGGCGCGGAACAGCGCCTCGTTGCGGATGAAGCCGGGGCGGATGTTCGGGTCGATCATGATCGGCAGGTGCGCATGGCCGAGCGCCAGCCCTTCGTAGGTCTGCGCGCATGGCTCCACCGCCAGCGAGATGCCGCCGATGAACATCGCCTCGACGTCGTCCATGCTGGGCACGTCGGAATGCGACACAAGACGCCCGGCGGTGTTCTCGTCATAGAACGCATATTCCGCATGACCGTCCGTCAGCGTGACGAACGCCAGCGTCGTGGGCCGGTCGCTGATGGCGGCGCGGTTGACGACTTTCGACGCGGCCATGTCCGCGGCCAGCCTCTTGCCGAAGATGTCATCGGACAGGCCGGTGAAAAGGCCTACGGGTGCGCCGAGGCGACCAAGTGCGATCGCCGTGTTGTAGACGGCCCCCCCCGTGGCGGGAAAGAACCCCGGACCGTCCGCGGTGTCGCGCGGCAGCATATCGATCAGGGCTTCGCCCGCACACAGGATCATCGGTCGTCCCTCCCTCAGGTGGGGCTTTGGTATCCGTCGCGCAGCAGGGGTTCAATCAGGGGATGTGGAAAACTGCGGCGGACGGTGATCGCGTAGAAGGTCTCGACGATGCCAAGATCGAACGGGGCCGAGCGCAGCAGACCGCTGGCGATCTCATCGGCGAGCACGACGGCAGGGGCCACGGCCAGTCCGGCGCCCTCGCGCGCAAGCAGACGGACCATGGCCATGTCGTCCACCGTGGCCGCGATGCGCGGGGTCACGCCGAGGCGCGCGGCAAGGCCATCAAAGCCGCTGCGGATCGTGGTTTCGGTCGGCAGGATGAACGCTTCGTGGGCCATCAGATCGCGCAGGCTCGTGTGGGACAGGCGGTCGGGCGTGCCGTGCAGGCCCACGGGCTGGTCGGCGATCCGGTGGGCCGCGAAGTCGCCGCCGGGGTCATCGGCCCCCGGTGGTTCCGTCGTCAGGACCACGTCGAGATCGAGGGCCCGCAAGGACGCGAGAAGACGCTCGGCGTTTCCGGATTTCAGAATGACATCAACGTCATTACGCCCGATCAGGGGCCGCAGGAACTGAAGCTGGAAGTTGCGCGACAAGGTCGAGAGCGCGCCGACGCGCAGGGGCGTGCGGGCCGTCCCAGTGCGATCGAGCGTGGCGAGAAGTTCGGATCCGGTGGCGAAGATCCGGTCTGCATGTTCGAGGGTAATGCGGCCCACTTCGTTCAGCTCCAGCCGCCGTCCGACCCGGTCGAACAGACGATGGCCCAGACGGTCCTCCAGCGCGCGGATCTGGGCGGAGAGGGCCGATTGCGACAGGTTCAGCTTTTCGGCGGCGCGGGTCAGGTGGCCCTCGTGCGCGACAGCCCGGAAATACTGGAGATGGTGATAATTCAGATCCCTCATCGTTCGGTATTATAGGATGTCGGGGAGAATTACGTAAGTATTTTTCGGACGACGAGTTATCCGACGGACGGGTGATCCATGGGTGATCTACGGGTGATCCGTGTCGGACGTGATCCGTGCCGAGGCGTCAGCCGCCCTGATAGAGATAGGCCGCGATTCCGGCGACGATGATGGCGGCAATCACCGCAAGGGCGATCTTGATGGCCGAATACGGACGCTCGCCCTGCACGCGGCCCGACTGGCCGTTGACGACGAAGCGGAACGACTTGCCCTGATACTTGTAGGCGGCGACCCAGACCGGCAGCAGCACATGCTTGAAGGTCACGCCGGAAAGTTTCGTCTCGAGCGCGTCGATCCGCTGCTGGTCGCCGCCGATGTCCATGCGCACGTCGCGCTGGATCACGGCATCCATCCGGGCGCGGGCTTCGGTCAGTCCCGTCTCCAGCGAGACGCCGTAGGCCTCGGCCCGGAATCCCGCCAGATACTGCGGGGCATAGGGCGCGAGACCCGACAGGTCCCAGGGCTCCAGCGCGTCGGTGTGCCGCTTGGGGAGGGACGACGAGGCAAGGATCAGCACATCGTCGAAGAACCGCGCAACACGGCCGCGACGCGGGGACCAACGGATCTTGGGCACCTGCACCTGTGTCGGCTTGCCGTCGCGCATGACGGTCTGCGTCACGTAATAGGTGTCGCCCCGCTGGCCCTGATAGGCGGTATCCGTCTGGGCGTCGATCGTCCAGAACGGCACGTAGATCCCGGACATGCGGCGCCCCTTGCGGGCGTATTGCTGCAACCCGTTGGGGGCGAACCAGAGGCCGCCGAGCCAGTCGTTCATGGCACCGTGGGCCTGTGCCTCCTCCAGCGCGAAAGGGACGACGGCAGCGGGCTTGATATGTCGGTTGGTCCCGGTGTCGGTGACCACGGGGGTCGCGCAGAACGGGCATTCGGCAGCATGGACAGCCGGGTCGAACTCTACCTGCGCGCCGCAGTTCGGACAGGCGAGGATGCGGGTCTCTTCGGTCTCGGCATCGCGGGAGGCGGTGTCGAGGCCCTGGCGGATGTCTATTTCCCGGATGGCGGCGGGCGACGCGCGGCGCAGGCTTTCGGTCTTGCCGCAATGGTCGCAGATCAGCCGGTCGTCGCCCGGATCGAACCGCATGTCGCCGCCGCAAGTGTCGCAGGGAAAGCGATGCTCCTCGATCGTTTGCACGGTCTTGTCGCGGGCGACGGTGGGAACCTTCATAGAAACCTCTGCAGCGCTTTCGGGGCCATGATGCGCAAGGCATTATCCCGCAGGTGATAGTGGCGCCAGAGGTGGAAGGCGGCATGGAAGGCCACGATCCCGCCGAGGAGGTAGAATTCGACCGTGTGGAGCGTTCCGGCCCATCGGTTCGCCTGCGGCAGGCCAAGGGGCGGGGCGATGGGCAGGATGGTGCCCGCAAACAGAACGCGGCTTGCCGTCAGGCCCAGCAGGAAGCCGGTGAATGCCACGCCGAACAGGCCCCAGACGATCGTCAGATGCAGGGGGCGATGGATCTTGCGCGCAAGGCCGCGAAGCTTGGGGCCCGGGCGCGAGGCGAGGCCGCGCCGGACGACGTCTGCGGTCCAGACGAGGCACAGGGTGACGAAGATCAGGCCGAAGACGGAGTGCAGCTTGACCGCCCAGGAGCCGATGCGGGCCACGTCCGAGGGCGTGACGATGAGGAACCACAGAAAGAACGGGACCACGGTCCAGTGCAGGGCCTTGAGGTATGTGCGGCGGGACGGCCAGCGCATCACAGGATGCCGTGCATGGCGCGGGGCAGCATTGTGCGCAGCGCGCCATCGCCGAGCACCGTGTGCCGCCAGAGGTGGAAGATGCCGTGCAGCAGGCCCAGCATGAAGGTGACAAGCAGGATGCGCCGCGCCTCCGGATGGCCGAGCAGAAGCAAGGTCGCGGCCAGGCCGAGGATCGCGAGGAGGGCGATGTGGGACCAGAAATGCAGCGGGCGCAGCCAGCCCGTCAGCGCGGGACCGGGGCCGTTCAGTCCCGACACAAAGGCCGCCATCACCCAGAGGATCGCACAGGCCGCAAGTGCGAGGTCCCAGCCCGGTGCGGGCCGTCCGAGCGCGCCGACGATGACGACCGGCACCGACCAGTGGAGCAGCATCACGACGGGTCGCAGGCGGGCCCGGATCGTCTTGCGGACGCCCAAATCAGACGCCCGGCGGCGGGGGCGGCGGCATCACGGTGAAAAGCTGTGCCAGTTCGGCGACATCCTCGGCGCGCTTCCAGCCGTCCTGACCTTGGGTCCAGACGTGGGTTTCGCGGGTGATCTCGCCGTCGGTCACCATGCGACCGAGGCGCGCCTTGGAGAACGGGCCCTTGGTCGCCCCGCCCTCGGCGATGTGCCAGACGTGTTCGACCGGCGGCGGGGGCGGGGCCGCGGCGGCGGGGGCGACGCCCCACGGACCCGCGTTCGACTGGGAATGGGCCATCGCGTTGGCCATCCCCATGCCCATCCCCATGCCGAGGCCCGCGCCCATGCCGGAGTTCGGTGTGGTCGCGGCGGATTGCATCGCTTCGGCGGTGGCGAATTGCTGATACTTCGACAGATCGCCAAGCACGCCCATGGAGGTGCGCTTGTCCAGGGCTTCCTCGACCGCGGGCGGCAGGGAGACGTTCTCGATATAGAGTTCCGGCACCGACAGCCCGTAATCGGCGATGGTGGCGCTGATCTGGTCGGCGACGATCTTGCCCAGGTCCTGCGTGTTCGCGGCCATGTCGAGAACGGGAATGCGGCTGGCGGCCAACGACTGCGACGCGGCCTGCACGATCATGTTGCGGATCTGGAACTGGATCTCGTCGCGGGTGAATTCGCCGTCGGTGCCGACGATCTCGGTCATGAATTTCGCCGGGTCGGCGACCTTGATGGCATAGGTGCCGAAGGCGCGCAGGCGGACCGGGCCGAACTCGGGGTCGCGCAGGGTGATCGGGTTTTTCGTACCCCACTTGAGGTCGGTCATCCGGGTGGTCGAGACGAAATAGATCTCGGACTTGAAGGGCGATTTGAAGCCGTGATCCCAGTGCTGGAGGGTCGTCATGATCGGCATGTTGTTGGTTTCGAGCATGTAGAGGCCGGGCATGAAGACGTCGGCCAGCTGCCCCTCGTGGATGAAGACGGCGGCCTGGCCCTCGCGCACGGTCAGCTTGGCGCCGTACTTGATCTCATGGCCATGCCGCTCGAAGCGCCAGACCAGCGTGTCGCGGGTGTCGTCGGTCCATTCGATGACGTCGATGAACTGGCCGGACAGAAAATCAAAGATGGCCATGGGCGTGCCTCCTCAGGTGCGATCGTCGGCCAATCCGGCCGCGATCTGTTGGACAATGGGACGGGCCTCGTCGGCGGACATGCCGGTGCGCAGGCGGGGGTCGTAGAGCATCCGCAGAAGCAATTCGTCGTGCCGGGTCAGCAGGGCGAATTCCTCGTCGTCGTTGAAGATGGAGGGGCGCGCGGAGGGGCTGTCGTTGGCAAGGCCAAGCCCCTGCGCGATCTCCTCGTGGTAGCAGGCCAGCCGCATCAGGTCGGGGTGTTCGGACCGGATCAGCGCGACGGCCGAGACATAGGTGTTGGGCTTGGCGGCGGTAGAGGACGCATAGACCGCGCAATAGGTCGAGCGGCCGAGCGAGGTGATTTCCCGCACGGTCGAGGGGGCGAGGCCGGGTTCCGCGGCGCTGATCGCGGGGCCGAGGGCGCGTTGTTCGTCGATGTTCACCACGAAGACATGGTAATTGCCGCCCGAGGCGACAACCGACATCGGGTGCCCGCTGATCCGGCTGAGGCGGCCGACATAACTCCTGACGCGCTGTGTGTCTTCGGCGCGGGTGGCGGCGTCGACGGATGCCCCGAAATGCAACTGGAGACGCACCGGCACCGACCAGCGGCGCAACTGGGCGCGGCTTTGCTGCGCGACGTAGCGCCCGCCGACCTGAACGTATTCCGAGAACAGCGCGACGCGTTCGAAATTTCGGGCCAGTTCCACCGGTCCGAACGCCGTGTCGGGCCCGCCACCGTCCCGCCGGAGCAGACCCTCGGCCACAAGGCGTGCCTCGAGGCGTCGATAGAACAGCGCGGCAGACTGGCTTTCCGGCGAGGGTGTCGGATCGGTCGCCTGGATCGCGGGCCGCGCGACGGGCACGGCGGACGCGTCCACCGCGTCGGGGGGAACCGCCCCGCAGGATGGCAGCAGCACGGCGCAGGCCAGCAGGGCAGGCAGGTGCGTCAGGCGCATCAGGTCGCGGGGACGGCTGTGCCGGCGGTGTCGCCGACGCTGTCTTTGCGCGCGCGTGCCGAGGCCAGCGTCTCGCGCAGCTCCTTCTCCATCGCCTCGAGTTCCTTCTCGGCCTCGGCGCGGCGGGCCTTGCCTTCGTCGGCGATCTGCAGGCTTTCGTTGATGGTGGCGACCAGATCCTCGTTCGCCTGCCGGACGGCGGCGATGTCGAAAACGCCGCGCTCCATCTCGGTGCGCACCACCGCGTTCGCCTCGCGCAGGTTCTTTGCGTTGGCCGTCAGCAGCTCGTTGGTCAGATCATTGGCGTCGCGCACCGCCTCAGCGGCTTCGCGTGAACGCTGGATCGTGACGGCCTGTGCCAGTTGCGTCTCCCAGAGGGGAACCGTGTTCACGAGCGTCGAATTGATCTTGGTCACGAGGCTTTTGTCGTTTTCCTGGACCAGCCGGATCGAGGGCAGGGACTGCATCGTCACCTGGCGCGTCAGTTTCAGGTCGTGGACCCGGCGCTCCAGGTCGTCGCGGGCGGCCCGCAGGTCGCGCAACTCCTGGCTCTGGATCATCTTCTGGTCTTCGGGTGCCGCTTCGACTTCACCCTCCTTGGCGGGGATGTCGGTCGCATCCAGGTCCGCAAGCTTGGCCTCGCCCGCGGAAATATAGAGGCCCAGTTCCTCATAGAAATCGAGGGTCTTCTCGTAGAGCTTGTCGAGCGACTTGATGTCCTTGAGCAGCACATGCTCATGCTTGAGCAACTCGTCCGTCACCTTGTCGATCTGCCCCTGCACGTTCTCGAACTTGGCCACGAAATTGCTGAACGGTGCCGCCCGTCCGAGCAGTTTCTCCCAGAACGACCGCTTGCGCCGCACGTCCAGTTCGGACACGGAAAATCCCCGGATGGTGCTGACGATGTTGCGCAGGGAGTCGCCCGCGGGTCCCACGTCCTTGTTCTTGACATCCGCCAGCATCGCCTGGCTGATCTGCTGCAATTCGGCCTGAGCGGAGGACCCGAATTCGATGATCGACTGCGTATCGGTCATGTCCAGTTCCGCCATGCGCTTGCGGATGGTTTCGGCGACCGGCGCGGGGGCCGTTTCCAGCACGACGATCTCTGTCCCCGGTTCGGGCAGGGTAAGGGCCGCGACCTGATCGATTTCGGCGGTGATGGCGGCGGCTTGCGCGCGTGTGTTGGTGTCCATGGTCGTTACTCCCCAGTGGGCAGGCCGTCTCGTTTCAGACGGTCCCGCAGGACTTCGATTTCGACGTCCAGATCGGTCCGGTCCGATAGCAGAAGCGTCTCTCGTTTGGCATCCATGCCCTTTTCCAGATCGTCGAGAAGGGCGAAATAGTCGGTTTTCACCACCGGGTCGCCGGTGGCCGCGTAGAGATCGGCGAACTTCGCCGTCGCGTCGCGTGCGCCCATCAGGTAGACGCCCAGGAACTTGCGCGCCGCCGTCAGGTCGCGCGGGTCATCCTCTACCGCGCGAAACATCTCGCGGGCTCGGGCGGTGACGCGGGCCACCCGGCTTTCGGCCTCGCGGTCCCTGGCGCGCAAGACGGCGTCCTGCATCGCGGCGAGGTGCTTTTCGGCCTCCTCGATCGTGCGTGCCACGCGTTCGGTCTGGAAGGTGTCGATCCCCTCCATGCCCTTGTCCTTCATCGGGTCCAGCCCGAAAGCCGTCAGGTGAAGGCCCGCCGCCACGAGGCCATAGATCACTCCGGCCGGTCCGATCCCCGTCGCCAGCAAGACGCCGATGCCGGTCGCGAGGGCCCCCGCGATCTTGCGCGGGAAAGCCGGGCGGCGGGCGATCTTGCGGGCGGTCCAGGCGGCCTCGGCCCGCAGACCCTCACGGGTCAGGAAGGCCGCGCCGAACAGCACGGCACCGGCCAGGATGTTGAGGGCGAGGCCCGTGGCGCCGCCCTGGAAAAAGGCGGTGATGACCGGCACAGCCGCCAGCGCCATGAGGATGGATGTCCGGGCCCGTCCGGGCAAGGGCGCGGACAGGGCCGCGGACACGGCGCCCCGCGCCGCCGTCCGCTTCGACCCCTCGGGGCTGAATTCTCCGCCGAACTTCTGCGCCATGGATCAGAGAACCCCGCCGTCCAGCACACCGAGCCCCGCAAGCGCCACCAGGACGGCGAGCGCGGCGAACGCGGTTTTCTGCAGGCCTGAGGGTTTCATGGCGACTCCCCTGATGTCACGGTGGCACCCTAGGACAGGTGGGTGCGCTGAGGCCAGTGCGCAAAGGCATTTCGGGAAGACAGGCGGTTTTTTCCCCGTCAGGCCCCGGTGTTCGCGGCGTCGGTCAGCCCTTTTGCCGGAACAGGCGGTCCTGCGCCGCCTTGTCGCGGACGTCGCCACGCTTCTCGGCTGCCACCGCACGTCCCGCGATCACGCCGGGCCGTGCGCCGACCTCGTCCAGCCAGCGCGCGAGGTTCGGCTTGTCGTCGAGCGTCTGTTGCTGACCCTCCCAGAGGGAGGCCCAACCCCAGATCGCCATGTCCGCGATGGAATAGAAGTCACCCGCCACATAGCGGTGCTTGCCCAACTGCGTGTCGAGGACGCGGTAGAGCCGCCCGGTCTCGGCCCGGTAGCGGTCCTTCGCATAGGGCAGGTCGTTCGGTGGGTCCATGTTCGGCGCGTATTTGAGGAAGTGATGCGCCTGGCCCGCCATCGGCCCAAGGCCGCCCATCTGCCACATCAGCCATTGGTCGACGGCGATCCGGTCCCGCTCGGTCGGGCCGCCGAATTGACCGGTCTTGCGCGCCAGGTATTGCAGGATCGCACCGCTTTCGAAGAGGGAGATCGGTTTGCCGTCCGGCCCCTCGGGATCGGTGATGGCCGGCATCCGGTTGTTCGGCGACAGGGCCAGAAACTCCGGTTTGAACTGGTCGCCCGCGCCGATGTCGATCAGGTGCACGGCGTAGGGCAAACCCATCTCCTCCAGCGCGATGGTCACCTTCCAGCCGTTCGGCGTGGGCCAGAAATAGAGGTCGATAGGGTCGGGCATGGTGGCGGTCCTTCGGGTCAGGCGGTCATGCCGATCACAGTCGGACCCTGTCCACCGCTTTGCAAGTCCGCCGCGCGATGCGGCACGAAAACATGCGCGCCGACCGCCCCCGACATCCATGC
>JBARXR010000114.1:0-4059 GCA_049647445.1 Jannaschia sp. | reverse complement strand
GGTTCGACGTATGCCAGAGCGTCCCGGCCTGCGCCGTCAGCGCCGCCGTGAGCGCCGGATGGGCGTGGCCCAGAACGTTGACCGCGATCCCCGCGCCGAGGTCCAGAAACCGTCGCCCGTCCGCTTCCACAAGCCAGGAGCCGGTACCGGAGACAAAGCTCAGGGGGGCGCGGTTGTATGTCGGCAGGATGGGCGAAATCATCTCCGTGGTCCTTCATATGGGGGAGTGAGCATCCGGCGTGGCGGAATTCGCGTCACCTGTCAACGGTTGCGGGACAGGCGGCTGAGGTTGAACGGGGATGCTTCGAAATGTCGAACCGCATTCGCGGAACACACCGATGCGACCTTGCCCCCTGATCGTCATCCCGCCTCCGGCCGATGTCGCCCGGCCTGTCGTGATGGGAACCCGGATGAGTCGTGCGTTCCGCCAAGTGTGCCACGCCACTTTCGATACCACCGACAGCGTGACCGAACCGGTTGATGGCGGTTCGCCTGACGGTCAGGCGAAGCCGGCTGCCTGACACGGGGTGACAATGGTCTGACGACGTCAGGCAACCCCGTCATGGACGTGGTCCGACACTCGACAAACCGGGGGGCGACGGGCAGATGTGAGGCATGTGGCCCCGTACCCGTGCGCATTCCGTTCACTTGCTGACCGCCTCCGGCGCGGTCCTTGCGATGTTCTCGCTTCTTGCGGCGGTCGAGGCGAATTGGTCGTGGATGTTCCTGTGGTTGCTGGCGGCACTGGTCGTGGATGGCATAGACGGACCACTGGCGCGCCGCTGGGATGTCTCGCTGCATGCTGCGCGTTTCGACGGCGTCCTGCTGGACCTGATCATCGACTATCTGACGTATGTGTTCATCCCGGCCTATGCCCTCTACGCATCGGGCCTCGTTCCGGGCTGGGCAGGGTGGGGAATGCTGACCGTCATACCGTTCGCTTCGGCACTCTATTTCGCAGATGTGCGGATGAAGACCGAGGATGCCAGTTTCGAAGGGTTCCCCGGCTGTTGGAACATGTTCGCGCTCGTGGTTTTCGTGCTTCAACCCAATCCCTGGCTGACCTTCAGTCTGACGCTGGTGCTTGCGGCGGCGATGTTCCTTCCCATCCGCTTCGTGCATCCCGTGCGAACGCGGCGGTGGCGCCCCCTGACCCTGAGCGTCGCCGTGATCTGGATGGTTCTGGCCTTTCTCGCGGCATGGGGTGAGTTCGGTCTGTCGGGTGCCTGGGCGTGGGCCTTCGGCCTTACGTCCGTCTATCTTTTGCTGGCGGGCATTGCGCAGCAGGTCCTCTCGAGGTGACAGGACCGTCAGAGGTCGATGGAGCCGTCCGGATTCGGCTCGATCTGCGGCGAAGGCTCCAAGGGTTCCTTGCGGCGGATCAGGATGTCGCCGTTGGGCAGGATTTCTGGCGCATGATAGGCGTTCAGGTCATCGACCGTTTCGCCGAGATCTTTCTGAAATTGCTCCAGAAGCGGGCGCACGTCCTGTGCCAGACCCTCCAGATCGCGCAACGCAGGCTCCATTTCGTCCATCAGGCCGTCCATGAAAAGCTTCAGGCCCCGCTCCATCAGCGAAGGCGCCTCCGCTTCCTGTGCGGAGGCGGGCAGGGCGAGGAAGGTCAGGATCAAGAGCAGTCTCATACCGTCAGAGGTGGGCGCACGCGCGTCACAGGTCAAGCACCACCGGAAAATGGTCGGAGGCATCCAGCAGATCGGCGCGCAACGTCGGAACGCGGCTCGCCGCAAGCGCATCGAACGGATGGAGGATCTGCCACCGCGCCGTCTCCCGCAGGTCGGCGCTGACCATCGCGAAATCCAGCAGCGCATTGAGGTAGCGACGATTCCCATTGTCCCAGAACCGGGCGGTGGACGGCATTGCCGCCCCCAGACGCGGCTGGATGGCCGACGGATCGTGCAACGCAGTCACCCCGTCGCCAAGCACGATCTCCACGCCCGAACGTCCGAACAGGCTTTCGAACCGGTCAAGGCCGGGGCCGTCATTGAAATCGCCCGCCACGATCAGGGAACGACCCTCCGCGAGGCGTTGATCGACCCGACGCCTGAGCCAGATGCACTGGGCCAACTGCTTGCGTCGGTTCAGGATATTAAGGCGCAATTCATCCGTGTCATCGACGGCGCCGTGCGCGGCCTTGGATTTGGCATGCACCCCGATCAGATGCAGGTCGCGGCCGTCGTCGAGGGCGAGGTCAAGTTCCAGAGGGGGTTTTGACCAGACCAGCCGCTCGGCCCGCAAGTCCGTGTCGAGGTCAAAGCCGAACACCCTGTCGAAGCGCGGCGCCTCGACGCTGTCTCCCGGAGCATGGCGCGGGCGCACACGATCCGGATCGTAAAGCAAAGCGATCTCCTGCCGCGTGTCGTTGGGATATCCAAGGATCGCGCGGCGGGTCCGCAGGCCAGCTTCCTCGGCAAAGATTTCCAGTGCGGCGCCGCCTGACCTGCGCGTGGAGGTATCGGGGGCTTCGATCACCAGCACCGCGTCTGCGTCGATTTCCCGGAGGACACCGGCGATGGCGTCCAGCTGCCGAGCCTTCGTGACCTTGTAGCGCGCCGACCAGTCCTCCGTCCGCACCGGGTTGCCCGTGTCATCGAAAAGGCGGTCGAACCATTCGACGTTCCACGAGGCGAAACGGATCGTCACGCCGGAGGCCCGATGGCCGTCGAGCGGGGCGTGATCCAGACCGGCGCGCGGATCATGCGGTGCCGTCCTGGATCCGCTCCCAAGCCCGATTGATCGCGACCAGCCGCCGCTCCGCCAGCTTGATCGCCTCTTCCGGCAGGCCGCGCGCCATCATCCGGTCGGGGTGCGTTTCGCGCACGAGGCGTCGCCAGTTCGCCCGGATTTCCGTCAGGGGCGTGTCGGGCGTGACCCCGAGGACCTCCCAACAGTCGGCCTCGGTGCCGGGGACGTATCGCGCGCGGATCGAGCGAAATTCCCGCTCTTCGAGGTGAAAGATCTGGGCGACGCGCAAAAGGAATTCGTCCTCCGCCGGATGATAGCTGCCGTCGGCGACCGCGATGTGGAACAGCCCCTCCATGAGGTCGCGCAGAACGCTGCTGTCGTCATCGAACATGGCCGCGATCCGGGTTGCATAATCCTCGAATCCCGCGACATCCGTGCGGGCCATGTCGAAGACCCGTGCCGCATTCGACAATTCGCCTTGGGGAATCGTGAAGACTTCGCGGAAGGCCATGACTTCATCTCGGGTCACCCGCCCATCGGCCTTGGCCATCTTCGCGCCGAGGGCGATCACGGCGATGGTGAACGCAACGGATCGTTCCGGTGGCGCGCGCAGCCGTTCGAACAGGGCCGACAGCCGCTCACCGGGGGCAAGCCGCGACAGCGCCTCGAGGATGCTTTCCCAAAGTGTCATCGACGCAGTCTAGCGCGCGACCAGGGCGGCGAGAACGGCAATTTCGCAACCTTGCTGAACCGCTCCGAGAACATCACCGGTCTGTCCCCCGATCTTCCCGCGCGCAAGAAGGCCAAGGCCGAGTGTGCCGACCCCGGCCAGCGCTGCCGCGAGCATCGCACTCGGCAGGCCTTGCGTGATGAGGGTAAGCGCCCCGATCGCGAATGCGATGCCCATCGACAGTCGAGACGGTTGCCCGCTGCCTCGGCTCAACCCGTCGGTGCGGGCTGGCCGCAGCCACCGCATGACGACCGCCATCGGCACGCGGCTGACGGTTGCGGCGACGATGGCTGCCGACCAAAGGTGCCCCTGTTCCAGCGCCACCGTCAGAAGAAGCCAGCGGATCAAAAGCGACAGCACCAGCGCGATGACGCCGTAGGCCCCGATTCGGCTGTCTCGCATGATCTCCAGCCGGCGCTCCGGCGTGAAGCCGCCCCAGAAGCCGTCCGCAAGATCGGCGAGGCCGTCCTCGTGCATCGCGCCGGTCACCATCACCAGAGTCAGAAGGGTCACCGCAGCAGCCAGTCCCCCGGGCAAGCCGACGGTTGCGACCACGGTCCCCGCCGCACCGGCGAGGCTGCCGACGACCAGCCCGGCCAACGGCCACGCCCACGCCGCCTCTGCCG
>JBARXR010000113.1:0-4131 GCA_049647445.1 Jannaschia sp. | reverse complement strand
CCCGCCGTCATCAGAAGGCCCGCGCCCGTCTCGACGAACGGATAGACATAGCCGTAGCGAACCCATCGCCGCGCCAGCAGGTCATAGTTCAGGAACATCGTCGCGAACCGCTCCACATCCTGCAACTTCTGCAGGCCCAGCAGCACCATCGAGATCGAGATGAACCATTCGACCGTGCGCCCCGCGACGAGGGTGCCAAGGCTGGCCCAGGTCACCGCGACGGCCAGCAGGGCCGCCACGCTGAAAATCGCGATGACGGGCCGATAGGTCACGGCATCCTTCGGCGCGACGGGCTTGCCCAGATGCGCGCTCAGATCGTCGAAGCCGCCAATTCTCTCACCGTCGATGAACGTCTGCGGCGTGGTCTTCACGCCATGCTCGGCCTTGAAGGCATCCACCTCCTCGCGCGATGTCAGGTGCCTGTCGTCGACCACGAACCCCTGTCGCTCCAGCAGGTCCTTGGACTTCAGGCCATAGGGGCACATGTGGTCGGTCATCACCATCCGGTAGAGCGTGGCGCTGCGCTGTGCGGTGTCTTTGGGCATCTTTCGGTCCTCTGGCGAGACGTCGGGCGCTTGACCCAATTTGGCCCTGACCTAATGTCTCCCGTAACAGGAAGGTCAAGAGGGACCCATGAACATATCCGCCGCCGCCTCCGCATCGGGCCTGCCGGTCAAGACGGTCCGCTATTACGCCGACATCGGTCTGGTCGACGCCACCGCCCGGTCCGACGCGGGCTATCGCAACTATGACGCCGGGGCCGTGCGTAAGCTGGCATTCGTGCGCCGCGCGCGGGAATTCGGCTTCTCGATCGAGGAATGCCGGGACCTTCTGGGCCTCTATCAGGATACCGAGCGGTCCAGTTCCGAGGTCAAGCGCATCGCATCGGACCGGCTGGCGCAGATCGAGGCCAAGCAGCGGGAGCTTCAGGTCCTGCGCGACGAGTTGGCCCATCTGGTCCATACCTGCCGTGGCGACGATCGCCCCGACTGCCCGATCATCGACTACCTCGCCTGAGCCGTCCCCGCCGCATCCGGCGGCACCACTCTGAACGCTGTCCCCCAAGGGTCCGTCAGCCGGCCGGCCTGTGCGTGGCCACTGGTGCGGACGGCGATCTCCCGCAGACCCGCCATGCCGTCGGGACGCGGACCGGCCCCCGCGCTGTTCCAGACGTTCGCGGCGACCTGGTGATGATATCCGCCGGTGGCGAAAAACCCGGCGGACGGCATCCGCAACGTCGGTGAAAGGTCCAGGGCCTCCGCGAAGAAGGCCGCCGCGCGCGCGACATCGCCGACCTGCAGGTGGACATGCCCGACCATCGTCTCCGGCGGCTGCCCGGCCCAGTCGCCGCGCCCCACGTCCAGCAGGCCGTCCCTGTCCAGCGGCGCATTGCCCAGCTTCACCGTGTCCCCCGTCCAGACCCAATCGGTCGTGCGTCGGTCGTGGTATATCTCGATCCCGTTGCCCTCCGGATCATCGAGATAGAGCGCCTCGCTCACGCTGTGGTCCGCGCCGCCCGTCAGCGTCACACCCCGGGCCTGCGCATGGGACAGCCACCGCCCGAGCGCCGCGCGCGACGGCATGAGGAATGCCGTGTGAAACAGCCCCGCGCCGCGCCGGTCCACCGGGACCAGCGCCGGATCGCCCTCAAGGACCACAAGCGGCGACGCCGTCCCGAGGGTCACCCGCCCCGGGTCTTCCGACAGGACCGACAGGCCGACCACGTCCCGGTAAAAGCCGGCGACCCGGTCCAGATCGCGAACCGCGAGCGTCACATGGTCCACCCAGAGCGGACTTTGCCGCAAATCGAAAAAACCCGACATCGGACGTACTCCTTCGCCCCAACATGCCCGGTCGGGGGCCAAAGATCATCCCGCGGGACGGCACAGGACCGCTGCGCCATTGCACCGCTCGCCGCCGCGCTCTAACTCTGGCGCGTCCCCGAACCAGGTGCCGCAGATTGCCGAGACAACGCCTCCAATTCCCCGCCCGGGCGCAGCGCTGATGCCTGCCTTGACCGGGATCACCGTGCTGGCGCTGGAACACGCGATCGCCGCGCCGTTCTGCACCCGGCAACTGGCCGACATGGGGGCCCGCGTCATCAAGATCGAACGGCCGGGGCAGGGCGACTTCGCCCGCGGCTACGACACGCGGGCGCGCGGCCTGAGCAGTCACTTCGTCTGGACCAACCGCTCGAAGGAAAGCCTGACCCTCGACCTCAAGCACCCCGAGGCGGGGCCGATCCTCGCCGCCCTCGTGGCACAGGCGGATGTCGTCGTGCAGAACCTCGCCCCCGGTGCCGCCGCGCGCCTCGGCCTCGGGTGGGAGATGCTTCACGCCGCGCACCCGCGTCTGATCCTGTGCGATATTTCCGGCTACGGACAGGCGAGCGACCGCAAGGCCTATGACCTTCTCGTGCAGGCCGAGGCGGGCCTCCTGTCGGTCACCGGCACGCCCGACGCGCCGTCCAAGGCGGGCATCTCGATTTCGGACATCGCGGCGGGGATGTATGCGCTGACCAATATCCTCTCCGCCCTGATCGAGCGGGGTCAGACCGGGCGGGGCCGCCACATCGACCTCTCCATGCTCGAGGCGACGGCCGAATGGATGGGCTATCCGATGTATTACGCCATGGACGGCGCGGCCCCGCCACCCCGCGCCGGGGCCGCGCACGCGACGATCTTCCCTTACGGCCCGTTCCATGCGTCCGACGGCGAGGTGATCCTCGGGCTTCAGAACCCTCGCGAGTGGCAGGCGTTCTGCACCACCGTGCTCGGACAGGCCGCGCTGGCGCAGGACCCGCGCTTCGCCACCAACCACGCCCGCGCGGGACATGCGGATGCCCTGCGCACGATCATCGAAGACACCTTCGCGACCCTGACCTGCGCCGAGGTCATGGCCCGCCTCGACGGCGCGGGCATCGGGAACGCGCGCCTGAACGACATGGCGGCGCTCTGGTCGCATCCCGCGCTGGCGCAGCGCTGGACCGAGGTCGACAGCGCCTCGGGTCCGTTGCCGGCTCTCCTGCCGCCCGGTCAGACGCAGGCGCGCATGGACCCGGTCCCGTCCGTCGGCGAGCACACCGAGGCGATCCTGACCGGTCTCGGCATCGCCCGGGCGACCATCGACCGGCTGCGGGCGGACGGCGCCATCTGACCGGCCCCGACTAGCGCAGGCTGAAAATCGCAAGCCCGACGACCAGCAGCATCGACGCGGCCATGGCGATGTTGATCGCGCGCTGCGTCCGCGGGGCAAGGTCAAGCCGTCCGAGCCAGACCCCGGCCCCCAGCCAAAGGAAATGCAGCGGCAGCCAGATCGCATTCATGATCGCCAGCTTCACCAGCGGATCGGCCAGCGGTCCCAGCCCGATGGCGAACCCCGAGAACATCACCGTGTTGACCGCATAGGCCTTCGGGGTCACCGCCTGCAACGCCAGACCGTCGCGCAACCCCGGCTCTCGCTGCGCCTCGATGAAGGCGATCCGCGATCCGGCGGTGGCGATGCGGAACGCGAGGTAAAGCAGGTATCCGGTCGACAGCAGGAACAGCACCGTCCGGATGCGCGGGTCGGCCAGCACCACGGCGGCCACGCCCGAGATCACCGCCAGCGCCACGATGTTCGTGCCGATGCACAGGCCCATGACGTATCGCACCCCGGCCCGCCGCCCGAAGGCGGACCCGACACCGGCCGTCGACAGAACGCCGGGTCCCGGGGTCACGATCAGGAAGAACACCGCCGCCGCGAATGTCAGCATCAACGCCGCTCCCGCCACCAGATGACGAGGCCCGCGCCCGCGATCACCAGCGCGCCAAGCACCGTCTGGATGCCCGGCACCGTCCCGAACACCACAAAGCCCCAGGCGGCAAGATAGATGAGAAACGAATAGCTGAAGGGCATCAGCACGCTTGCGGGCGCAAAGCCGTGCGCCTGTCCGAAGAAATGATGCCCCGACCAGGCGAAGACCCCGACCGCCACAAGCAGCCCCCATTCCACAAGCGTCTGCGGGTTCTCCCACAGAAGGAACGCGAACGGCGCCGTGATCAGCGTCCCCACGAGGCCCGCGTAAAGCTGCATCGTGCGCGGTGCCGCGACGCCCGCCAGCTTGCGCGTCAGGATCGAGAACAGCGCCAG
>JBARXR010000112.1:0-6668 GCA_049647445.1 Jannaschia sp. | reverse complement strand
GTCGAACCAGAGCTGCCCCGAGGCGCGGTCGAAGATGAACCGGTCCGCCGCATCCAGTGCCGCGGTCCCCGCCACGAAGGCATCGACCGCCAGCATACCCTTGGCCACGCCCGCGAATTCCGCCTGCTTGAAGCGCAGAAGGTCGCCCTCGTCCGCGGTGTTGGTGTTGAAGTCGATGATCCGGTCGATGTTGTCGTCGCCCAGCGCGCGGTCGAACACGAAGGTGTCCGCCCCCGCGAAGCCGCGCAGCGTGTCGCTGCCCTCGCGCCCGATCAGGATGTTGTCGAACGGATTGCCGAAGATCGTGTTGTCGAGCGCGTTGCCGATCCCGTTCATGCCCGCGACGCCGTTGCCGTCCGCGTCGAGCACGGTCTGCAGGTACAGCCGCTCGATGTGCGCGTCGAGCGCATAGGCCCGGAACGCGCGCACCGAATCGTCGCCGCCGTTCAGCTCCTCCACGGCCCGGTCGCCCGGCGCGCGGATCAGGTAGGTGTCGTTGCCGAGCCCCCCGATCATCGTGTCGTTCTCCCGGCCGCCGTCGAGAATATTGTTCCCGTCGGTGCCGCGGATCACGTTGCGCAGGTTGTTGCCGACCCCGATGATCGCATCGCCGGTCAGCGTCAGGTTCTCGATATGGGCCTTGTCGGCGCGGAAACTGGCCGAGGCGATGACCGTGTCGACGCCCGCCCACTTGCCCTTCTCCACCACCCGGTCCGTGCTGCTGTCGACATAGAACAGGTCCGACCCGACACCCCCGATCATCAGGTCATCGCCAGACCCACCGTCCAGCGTGTCATCCCCCGACCAACCGTTCAGCGTGTCGGCGCCGGCGAACCCTCGCAGCAGGTCTGCATCCGTCGATCCTCTCGCCCGGTCGTTCAGAACGCCGGGTAAAAAGGTACCGTCGTCGGAAAGCGCGTCGAACCGGTCGCCCGGTCCGGGGAAATGGGACAGGTTGCGAACGACGGGTAAGGCTCCGAGCGCCGGCGGTATCGCTTCCATCAGATCAAGTGGCGCAAACGCCGCATTCGGCAGCAGTTGAGGCGGGAAGGCCGGGCCAGCGAAGAAATCGAGAAGTGAGCCTCCGAACGTCGCACCTGCACCGTCCAGAAGCGCAAGCGCATATTGTGACAGATTGGCCACAGTTGCCAGGCGCAGCCCGTCCAGCGACGTGGCATCCTGCGACAGATAGAACTGGAACCCCTGCAGTTCCGAGCCAGGCTCCTGAAACGCGCCTTCGAGCGCCGTAACCGTCCAGTCCGCCCCGTCGTCGCCGAACACCACGACGAAGTGGCGTCCGTCCGAGACGCCCTTGAACCTCAGTGTTCCATCTGCATCGGCGCGAGGACTGAGGGATACCCCGGAGGGTGAGGCGACAAAGGCATTCGTCTCACCCCCGGTTCCGTCGATCCGGATCGCGTAGGATTCGCCGCTAAGCAGGTCGACGCCCACCCAGTCGCGGTCGTTGTCGTAGTCGAGCCGACCGCTGACGCGTGCGCCGGGATAGGCAAACAGGTCGGAATAGGCTGATCCGGCTTCCTCCTCGAAAACCTCTACCGTCGCGCCATCGCCTGTCTGACCGGCGCGAAGTATACCTTCCACTCTCACGACGATTGTCTGATCGCTGGTCGGATTGAACTTGTGAACGTAAGCATTGCGCTCTCCGGTCACGTCGGAGACAGCCTGCGAGACGACGGCTTCCAGCGTGAACGGTGTTCCGTCGGCATAGACCAGTTGAAATTCGACAGTCGGACCGGTCGTGGTCAATTCGATCCCATATTCCTTGCCCACTTCGGTCTGGACAGCGAACCAGTCTGCGTCGGTGACGTAGTCGATGGTCTGGGTCTTCGGCACCCCCGGGACGAGCGTGGCCGCGGTGGCCAAGCCTGCGGCGTCTTCCTCGATCATGGACAGATTGTATTCGCCCGCGTCGTCATCCCGCAGCGTCCAGACTTCGAGGAAATAGGTCCCGGCCGGATGGGGCCCGCCGCCGCTGAGCCAGAAGCCCGCGCCATTGTCCAGGATACCCGAGACCGCACTGACGGTTCGCCCTGTCTCGTCGCGCAGCCGCAGTCCTGGAAACGCCAGGTCGCTGTCGATCCGGACGACGTAGCCATAGCCATCGCGTAGCTCGACTTTGGTCTAGTCCGTATCGCTTCCGGGTGTCAAAGACCCGGCAAAGATGTCTTCGCTGGAAAGAGACGCCGTCGTCGCGGTGGATCCTGCAACATCGGGTCCCTCGGAAATGCTTGGCATGATGCACCTCCCCCCCCCGAAATCGTGACCACTGAACGGGTCGAGGGTGCAAATCGAGGACTGTCGAGTCAGGCGGTTGGCCGGTGGAAGGACCCGTTGCGTGGCGACGCGCGGACGTTGGGACCGCCTCAGGTCTTGCCGTCGTCCTCCGCGGTGGAATGCCGCTGGATCAGGCCCGCTTGGCTGATGAAGAACGCGAACATCGAGCCGGGCAGGAAGAACGTCTCGAAGGTCACCCAGAATTCGGTCGACTGGGTGCGCCAGATCACTTCGTTCGCAACCGCACTCGCGACGAAGAACCAGGCCATCCGTTTCGTCAGGATCAGCCAGCCTTCATTGTCCATCGGAAGGGCATCGGAGAGGACCATCGACAGAAGGCTGCGGCCCCGCAGAAGCCCTGCGAAGAGGATCGCACCGAGAAGCAGGTTGATGATCGTCGGCTTGACCTTGAGGAACCGCTCGTCGTTGAGCCAGACCGTCAGGCCACCGAAGACGACCACGAGGACCGCCGTCAGGACCTGCATCGGCGAGAGCTTGCCCGTCAGCTTCCAGAGGATCGCCATGGACAGCAGGATGACCGGGATGAAGACCGCCGTCACCGCGATGAATCCACCGTAGTCGGTGTCGCCCACAGTGAACGTCTCGTCCTTCAGCCAGAGGTATGCCATGAAGAACCCGAGCACGGGCCCGAGTTCGAGGGTCATTTTCAGCCAGCCTGCGATCGGTTTTTCAGCCATGGTCGTGCCTTATCGGATTTGTGTGCAGGTAGCAGCGTCAGCCGCCGAATTCCACCACCACCGCACCGAAGGCGATGAGGCTCATCAGCGCAATGCGCCGTGGACCGACGGACTCCTTCAGCCAGAGCCATCCGATGAGAGCGGCGAAGACTGTCGAAGTCTCCCGCAGGATGGCAGCTTCGCCCACACTGTCGAGGCGCGTGGCCATCATCACGCAGCCAAAGGAGCCGAAGGCAATGAACGCGCCGAAGATCGCAAGTCGGGCCAGAGCCGCATCCGGCTTGCGAAAGCGGCCCCTGACCGCCGCGATGATCGGGAAATCGAACGCCGTGAGGAAGAAGAACCATGCAAGAAACGTGAACGGGTTTTCGACCGCGCGGATCCCGTAGGCATCCCATGTCGTGTAGACCGCGACCATCAGCCCGGTCGCGACGGCAAGGCCGAGGGCGGGCACCAGCGTGTCGCGTGCCACCGTGATCTTGGCGAGGTTATACGCCGACAGACCGAACAGGCCAGCCATCAACAGCGCCACGCCGAACCATTGCGTCACGCTGAAATGCTCACCGAAGATCAGGCCCGCCGCGAAGACGGTGAACAGCGGCCCGGTACCGCGGACCACCGGATAGACAACCGTATAGGCGCCGCGCTGATAGGTCATCGCCATCAGGACCTTGTAGACGAAATGGATGATCACCATCCCGACCAGAACCCACCATAAGTGCAGGGGGGGCCAGGGCACGACGAACAGGGCGATCGGTGCCGACAGGACGAGCAGGGCGGTATCGATGGCCACGCGCGACGTCCAGGGATCGTATCGGCCTTTCTGGAGCGCGCCGAAAAGCGCATGCAGCAGGGCGGCGGACAATGCGAGGACCATCGCGAGGTTATGACCCGCCTCCGTCCCCTCGATCTGGGTCAGCCAGGTCATGCCAGCAGGTCGTCCACGGGATCGAGACCCACGAGGGTCGAGGCAAGGACCGGCGCGTGGCTTGTCCCCACGAAAATAAGCGCTTCCCGCGCTCCGGCGAAATCACGGATCAGGCGGCGGATCATCCGCTCCTCCAGTCCTGTCTCCCGATATTCTGCCCGCACCGCCAGCGCGTCTATCTTCGCGATGGGGATCATGGCCGACATGCCGCGCGGCTGCAGACGCGGGCGCAGGGTATCGTCGGTCAGCACCACCAGCGCCGCCTGCCCGACCAGAAGGTCGCGGTCGCGGGCCCACAGCGCGGAAAAGCCGCGAAACCCCGGCGGACAGGTATCGCGTGGCAGAAGGCCCGCGGCGGTCAGAAAGGCATCGCGTTCGGCCTCGTCCACCGGATGCAGGTCCGGTCCCATTTGCAGAAGCGCATTCATCCTGACATCCTGCACGGATGCGTCGGATGCGCGTCGCGATCCAGTCCACGACAGGCGACGACGCCCGACCGTTCACCGTGCGGCAGATCGCGGGACGAGGACACCCGCAAGAAATGACATCGAGGCCGCAGCGCAGTCTCGCAGGAGGCGGGCAGACGGCATGCCACGACGCGACCCTTGTTGGTCCGTCGGCGCGCGCTGTCGCGCGCGGCGACGGCGAAGACGTTGCGTGGCAACCCGCGCCGGGCGGCATCGATGCTCCGCGATCGCGGTGCGGCGACCGCCCGCAGGTCCAGATCCTCTTCCGGTCTCGGAACCGCATCGGACCGGTCAGGCATCGACACCGACCAGTGCCGCCGCGAATTCCTCCGGGTCGAAGGCGTCCAGATCGTCGATCTGCTCACCCACTCCGATGGCATGGATCGGCAGGCCGAAACGGTCGGCAAGCGCCACAAGGACACCCCCCTTCGCAGTCCCGTCAAGTTTGGTCATCACGAGGCCCGACACGTCGGCGAGCTTCCGGAATACCTCGACTTGGTTGAGCGCATTCTGCCCGGTCGTGGCGTCGAGGACCAACAGTGTATTATGCGGCGCCGTGGGGTCCTTCTTGCGGATCACCCGCACGATCTTGGACAATTCCTCCATCAGGTCCGAACGGTTCTGCAGGCGGCCCGCCGTATCGATCAGCAAGAGGTCGGCGCCCTGCGCCTCCGCCCGCGTCATCGCGTCGAACGCGAGGCTTGCCGGGTCGGAACCCTGCGGCGCAACCATGACCGGTACGCCCGCGCGATCTCCCCAAACCTGCAACTGTTCGACCGCCGCAGCACGGAACGTGTCGCCTGCCGCGATGACGACAGATTTGCCCGCCGCGCGGAACTGGCTGGCCAGTTTGCCGATGGTGGTGGTCTTGCCGGACCCGTTCACGCCAACGACGAGGACCACCTGGGGCGTCTTGGGAAACAGCGGCATCGGTTTGGCGACCGGCTCCATGATGCGCGCGATCTCGGTTGCGAGCAGGCCCTTGATCTCCGGCACCGACAACCGCTTGCCCATACGTCCCTCGGCCAGGTTGGCGGTGACGCGCAGGGCGGTATCGACGCCCATGTCCGAGGCGATCAGCAACTCCTCCAGTTGTTCCAGCATCTCGTCGTCGAGGGTCCGGCGCGGCGCCACGGGTTCCGCCGCGCGCCCCATCAGCCGACCAAGCAGACCCGCCTTGCCCCCGGGCCTGTCATCGGCCTTCGCGGCGCCTTCCCGATCGAGGGAAGCGGGGATGGAAGGCGCCGTCGGAATCGCTGGGACCGAATCACGCGGGACCGGTCCGTGCGCAGGCGAAGCCGCGGCATCCGGTTTCGGGTCTGGCTCGGTCGCCGGGGGGTCAGCCGCCTCCTCCACGATCGCGTCGAGGCCCTCCTCAAGTCGGGAGGAGGACCGTGTCAGGCGATCCTTGAGCTTTTTGAAGAACGACATGGCGCGGCCCCTTTCGCATCCCACCTAATATGCGGGACGGGGAGGGGAAAGGCCGGTTGACAGCGCAACGCCTTGATCCGACCGTTCCGCCCATGCTGCGTCTCGTTTTGGTCCTCTGTCTCGTCGCCTCCGCGTCCCCCGCGCAGGAGACGTCGGGCATGTCCTGTTCGGATGGCCTCGACACTCCTCGCCATTGCATCCGCCCCGGCGAGGCCTTCGCCGTCGACCTGTGCCGCCAGATCGAGGCGGAGGCCCGTCTGCATGGGCTGCCGCCGGGATATTTCGCCCGCCTTCTCTGGCAGGAAAGCCGCTTCGATCCGAACGCCGTCAGTCCCGCCAACGCCAAGGGCATCGCCCAGTTCATCGACAGCACGGCGCGCCTGCGCGGCCTGAAGGACCCTTTCAATCCGGCCGAGGCTGTGGCCCGCGCAGCGGAGTATCTGGGAGAGATGACGCGGCGCTACGGCAACCTCGGGCATGCGGCCATCGGCTATAACGGCGGAGAGCGCCGGGCCGAGGGCTGGATCGCCGGGACCGGCGGCCTCGCGCGCGAGACGATCGACTATGTGCGCATCATCACCGGCCACACTGCGGAAACATGGCGTGACGCGCCGCCCGAGGACGAGACCTTCCGCCTTGACGGTGAGACACCGTTTCAGGATGCCTGCGTCGCGATGGCGGCCACTCGGCGCCTGACACCCCTTGCGCCCCCGCCACCCCGCTTTGCGGCATGGGGGGCGCAGGTCACGTTCGGCAACGATGCCGGGGCCGCGCGCGCCGCCTATGGTCGTCTGCCGCAAGCCTGCCGGGCCGCCGCACCGGAGCAGCGTCTGGAATTCATCCCAGTGC
>JBARXR010000111.1:0-7616 GCA_049647445.1 Jannaschia sp. | reverse complement strand
TCGCGACGAAGCGCCGCCAAGGCCGCCAGCGTCTCGAGGTTGTCACGCTTCATTCGCCCCTCGCTGCCTTGCGGATTTCCTGAGCGAACCGAACGGCCGCGGCCACGGCGGCAAAGTGTTCCCGGTCGATTGACCCGCCTACGTCCACGGCGGCGAAAAGCGCACGGGCCGTGGGCGGGTCGCTGAAGATGGGAATCCGATGCTCGACCGCGATCTCCCGTATGCGCGCGGCGATCTCATCGGCACCCTTTGCGACACATATCGGAGGAGTCGGATCCATCGGCGACCACTTGAGCGCGACGGCAAAGTGCGTCGGGTTCACAATGATGACCGCCGCCTCCGGCACGTCCTTCAACATGCGGTTCATCGCGATCTGCTGCCCGCGCTGCCGTCGACGGAACTTGAGGGTCGGGTCACCTTCGGACTGCTTCGTCTCGTCGAGGATTTCCTGTCGCGTCATTCGGTTCTTGGCGAGATGGCTGTGCCGTTGCCAGCCGTAGTCGATGGCGGCCACGGAGCCGGATACCAGCACGACCGCAATCAGGAACTGCGTCAGGAACTCCGGCATCAGCATGGCGACCCCCCTGGGATCGAGACTGGCGGCAGCGACGATGGCGTCGAGGTTCGCAAACAGGAAATACCCCAGCAACCCCGAGTAGATGGTCATCTTGATGGCGGATTTCGCGAATTCAAACAGGCCATTGGGCCCGAATTTGTTCCTGGCGTTCGCCAGCACGGATATTCGCGACAACTTGGGCGAAAGCTTCGACGGAGCCACGACAAAGGCCTGCTGCGCGAGGATCGCGACAAGGACAAGGACGGCGATCGGAACCACCAAGAGGGCGATGATCTGGAGGGATTCGCTCAGCACGGCGCCGCTTGCCCCGGGGCCATGTTCCTTTAGTGGACGGGCGAGCATGTCCGCATCCTGCAGGAGGGTTCCGCCCAGTCCGACAAACATTCCGACCGCCGTCGGGGCGGCAAGGGTCAGACACAGCAAGGCACCGACATAGGAGGCCGCAACCATGACGTCCTGTGACTTGACCACCTCACCCTTTTTGCGTGCCTCCTCGAGTTTCTGCGGCGTCGCCTCATGGCTGCGCTCCGCGCCATCATCCTGGTCGCTCATGGCAGGGTGCCCCCGAACGGATCTGCCAACAGGGCAAGCATTGCGCCTTTCCAGACGATCAGGATGACCGGGGTCGATAACATCAGGACCAGTCCAGCTGCGCCCGTGATCGCCGGCGCGCCGACCAGCGCGACCATCAATTGCGGCATGGCGCGGTTGATGACACCCATCGCAGCGTTGTAGAGCAATGCGGCCAGCGCGAACGGTGCGGCAAGCCCGAACGCCAGTGCGAAGGCATGCGACATCCTTCCGACACCCCAGGTGACGACATCGTCCCCGGGCATCACGCTGCCCAACGGGATCACGTCATAGCTGCGGATCAGCATTTCGACGAGATACAGCGGCAAGCCCGCCGCCATCAGAAGGCAGAGCCCCGCGATGTTGAGCAGGTTGCCGATGGCCGATGACGGTTCGGTGGTGCCGAAAAGTTGCGAAAGTGACGTCAGCTGCGCGGCCATCATCCCGGCCATCAGCAAGGCTTGCGCCAAAAATCGCAGCACGGCGCCGAAGGCCAGCCCTATCGCGGCCTCCGTCGCGATCAAGGTGACTGATATCTCCGGGGGACTATCGACAGCCGGAGCGACCGCCACGGCCAGCGCAAAGCCACTGACCAGCCTTACGCGCGTCGGCACCATCCGGTCTCCGAAGCCCGGAACGAGAAGCAGCATGGTCCCGACCCTCAGAAAGACGGCCAGAAAGCCGGTGATCAGGGGGATGACCACATCATGAAGGGCAAGCAGCCCGCCGATCATGCGGCGACGGATCCGACGATGGCGGGCACGGCCGCCGTGCCGATCTCCTCGTAGGAGATCACCGGGTTGGGCAGCCCCCGAGTAGACAGCACCGCGTGAACATATCGGCGGCGACGGGCAGATGTGACGACCGCGGCATGGGTGCCTTGTGCCGCCGCCTTGCCGATGCTGTCCGCCAGACCGGTGGCCAGCCGTTGGAACAAGTCCGGCGGAAGGGCGATGTCGCGACCACTGCCATGCCCGTCGATCTGATGCCGCGTGAAGGCTTCCTCCCATCCGGGTGCCAGCTGCAACAGCGGCACGGTTCCGTCCTCACGCTTGAGGTCGGCGGTGATCTGGTCGGCAAGCCGCTGTCGGACGTATTCCCCCAAATCCTCGGGTGACAGGCCATGCTCTCGGCGTTCGGCCACGGCTTCAAGGATCACCGGCAAGTTTCGCACCGAGACCCGTTCCGCAAGCAGGTGCCGGAGAACCCCGAGCAGGGTCTCGGGTGTCACCTTCGACGGGATCAGTTCATCAAGCAGGCGACGATTTGCGGTCGCTTTCTCGGGCGACGACACCTTGGTGAACGCGTCGAGCAAGCGCTGAAGGCCCTTGATCCCGAGAAGCCGCGGAAAGCTCGACTTGATCACCTCCAGCAGATGTGTGGCCAGAACTTCGGTAGGGGTCACGATCGTATGACCGGTCATTTCATCGGCCTGATCCGCGGGAACCCACCGCGCAGGCGCGCCATAGACCGGCTCCTTCACCTCGCGACCCGGCAGGATCGCCGCGGTGCCTGCCCCTGTGAGGACCAGGACGTGATGGCGTTCAAGCTTGTCGCGCGCCATCTCAACACCCTGGATGCGGATGACGTATGTTCCGGACGGCAGCCCGCCGTCGTCGGTCATCCTGATTTCCGGCAGGATGATGCCGAACCGCTCCGCGATATGATTGCGCAATCCACCAATCCGGGTTTCCAGCCCGTTCGATGGGTCGAGCGCCAGATCAACAAGGTCGAGCGCGAATTCCACGCGGATGTCGTCGAGGTCAAGGACATCCCCGATTTCACGCGTGGGCACCCTCGGGGCGTCATCGGTTTGCTCAACGACTTCCGGCCGAAGGATGCGCGCGCGCCACGCCGCCGCGCCACCCAGGATCATGGCGCCCAGCATGAACGGCACGAAAGGCAGGCCCGGGACGAAGGCAAATACCGTCATGATGAGCGAGACCGTCGCGAGCGCGGCAGGATGTTTGCCGACCTGCGCGACAATCGCGACGTCGATCGCACCATGTCCGCCGCCCTTCGCAAGAAGCAGTCCCGATGCGACCGATATGATGACGGCCGGGATCTGGGACACCAGCCCGTCGCCGACCGTCAGTATTGCATAGGTCTCGATGGCTTCGGACAACGGCATCCCATGGGCGAACATGCCGGCGGACAGACCCACGACAAGATTCAGGATCGTGATCAGAAGTCCTGCAATCGCATCGCCCTTGACGAATTTTGACGCACCATCGAGTGATCCGAAGAACGTCGTCTCCGAAAGTTCAAGTTCCCGGCGACGCTTCGCCTCCTCATGATCGATGGAACCGGCAGCGACGTCGCTGTCGATCGCCAACTGCTTGCCCGGCATTCCGTCAAGCGCAAAGCGCGCACCGACTTCGGCCATCCGCGTCGCACCTTTCGTGATGACCACGAAATTGACGATCAACAGGACACCGAAGACGACAAGCCCGAGCGCGATGCTCCCGCCCATCACGAAGTTGGCGAACCCTTCGATAACGTGACCTGCGGCATCGGTGCCGGTGTGCCCCTCGCCGATGATCAGCTTGGTCGACGAGACGTTCAGGGAGAGTCGCAGCATCAGGGATGCCAGCAGGATCGTCGGAAAGGCGGAAAAATCAAGCGGTCGCTCGATGAACAGCGTCGTCGTGAAGATCAGGATCGCGATGGCGAACGAGGCCGACAGTCCGAGGTCCAGAACCCACGATGGCATCGGCAGGATCATCATCAGGATGACGGACATCAGTGCCAGCGCCATAAGGACGGTGGGTTGGAACATCGCCTTCATGAAAAGCATCTCCGTGACCTTGTCTGGGCGTTCTGCCCGGACGCTGGTCTACCCGATTGAAGTTAAGGCAATGTTACCCCTTTAAGGATCAATCGGATCCGTCGAGAAGTGTTTCGAGCGCGGACGACAGGACGCGGCTGTCCTCCAGCGCCATTTGCGCCCGATCGAAATCGTCGGCGATTTCTATGCTCGAGGTCCGCTTGAGAACGACCGCAGCCAGTTGTCGTCGTCCGTCGCCAGCCGCAGGATCGCCTTCGAGACCGACTGCCGTGAAATCCCGATCCAGCCATGCCTGGTTCTGGGCGGTCAGTTGCGACGCTTCAATAACGCCCCCGTTCTCCACGGGTTGTCGCCGGAGTGTCGGGCGCGCAGGGATACCCTCGCCAGCACGGATCGCTTCGAACTCCCGCGCGGCAGAAAGAAGTCCAAAGTCCCGCATGATATTGGCCGCAGGCACGATACCGGGATCGTCCGACCGCAGATGCGGTCGCAGGCGGATCGCGGCCTCGATCATCTCCTCCTTTGGCAGCTCGCTCAGCGCCATCGAAAGCAGCCTGCTGGCAAGGTCCGGGCGGTCGTGAACAACTTCGGAGGATTCCCGCAGGAAGCCTGCCAGCAGCAAGTTTCGCGCCAGCACTTCGTCGAACTCACGTCGCAGGGGCCCGTCCGGGATTGCCGGTCGCAACGCCAGGGCATTCTGCAGGTGTATCTCCTGGGTCGGCAAATCTTCCTCGACGGTGCGTCCCAGAATCTGGATGGTTGCGCGGATGGCCTCGATATCGGTGCCAGCAGCGGTAATCTCGGTCGTCGGTGGTGTATATGGAACAAGTGCGACTGGGACCGGAGCAAGGCGCAGCAGGATCTCCTGCTGCCCCAGCTGTGCCAGACCTTCTCTCAGGCGCATGTCGAAATCGGCGCGTCGTTCGGACGGCAATCTGTCGATGAACCTGACGAAAGCCTCCTTGTCGACCGAGCCCCACCCGTCCTCTATCTTGCCCGACAGCATCAGCAGCGTTGTCGTTGCCGGACCGCAAGCCGAGTCGCCTTCGACGCCCCGACCCGAAAAGGCAGGGTCGGAATCCAGCGCGGTGGCGATCTGATCCCATTCGGGCACCCGTTCGAAATCGCCCCGACCCAGGATTTGCTGCGCTTCCGCACCCCAGCCGAGAACGAGATATGCTTCTGCCAGGTCCTTGATCGCGGTCGGCAAGAGACTGTCGGCATCGTCGAGGATCGAAGACCGCAGACGCGCGATATCTTCCAGTGCGGCCAATGGATCCCGCTGCAGGATATCCGAAGCCACTCTTTCCAGGCTGCAGCTCGGTTCCCGACGCGCGGTTGACCCCTCGTCTTCGGGCCGACCCGGCAAAAACCCTGTTCGCGCATGATCTCGAATGAGGATCTGCGGTCGATCCGGGAGGGCCGCCTCGAACTCCAGCGCCGCGGCTTTGAGAGGGCCGGCAACCGGAAGGGGAGCAGGTTCCCTGAGAAGCCGTGCGAACCCGATCGCGAGGGCTGGAGATGGCGGCAGCACCAGGGGAAGACCGAGCGAATCCGCTTGAGCCGTGTCAGGGGATGCAGCCTCGGAAGGAGGCGGATCGAGGATATCGATCACGATATGACCGGTTCCGATCTGGATCACCGAAAAGCCGCAAGGGCAGCCGAGAGACAACGTCAACGTCGGCCCGTTCGACGACACGTCCGCCAGCCTGTCTTTCGGGATCCTGTCGAAAACTCCAGCGAGATCGAGCCGAAGGTCGGGGTCGGCGAACGTCACCGTGCGCGCGCCCCTGGCGTCGGTCTCTTCAGACCAGGTCATGTCCTTTGCCGCAGGAAAAACCAGTCGGGAAAACGTTTCATGCTCTCCGGATCGGACGATCACGGCGTCCTGTGCCCGGGCACCGACCGCCGTCAGGATCAGACAGGTTCCCGCAATTGCGATGTCAAAAAGCCGGATCATGCGGCCTTGCGGGCCTTCAGGGCCTCTTCCAGTTCCGAATAGCTGGGCCGCAGATGTGTCGGGGTGTTCTGGCGCCCGACCTCGATGCAGATATTGGTGGCGTGATTGTGAAGATTGGCCACGAGGACTTCCTGGATCAGGGCGTAGAAATGGCCATCCTGTTCGGCCACCGCCTTGAGGCGGATTGCGAATGGCCCGACGAGGCCATAGGCCAGAAACACTCCCAGAAACGTCCCGACCAGTGCGCCCCCGATCAGCTTTCCGAGAACCTCGGGCGGCTGGTCAATCGATCCCATGGTCTTGATGACACCAAGCACAGCCGCAACGATCCCGAGGGCGGGAAGGGCATCGGCCATGTTCTGGAGCGCATGGCTCGGATGGAGGGAATGATGGAAATTCTCGTCGAGCCGCTTGCCCATGACCTCCTCGACCTGGTGGGGATCGTCATAGTTCATCGACATGGCGCGCAGCGTGTCGCAGATCATCGCGACCGCTTCGATATCTCCTCGGATTTTCGCGTAGCTGGCGAAGATGTCCGACTCCTGCGGCTTTTCGATATGCTCCTCCAGCGCGACCGGGTTCTGCCGGCCAAGCCGGATCAGTTCGAACAACAGGCAAAGCAGATCGCGGTAGTCATCATGCTGCCATTTCGGTCCCTTGAAGACCTTTCCGACATCCTTGATCGTATGCTTGACCTCAGACAGGCTGTTGCCGATCAGGAAGGCCCCAACGGCAGCTCCGCCGATCATCGTGAGCTCGTAGGGAAGAGACTTGAGAATGATCGCCATTTTTCCGCCGGCCAGAAGATAGCCGCCGAAGACCATGACGAAGATACAGATTATTCCGACGATGCCGATCATTGGGACTGCTCCGTCGCTGCATTTGCATTGCGCCCGGCCATAACGACACTCAGGGCATAGGCCTTGTCGGCCGACAGATTGGAAAAGATCGCCGAGGCAGCGTCCGGCCGCATCCGCGCGAGAAATCCGGCGGCAAAGTTCGCCTCCATGGTCTCGAACAGAAGGGCCGCATCCTTCGGTTTCATCCCTTCGTAGACGGACGTGAGCCGAGAGATGTCCGTCTCCGATGCCCGATTGGATTGATACATCCGTTCCTCGAGACGGCTTTCCGCGCTGATCAGCTCCTCTAGCGAAGCCTGAAGCTCCTGCCGGGCAACGCGCATATCCTGTTCACGCAGCGCCACGGTCGCTTCCCGCTCCTCGAGTTCCGCGTCCCGTGCAGCGATCTGGCGCAAGAGGTTCGCGACGTCCCCGGAGGGCGGGCACAGCAACTCAGCCGTGCTCGGCGGCGCGTCTGCCTCCGCTTCGGGAAGTGTCGCGAGGCTCGCGGAGACGATGCGGGCCAGGGCGGAAACGGCAAGCAACACGATAACGGACGTTACCAGCAGTCTTCTGAAGCGACGAAGCAGTGACGTCATGGCCCAACCCTCCCGCTGGTGTGCGGTCTTGCCGCTCGAAACGTCGGTGCAGGCATCGGCTGCTCCATCGCGACCGGGCTCGACAGGGTGCCCTCGATGTCGGCTTCGATGTCCTCGAGACCCGCAAGCAACATCTCAAGGCGACCGATCCTGTCATCCGCATCGCCGATATCGCTGCGCAGGCGCGCCGAACGATCATCGACTTCGCCTTGAACCGCGTTGATCGACATCTGCAACTGGTCGACCTGCAACGAGAGTGCCGAGACGGTTCCACCAATGACTT
>JBARXR010000110.1:0-1588 GCA_049647445.1 Jannaschia sp. | reverse complement strand
TGCCTCAGGTGTGGGGCATCAATGGGGCAGGTTCGGGGAGATTTTTCAGCGTCCCGCGTTCCGATGGTCAGGGACAGAAGATATCGTTGAACAGCGCGAAAAGCATCAGTGCCCCCATCAGCGCAATGCCCACAGACATGAGGACCCGCACCGCCCGGTCCGAGGGAGGCTTGCCCGACACGGCTTCGTAGGCATGAAACACGAGGTGTCCGCCATCCAGCACCGGGATGGGGAAGAGGTTTAGCATGCCCACGGCCGTCGACAGAACGGCGATGAACCAGATGAACTGGTCGATCCCCTGGCTGGCCGCCGCCCCGGAGACCTCGGCGATGCCGATCGGGCCCGACAGGTTGCAGGTGCTGATCTGACCCGTGATGATATGCGACAGGGCAGAGAGGGAAGACTTGACGATGAAGATCGTCTGGCTGACCCCGTATTGGATCGCCTCGATCGGACCGGCCCGCTCCGTGACCGGGTCGAAGAACATCGCCCCTGTGATGCCCAGCAGCCAGCGGGTCTCGAACCCACCTTCGGATGTCGGCAGGTCCATCCGGCGCGGCACCAGCGTGAATTCCAGCATCTCGCCCGCGCGCCAGACGTCAAGGCGCAGTGGCGCACCCTCGGCGGCGGTCACACGGGCCTGCAGCTGTCCAAAGGAATGGATCGCCTCGCCGTCGACCGCACGGATCACGTCACCGGGGGCCAGCCCGATATCCCAGGCGGCAGAGCGCGGCTGAACCACCTCGACACGCGCGGGCATCGGCCATCCGGCCACGACATCCACCATCGCTCCGTCCCGCTCGATCCCGTAGGTGACGGTTTCGGCCGGAGGCAGGGCGGTGGCGATGGACGACATTTCGGCAAGCGTCTCGACCGGCTGACCGTCGATGGCGACCACGCGGTCGCCCTCGTCGAGCGTGGCGATCTCGGACGGAAGGTCCTTGACCTGTCCGATAACCGGGGCCTCCACCGCCGTGCCGCTGAAGGCGATGAACGCCCCGAAAACCGCAATGGACAAGATGAAGTTGAAGACCGGTCCCGCCGCAACGGTCAGGGCCCGACGCCAGAGCGACGCACCGGTCATCGTCTGCGCCCGTTCCTCCGCCGTCATCTCCGCCACGCTGCCGTCATCGCCGACGGAGGCGGCGTTCGCGTCGCCCCGGAACTTGACGTAGCCGCCCAATGGCAGCGCCGCCAATTGCCACTGCGTCCCGTGCTTGTCGGTGCGTTTGAACAGGACTGGGCCGAACCCGATGGAAAACACGTCCGCCTTGATCCCGCACCAGCGGCCCACGATGTAGTGGCCGTATTCATGGATCGCGACGATGATCGACAGGGCGACCACGAAGGCCAAAAGGGTCCAGATCAATCCGCCGAACTGCGGGATGAGGCTTGCGTCCATGGGGTCTCGGGGCTCCTGCTCAGGCGGCCAGATTTTGTCCCACGTCCCGCGCGGTCGCACGGGCGTGGGTATCGATGTTCAGCACCATATCGAGACTTAACGTGGCAGCTTCAAGGCATCCCTGCCCGTCTAGCCGATCAAGAACCCGTTCCACGACCTGCGACATGTCCATGAACCCTATGCCCC
>JBARXR010000109.1:0-1967 GCA_049647445.1 Jannaschia sp. | reverse complement strand
TGTTGATCTGACACCCGAGATCGACATAGACTGACGGCGCTGCGGCACCCGCATCCGGAATGGCCCGGAAGCAGGTCCGGAAACACCCTCAAGGGCTTGGGGATGGGTTCACTCCGGCCCGCCACTGGCCTCGCCGGCCTCCACCGCATCCGCCTGCCGCCAGAGGGCATCGACCTGCCCGGATGTCAGGTTCACCTGTCCGGCGAGCTGGCTGATTGCCCGATGCAGCCCCCTCGCGTATCCTCAAGCCAACAAGAAAATCGGGGCGGGGCAGATGAACACGATTGCGCGTTTGGATCAGGGTATTCCGGCATCGGCCGATGGCAAGCTGCCGCACAACATCGAAGCCGAGCAACAGCTTCTGGGCGCCTTGCTGACCGACAACGACCTTTACGACCGCGCGGCCAGCATCATCCGGGCGGAGCATTTCTACGACCCGGTCCATGCGCGAATCTTCGATATCTGTGCAGCGCGCATCCAGAAGAACGCGCTGGCCTCGCCGGTCACGCTCAAGCCGTTCCTGGAGGAGGACGAGGGCCTCAAGTCGCTTGGCGGCCCCAACTATCTCGTGACCCTCGCGGCCTCCGCGGTCGCCGCCTACGCGGTACGCGATTATGCCCAGATGATCTATGACCTTGCGGTCCGGCGAGAGTTGATCTCGCTTGGACGGAACATCGCGGCGCAAGCGACCGACGTGACGGTCGACATGGAACCCAACGACCAGATCGTCGACGCCGAGGCCCGACTTTATGCGCTGGCCGAGCAAGGCCGCGGCGAGTCCGGCTTCCAGTCGTTCCTCTCGGCCATCAAGCAGGCCGTGGACGTGGCCAACGCCGCCTATCAGAGGGACGGCGGGCTTGCGGGCATTTCCACCGGCCTCGTGGATATCGACAAGAAATTGGGGGGCCTGCACCGGTCCGACCTGCTGATTCTCGCCGGACGCCCGTCGATGGGCAAAACGGCCTTGGCGACCAATATCGCGTTCAACGTGGCCAAGGCCTACAAGCGCGGGATCACCCACGACGGACGCGAGGGGGCCGTCGAAGGGGGCGTCGTCGGCTTCTACTCGCTCGAGATGTCCGCCGAACAACTGGCGGCCCGCGTGCTGTCGGAGGCCTCCGAAGTGCCGTCCGAGCAGATCCGGCGCGGCGATATGACCGAGGCCGAGTTCCGCCGCTTCGTGGAGGCGGCCAAGGCCCTCGAGTCCTGCCCGCTCTATATCGACGACACGCCCGCCCTGCCCATCGCGCAGCTGTCCGCCCGCGCGCGGCGGCAGAAGCGGACGCACGGGCTTGACCTGCTGATCGTGGACTACCTGCAACTGGTCACCGCACCGGGCAAGGGCGACAACCGGGTCAACGAGGTTTCGGCGATCACGCAAGGCCTGAAGGCCATCGCCAAGGAGTTGGACATCCCCGTCATCGCCCTGTCCCAGTTGTCGCGACAGGTCGAGAACCGCGAAGACAAGCGCCCGCAATTGTCGGACCTGCGCGAATCCGGCTCCATCGAGCAGGACGCGGACGTCGTGATGTTCGTCTACCGCGAGGAATACTACAAAGAGCGGGAAAAGCCCGGCGACCACCAGCTCGACAAGATGGCGGAATGGCAGGCGGCCATGGAATCGGTCCACGGCAAGGCCGAGGTCGTCATCGGCAAGCAACGCCACGGCCCGATCGGCACGGTGGAGTTGTCGTTCGAGGGACGGTTCACCCGCTTTGGGAACCTCGTCAAACCCTGGCAGGAAGGCAGGCGGGGACGATCTGATATCGGGGCATGAGTGCTTTCCTGGTGGGAGGTCGGGTTGCGGTCAGATCTTCAGTGGCTCGTCCGGGGCCGCCCGGCTCCCCAGCGATGTTGATCTGACACCCGAGATCGACATAGACTGACGGCGCTGCGGCACCCGCATCCGGAATGGCCCGGAAGCAGGTCCGGAAACACCCTCAAGGGCTTGCGGATGGGGTCAGCCC
>JBARXR010000108.1:0-1926 GCA_049647445.1 Jannaschia sp. | reverse complement strand
GTTGGTATCCGATCTCGGCCAATGCCCCTTCTGCGGCTCTGGGGACCACGGCACCTCGATCGAGGTGCGACTGACCGACCCGCTCCGAGTCACCGAAGAGGCAAAGCGCGCCACGGTCCGTGGCGCGCTCAGTCTGGTGCGCGATGCCGACACGATGCAGGCCGTCGTCATGACCGACGCGCGCCTTACGGGCATCTGATCGCCCGGGCGAAGGTCGTCGCCTAGACGACCGTTGCCGTCATCGTGATCTCTGCTGTCAACAACTTGGAGATCGGACAATTCGCCTTCGCCGTCTCGCACGCCTCGAGGACGGCGGCTTCATCGCTCCCTGGCGACGACACGCTGACGTCGAGATGGGATTTCGTCACCGCAAACCCTCCGTCCTTGGTGTCGAGCGTCACGGACGCCTTGGTATCGATGGAGCCTACGGTCAGACCGGCCTCGCCCATCACCATCGACAGGGCCATAGAGAAACAGGACGCGTGCGCCGCCGCGACCAGCTCCTCGGGGTTCGTTCCGACCTTGTCTTCAAACCGGGTATTGAACCCGTAGGGCTGCGCATCGAGGGCTCCCGACTGGAGAGACACGGTCCCCTTGCCGTCCTTCAGGCCGCCTTCCCAATGGGCTGATCCACTCTTGATTGGCATGGTCGTCTCCTAGCGTTTGAAATTACGATGGTGCAAACGCGCCACCATCTGCCGGGGTTCCCGCGAAAGCATCGATCCTTGCGATTTAAACTGCGACCTTGCGGCAAGTTGACCGCAATCCAAGCTTTTGCTAGGCGATCGGCGCTGTGACAAGACGCAGCAGATGTTTTCAGTCGGGACGCACAGTCAAACCGCGTCCCCTTTCCCCGAGCCCGCGGCAATACGGCCAAGGCTCCAATCAGGACGCGCATGACAAGTTTTGCTGATCTGAACCTCGATCCCAAGGTTCTCAAGGCCATCGAGGCCACCGGTTATACGACCCCCACGCCGATTCAGGCCGGCGCGATCGAGCCCGCCCTTCAGGGCCGCGACGTGCTCGGCATTGCCCAGACGGGCACGGGCAAGACGGCGGCCTTCACGTTGCCGATGATTACCCTGCTCGGCAAGGGGCGCGCCCGGGCGCGGATGCCCCGTTCGCTCGTGCTGGCCCCGACACGGGAGCTCGCCGCACAGGTGGCCGAGAATTTCGACACCTACGCAAAGGGCAGCCGCCTGAAAAAGGCCCTGCTGATCGGCGGCGTGTCGTTCAAGGAACAGGACATGCTGATCGACCGCGGCGTCGATGTCCTGATCGCGACCCCCGGACGCCTGATCGACCATTTCGAGCGCGGCAAACTGCTGCTGACGGGCGTCGAGATCATGGTCGTCGACGAGGCCGATCGCATGCTCGACATGGGCTTCATCCCGGATATCGAACGCATCTTCGAGATGACGCCCTTCACCCGCCAGACGCTGTTCTTCTCGGCCACCATGGCGCCCGAGATCGAGCGGATCACCAACAAGTTCCTGTCCAACCCGGTCAAGATCGAGGTCGAGCGCCAGAACTCTACCTCCGAGACCATCACGCAGGTGCTGATCGAGCATACGCCGAAAAACAAGACCTTCGCGGCCAAGGACAAACGCGAGATCCTGCGCGCCGTGATCGAACGCGATGCCGCGCTCGCCGACAACCCGCTGCGCAACGCCATAATCTTCTGCAACCGCAAGACCGAAGTCGACGTGGTCGCCAAGTCCCTGAAAAAGCACGGCTACAACGCCGAGCCGATCCATGGCGACCTGGAGCAGTCGCACCGTACCCGCACGCTCGATGGCTTCCGCGACGGGTCGATCAAGTTCCTCGTGGCCTCCGACGTCGCCGCGCGCGGCCTCGACATCCCGAACGTGAGCCATGTGTTCAATTTCGACGTACCGAGCCATGCCGAAGACTACGTGCACCGGA
>JBARXR010000107.1:0-10640 GCA_049647445.1 Jannaschia sp. | reverse complement strand
GAAAATGTGACAGTTTCGTGAAGAACATGTTGATTTCAAAGGACCCACATAATCCATTCCCAGCCTTATCCACACCCTTGTGCCGAAAAACGCCGTGGTCGGAGGTCTTGCGCCGACTTTGCATTCGGGGCAGCGACATGACAGAATCGGAAAGGTTGTGACAGGCACGATGAAAACCGGACCCGATGTCATCAAGCGCTTCCTCCGAACACTGGATGGATCACCCGGTGTTTATCGCATGCTCGATGGGGAAAGCCGGGTTCTGTATGTCGGCAAGGCCCGCAACCTCAAGAACCGGGTAGCGAACTACACACGCCTGCAAGGACATTCCGGGCGCATCCAGCGGATGATTTCCGAAACCGCCTCGATGATGGTTCTGACGACCAACACGGAGCTTGAGGCCCTGCTGCTTGAGCAGAACCTAATCAAGCAACTCAAGCCGCGTTACAATGTGCTGCTCCGCGATGACAAATCCTTTCCGAACATCCTGATCACCCGCGAGCACCTCTTTCCGCAGATCAAGAAGCATCGTGGCCGCAAGGCGGAACCGGGTGAGTATTTTGGGCCATTTGCAAGCGCGGGCGCGGTGAATCGCGTCCTCAATCAATTGCAGCGCGTGTTCCTGCTCCGCAACTGTTCAGACAGCGATTTCGAAACGCGAACGCGGCCGTGTCTGAACTATCAGATCAAGCGCTGCAGCGCCCCTTGTGTCGGCCTGATCACGCCCACCGACTATGCTGGCACCGTCGCGGATGCAGAAAAGTTTTTGCGCGGCCAGACGACCGAAATTCAGGAAAAGCTGGCGGGCGAAATGGAAAAAGCCAGCGACGAGATGGAATTCGAACGCGCCGCAGCGCTGCGCGACCGGATCAAGGCGTTGACCAACGTGCAGTCGGTCCAGGGCGTGAACCCTCAGGGCGTCCCGGAGGCGGACGTGATCGGATTGCACATGGATGGCGGGCAGGCCTGCTTTCAGGTGTTCTTCATCCGCGCGAACCAGAACTGGGGAAACGCGGATTTCTATCCGCGTGTCTCGGCCGACATGAGCCCCGCAGAGGTGACCGAGGCTTTCCTCGGACAATACTACGATGGGAAGGAGCCACCGCGGACGATCCTGCTTTCACATGGCATCGAAGATGCCGACCTGATGGAGGCGGCGCTATCGGAAAAGGCCGGGCGCAAGGTCCAGCTTCTGCATCCGCAGCGGGGTGAGAAATTCGAGCTTGTGCAGGGCGCGGTACGCAACGCGCGCGAAAGTCTCGGCCGAAAGATGAGCGAGAGCGCGACCCAGAGTCGCCTGCTGCACGGTCTGGCGGACGCCTTTGGTCTCGAGGCCCCGCCGCAGCGCATCGAAGTTTATGACAACTCGCATATTCAAGGCAGCTTCGCCGTAGGAGCGATGATCGTGAGCGGTCCGGATGGGCTGGAGAAATCGCAATATCGAAAGTTCAACATCAAGGACACGGAGCTTACGCCGGGCGACGATTTCGGCATGATGAAGGAGGTTTTGACCCGACGGTTCAAGCGCCTGCTGAAAGAGGACCCGGAGCGAAAATCAGATGTCTGGCCGCAACTTCTGCTGATCGATGGCGGTGCGGGGCAGGTGAGCGCCGTGCGCGAGATCCTGCGTGATCTCGAGGTCGAGGATATTCCGATGATCGGGGTCGCGAAGGGCGTGGACCGGGATCATGGCAAGGAAGAGTTCCACCGGACCGGTCGGCGTCCGATGGCGCTGCAACGCAACGATCCGGTCCTCTACTTCATCCAGCGGCTGCGTGACGAGGCGCACCGTTTTGCGATCGGGACGCACCGGGCCAAGCGGGCAAAGGCCTTTGTCGCCAGCCCCCTCGACGACGTTCCGGGCGTCGGCGCCGCCCGCAAACGTGCCCTGCTTGCCCATTTCGGAAGTGCGAAGGCCGTGTCCCGAGCGGCTTTGGCGGACCTGAAAGCGGTCGATGGGATCAGTGGTGCGATGGCGGAAGCGATCCACCGGCATTTCCACGAAAAGGGTTAGCGAGAGGTGCCTTGCAGGGGATGGATTGCCCCGCGCAAGCCCGCTACACCAATGTCATGAATTGGACGGTCCCGAATATCCTGACGGTCATGCGCCTGTTCGCTGCACCCGGCGTAGCGGTGATGTTCCTGTTCTTCGCACGGCCCTATGCCGATTGGTTCGCGCTGGTTCTGTTTGTCGTGGCTGCCATAACCGATTGGTTCGACGGCTATATCGCCCGCGAATGGAACCAGGAAAGCCGCTTTGGCGCGATGCTCGATCCGATCGCCGACAAGGCGATGGTGGTCATAGCCCTGCTCGTGATCACAGGATTTTCCGGGATGAATCCCTGGATCCTTTTGCCGGCCACGATCATCCTCTTTCGGGAGGTGTTCGTGAGCGGCCTGAGAGAGTTTCTGGGCGCCACGTCCGGCACTTTGCAGGTCACACAACTCGCGAAGTGGAAGACCACCGCGCAGATGGTTGCGATTGCGGTCCTGTTCTCCACCGGCGTGTTCGAGCACCATTTCGCAGAACGAGTGCACGGCATGGATGTGGCCACGATCGAGGCCATCCTGGCGGGGGCCCTGCCGGATGACATCGGTATCGGGGCGTTGATCTGGGGCGAGCAGATCACCTTTCTCGCTGGCACGGTCTTGCTCTGGCTTGCCGCGGGCCTGACCGGCGTGACCGGCTGGGATTACTTCATGAAGGCCCTTCCTTTTCTGCGGGATCGAACATGATGACCGTGCAGATTCTGTATTTCGCCTGGCTGCGCGAACGCATCGGCCTTGGACGGGAGACCGTTGAGACGGAGGCCCGGACCATCGCCGACCTCGTGGAGGAGTTGCGCGGGCGGGAGGAACGTTATGCCATGGCCTTTTCCGACATGAGAACGGTCCGCGCGGCGCTGGATCAGGAACTGGTCCCGCTCGACACGCCACTGGACGGTGCGCGAGAAGTCGCTTTCTTTCCTCCCATGACTGGCGGCTAACCCGCAGAAGACGCGGTGTGGTTCAGGCAAAGACAAGGTTTCGCTATGCAAACAAGCAATTCTTCACCCCGCATCATCGTAACGGACGGTGATTTCGACCTTGGCGCCGAGGCCGCACGGCTTGAGGCGGGGCCAGAAACGGGGGCGGTCGTCACCTTCACCGGTCGGGTGCGCGATGTTGCCGTCGGTCTGCGACACATGGAAATCGAGCACTATCCCGGAATGACCGAGCGGGCGCTGACCGACATCGCACGGGAGGCAGCCGAGCGTTGGCCGCTCTCCGGTGTGACGATCATCCATCGCCATGGGCGATTGGAGCCGGGGTCGAGGATCATGATGGTCGGAACCGCATCGCGCCACCGTGACGCGGCCTTCGAGGCAGCCAAGTTCCTGATGGACTATCTGAAGTCGCGCGCGCCGTTCTGGAAGAAGGAAGTCACCGCAGCGGGTGCGGACTGGGTAGCGGCCGAGGATGCGGACGAAGCCGCACTTGCCGGGTGGTCTCGGGACTGAGGGATCACGGGTCGGAGACTTCGGGACTGAGCCCCGTCACCGCGATGACGCGCGGCGCAATATTTCGGCAGCATCGAAGCCATCCAGATCGGCAGCTGAGGGTTCCACTCCGTGGTGCGGGACATGGGCGCGGCCCTGCATCTGGCGCGTCACGTCATCGGCCAGATCGTCGTCAAGCCCGGCGACGACATCCGCCGACACCAAAAGGCTTTCTGCCGGAATGCACTCGACATATATGATTTCATGCGCGTCGAAGAGCAGGTGGAAATAGTCGATATACCCGCCGCCGTCGCGCCAGATCGTTTCGCCGTTCACAAGGTGACGCGCGCGCACCAGAAGCTCCGCGCGGCCCGCACCGATTGCGTCTCGGCGCTGATAGATGAACAGGCGGTGGTCGGGCGACAACAACAGGTCGTCGGCGTTGTTGAGGGCGTCTTTCCGGATCATGACCGGTGCATTCTGGCCCTCTGCGCGCACCGTCTGCATCCCGGTCCAGCGAATGGGCTGCGCGCCGTGATCGCGGGTCAGCACCCGGTCACCAACGCTCAAGTCCTCGACGCGGACCTGCGTCCCGTTCGCCATGGTGATCCTCGTTCCCCGGGTGAAGCTGACGGAAGACACGGAGGCCAGTTCACCCGCGACCGCTTCCGACGAGATCAAGGCGTATTCATCCCCTGCCGACAAGGGCCCGAGCGGCATGGCAAAGCGGATGCCCTCGAGATCCAGCACGAGGACTTCGACGGTCGCGCCCCGCGCGCTCATCAACTGGTGACGGGCGAGCGGCACGACCTTTTGCCCCGGCGTGCCGACCGAGCTTCCCGGCGCGACGGTGGTGGCGTTCGAGGCACGTGTCAGCACGAGTTCGCGCGCGTCGATGCGTCCGTCGAGCGTATAGACGTCGCCGGGCACGACTTGCGTCAGGTCCCCGATGGCATCTCCCATCAGCGCACCGGTTTCGACGCAGATCGCGTCTGCCGGAAAAACCGTGCAGCGGCTGAGGGCAGAAAGAGGAGAGACGGCATCAGGCATGATTGGAACTTGCAAGGAAGAGTTGGCGAAAGAGGGGCCGCAGGATGGCATGACAAGGAACTTCGAAGGCCAGCTTTCTGAAGATTGTCGCTGAACTCCGTCGGCAGGGATGATACCCCCAACGCGAGCCGAAAGGGAGTGCCGGAAATGGATCTGGGGATCAAAGGTAAGCGAGCGTTGGTTTGCGCGTCATCCAAGGGCCTCGGCCTTGGCTGTGCGGCGGCATTGGCGGGCGCGGGCGTCGATCTGGTGATGAACGCGCGGGGGCCAGAGGCGCTCGAATCGGCAGCAGCGGACATCCGGACGCGGTTCGGTGTCAGTGTTGTCGCCGTGGCCTGCGACGTGACCACGCCAGAGGGACAGGCCGACGTGCTCGCGGCCGCCGACCACCCCGATATCCTTGTCACCAATGCGGGCGGCCCGCCGCCCGGGATGTGGTCGGACTGGGACCGCGACGATTTCATCAAGGCGCTGGACGCCAACATGCTGACCCCGATCGCTTTGATGAAAGCCTGCCTGCCAGCGATGATGGAGCGGGGGTGGGGCCGGGTGGTGAACATCACCTCGCAATCGGTGAAGGCGCCGATCGGTGTTCTGGGTCTGTCGAATGCGGCGCGGACGGGGTTGACCGGCTATGTTGCCGGAACGGCGCGGCAGGTGGCCGCCTCCGGTGTCACGATCAACAACCTGCTGCCCGGCATTCACGATACAGACAGGGCGATCTCGCTGGATCAGGGGGTCAGCCGGGCGCAGAACATCTCGTTCGAGGAGGCGCGGGTGCAGCGGCAGACCTCAATCCCCGCGCGCCGCTATGGTACCGCGGCGGAATTCGGGGCGACTTGTGCTTTCTTGTGCTCGATCCACGCGGGGTTCATGGTTGGGCAGAATGTCCTGCTCGATGGCGGGCAGACGAACGCCACGATCTGAGCCGGTCGAAACCTGGCGAAGTCAGCGGGTTCGCGTGCGGCGCTCGGCGATGATCGCGACGGCTGCGATGCCCAGTGCCGCCGCCAGCGCGAAGAAGCCCACCAGGGACGGCCCGTTCTGCACCAGCACGCCGATCAGCGCCCAGATGACAGCGGCACCGTAGGCGGGCGAAGGCGTTCGGATCAATGTCGCGATGGCGATCACCAAGCCGAGCGACAGCGCGGCGATGGCCCAGCCGTCCGGGCCGAAAGGCGGGATGCCCCACCCGGCGGCCAACAGTCCCAGGGAAACAGCGGAGGCCGCCGTGAGCCATCCTGCATAGAGGCCGAGGGGCCCGCGCAGGATCAGGCGATCGGTGGTCGGGGTGCGCGACAACGCCACGAGCGCGCCGCCCAGCATGACCCAGATCAGGACGGTGGCCAAGATCGGCGAGGCGACGGCGACGGCCAGCCAGATCGCTCCGACCGCGAGGCTGAGGATGAGGGGAAGACGCGTCGCGTCCCAGGCCGGGACTTGCGCGCGCCTCCACAGTCCTTGGGCTGCGGACGCGATCAGCCAGAGATAGATCAGGCCCCAGATCGAGAAGGCATAGCCCGCAGGCTGGACTGGCGGGTTTTCCAGCGGGACGGGAAATTGCGTCGGATCGTATCCGCCAAAACCCGGCACGAAAAAGGGCGAGGCGGCGAAGGCGATCGCAAAGAGAAGCACGAAGACGGCGCGCAGGCGCATTTGGTGGGGCCTTTCTGATGGTGTTCGACAGATATGACGGCTGGCAAGTCTTGGCGAGAGGCGCGCGGCATCCGACTCGTGATAAGGTTGCCGCACCCTCGTCCAGTCATCCAATTGGGAAGAAAGACATGCCTGACCGTCCCTCGATCGTCCCCTATCTCAGTTATGTCGATGCCAAGGCGGCGATGGCATTTCTGGAAACCGCATTCGGCTTGGAGACCGTGCAGGCTTTCGACGGCGAAGACGGACGGCTCATGCATGGCGAAATGCGGTCCGGCAACGGGGTCATCATGCTCGGTACAGTGGACGCGTTGGCGGCAAAGGCCAGCCCCGGCCTCTATGTCGTGGTCGAGGATGTGGATGCACATCACGCGCGGGCCATGGCTGCGGGCGCCCGGGAAGTCTATCCGCCCGAGGACACCGAGTTTGGCACCCGTCGTTGGCGCGCGCTTGATCTGGAGGGGCATGAATGGTCATTCGGCACCTACCAGCCACAGACCGAAGCGCCGCAGTGGGAGTGATCCGGACGGACCACTCCCTCGGCGTTTACTCGGACCAGCTGACGCCGGTCAGGTCGTTGGCCTGGGTCGGCGCATTTTCCCACAGGCCCTTGATGCGGGCATCGGCGACGCCCGTTTTGGCCAGCTGGAAAAGGTAGCCGTTGACGTAGTCATCCGCGATGATCCGCTGCGCATCCTTCAGAAGCTGTGAGCGCATGGTGGCATCCGAGGTGACGCCGATCTTTTGCATCAGGGCCTGGAACTCCGGGTTATCATACTGAAAGTAATAATCGGGCCGGGCGTAGATGTTGATGTCCGCAGGTTCGGTATGGCTCACGATGGTCAGGTCGAAGTCCTTGCCGCGGAATACCTGCTCCAGCCATTGTGCCCATTCGAGGTTCGTCACCTCCGTCTCGATGCCGACATCGCGCAACTGGCTCGCGATGATCTCTCCGCCGCGCCGGGCATACGCCGGGGGTGGCAGCATCATGCGCAAGGTCAGATTGTCGACACCGGCTTCAGACAGAAGCGCCCTGGCCTTCTCGGGGTCGAAAGCGGACTGGCCGGTGAGATCGACATAGTCGGGGTTGTGCGGCGCGAAATGACTGCCGATGGGGGTGCCATAGCCGAACATCGCGCCGTCGATGATGGCCTGCCGGTCGATTGCGTGGCTGATCGCCTCGCGGACTTTCGGGTCGGTGATGGACTGGTTGTTCATACCGAGGATCGTCTCGCCCTCGGTTGACCCGACGATTACCGAGAAGCGCGGATCAGCGGCGAAAGCGGACAGGGTCTCGGGTGCGGGAAAGTTCGGAAAGGCATCGAGATCGCCCGCCATCATCGCCGCGAAGGCGGCATTCGGATCCGAGATGAATTTGAAGGTCGCCGCCGTCAGCGCGGGCTTGGTGCCCCAATAGTCGGCGTTCGCCACAAGTTCGACGCGGTCGCCCTGAACCCATTGGCCCAGTTTGAAGGGGCCCGTGCCGATGGGGGTCGTGGCGTTGGTATCGGCGCTTTCAGGCGCCACGATCACCGCATCTCCCCAGGCCAGGTTGAAGCCGAGGTTGCCGTTCGGGGCCGAGAGCGTGATGCGGACCGTGGCGGGATCGACGGCCTCCACCTCGGCGATACCTTCGAAAAGGGCCTTCTGGGCGTTGGTGCTGTCGTCCGCACGGGCGCGGTCGAGGGTGAAGACGACATCGTCGGCATCCATCGTCGTGCCGTCGTGAAAGGTCACGCCGTCGTTGAGGCTGAAGGTCCAGACAGTGCCGTCCTCCGACACCTCCCACGAGCGGGCCAACGCAGGTTGAACCGAGCCATCCGGGCCGAACCGGGTCAGGCCCTCGAAGACATTCGCATAGACCACCTCGTCGATGGCAGCGGCGGCGCCGCCCGTCGGGTCCAGGTTCGGTGGTTCAAGCTGCATTCCGACGGTTATGTCCGTCTGCTGCGCGAGTGCTGTCGAGGCGGTAAGCGCCAGGATGGCGGCGGTTCTGATGAGCATGGGTGTCCCTCCCGTTGTCGCGGGCAGGTTAGGCATCGGGCGAAGTCTCGGCAAGACGGGACGTAGGTCTAGCCCTTCGCATAGCCTTCGACGATTTCAACCATGCGCTCGGTCGACAGGATCGGGGGCAGCAGCGTCAGAAAGGCACCATCGCCGTCCATGACGAAGATATGTGAGCCATGGCTGTAGACCGTCCCGCCCAGCGGTTCTTCAAAGAGCGCGGTCCGTTCGACATGAAAAAGCCTTCGCGCATGGGCAAGGTCCGCTTCCGTGCCGGTCAGGCCCGTAAGGCCCGGCGCGAAAGCAGCGAGCGCCGGGCCCATCGTCTCGACCGTGTCGCGCTCCGGATCGACCGTGATCACCACCGGGACGACTGGAATGTCGCGGGCGGCCAGGGCCGTGGTCATGTCGGACATGATCGGCAAGGCCACCGTGCAGATCGCCTCGCAACTGGCGTAGCCGAAAAAGATCAGCTGAATGCGGCCGTCGGGATCAGCCTGTGTTCGGGTTTGCCCGTGATGGTCCGTCAGCGTGTAGGCGCCGCCGAAATTCGACGGAAACGGGAGGGTCTGCGCAGATGCCTGCGAGGCGAGCAACGCTGCGATGATGATTGCGAATCGCATCAGAACCAGTCGGCAATGAAGGCGGCGTCGATTTCCGGTCCGAGACCGAGGTAGCCTTCGGCCTCGATCTCGGCGTTCACGCGCGGGTCGCGGCGGAACCAGGGGCCTTTGCCTGCGACGTCCGGATGGTCCGCGGCCCAGTCCTTGGTCCATTGGTTCGCCGTGATCCAGTCGCCGCCATCCGGTTGGATCCGCTGGACGAGGTATATGTTCACCGCCCCGATTTCGGCGTCGTCGATCATCAACCCGTCCACCTCGACCGACTGTCCGCAGAACGGTGCAAGCTCTGCGGCGGCGCCGGTAAATGCCGGTTGGTTGTTCTTGAGCGGGAACACCATGACACCATCTGCCTCGCGCACGAGGACAAGTTGTTGGCGTCCGCCGCCGCAATCGGGTGTGCACTGCCCCGCAAGTTCACAGAGCGGATCGGAGACTGTAGCGGTGAAGCGGGCGGGGACCTCTGCGTAGAGGTTCCAGGTCTTCGCCTCCGATCCCTCGGAAAAGTCCTGGGCGAAAGCCGGTGCGGCGAGAAGTGCCATAGCGAGGGTCGGGCGGATCATTCTGCGGCCTCCTTGGGGATCGCGAAGCCGGGGATCACACCGAAGTCCTCATGCGTCTGGTTTATGATGTCGTTGTCAGCGGTGATCGTGGTGACCACGAGATAATTCAGGCCATCGCGCCTATACAGCATTCCGTCGGCCTCGATCGTGTGGGAGGCGATGTGAAGGTTGGTGTCGCCGCCCGCCGATTGTGCATCGCCTTCCATCTTGAGAACCATGTAGACGGTGCCGTCTTCCGCTAGCAGGCCCACGGGGATGCCGCCGGCGCTGCACCAGAGGGCACAGGTGTGATGGGCGGAGCCTACGACGCTGTCGGTCGGTCCCATGACACCCGAAAAATAGCACCAAGTGTCGATGACTTCTCCGGTGATCTGGACGCGTTCCCCTTCGATCGCGGCGAGTGCGGGTCCGGCCATGACAGTCAGGGCAAGGGCTGGGGCAAGGCGCATCTGGTGTCTCCCGTTGAGTCACTTAAAAAGAAACACGCGGGGGGGTAATCCGGCAAATCACATTTGGGTTTTTACGGATATCGAACGCTTTGGACATCCGCCGTCCCCTTCCGACGTTCGGCACCTTCGTGGCGCTGCCCATCGATTTCGGGTTCAGCGGGCTCACCGATCGCATCGGTTGGCGTGGGGCACGGGAAACTTGCGATGGACGAATGGGGGGTCTCAAGTTCGGGTCCGTCTTTGCCTTCCGTCGATGCGGCTGATGCAGTCAAAAGCGGATCGCTAGATCTGGTCCTCCAGAAAATCTGCTATCGATCGGACCCTCGCCGAAATTTCCACTCCGACCGCTTCGGGGCCCGTGGCGTCCCGGCGCCATGCGGCACTGACGGTCAGGTGGTCATCGCGCAAAAGAACCGGCATCTCGCATCGCTGGGCATCGCAATAGATGACGAGAGGCGCGGGGCTCGGATAGGGGGGCAGGATCTGGCAACTCAACGCGTCGGTCCCGGGTCTACCGGCACACAGAAAATTCTCGCCCTGTACCTCTGTCGTCCCAACCTGGGTCAGGGTTTCACGATGGGGTCGAGCACTCGCCTCGGCTGTCGTGATGCCGTCATCGCTCACCGCGAGACGCAGGTTGATCAGGTCCAGCGCGGCGGCATCCGGATGAACGTCGATGCTTGTGACAACGGGAATGGGAAGCGCTCGGCCATCCCGTGCGACCTCTTCGACTGCAAGGCAAACCGTGCGATCGGGGATCACAAGGTCCCCGCCGTCGAGATTGAACGCCCGGAAAATGGTGCCGCCGCGACGTACGAC